>NZ_JBQEMR010000042.1:0-30334 GCF_052045015.1 Stenotrophomonas sp. 22692
AGCGCCGTGTAGCGGCGCTGTGTGTAGCGTCGAGCCATGCTCGACCCTGGAGATGTAGCCGAGCATGGCTCGGCTCTACAGGGGGCGGTGGCCTTACGGCGTCGCCGGCACCACCTGCTGGCCAATGAAGTTGCGCTTGGCGTCGAAGTCATAGGCAATCTGCAACTGCCCCACATCCGGGCAGGCGTGGCAGTCGCGCAGCGGCGTGCGGTACAGCAAACGGATGCCACCGTTCTCCAGCGGCGAGGCGCCGGCCGACTGCGCCGGTGCGAACGGCGTGGCTTGCGGGTTGGCCTTCAGCAGTTCCTGCACAGTGGGGTCGGCACGCAGGGTGTCGTCCAACTGCACGGCATCCACATCGATGCGCTTGCCACCGGCATCGACCAGTCGGGTGCCTTCATTGGTGTTGGCGCGGAACGGATACTCGACCGTGGCAATGCCCAGTCCTTCGTTCTCGTGCCAGGCGGTCACATAGGCCAACTCACCGCCGGTGGACAACTGCTCGGCGGCGGTGATGGCCTCGGCACTGGCGCCACCGGCGCGCATCGCGTCGCGAAGGCAATCCCGGGTGGCCGCGTTCTCGCCCTGGCGGCAGGCGTTGAGGTCGCCATCCCAGACCACCGCCTCGCTCCAGCGCATCTTGCCGTCGGCGGCGGCCTTCTCCGCACTGGGCGCGTCACCGGCGGGCGGCTCCTTGCCGGGTTCCGGCGAACGGCCCTGGCAGGCGGTCAGCAGGACAAGCCCCAGGGCAGGCAGCAACAGGCGGGAACGGCGCATGGCGTGGACCTCGTGCGTTGTCTGGAGGCCCGAGTATCGTCAAGGGCGGGTGAACTCCGCGTCGGCGCGGCATACTAGCGGCTCATTGCATACGCTGGAGTGTGGAACGTGGGCAGTCTGCAGGGCAAAACGCTTTTCATCACCGGTGCCTCGCGTGGCATCGGCCTGGCCATCGCACTGCGCGCTGCGCGCGACGGCGCCAATGTGGCCATTGCGGCCAAGTCGTCGGTGCCGAATCCGAAGCTGCCGGGCACCATCCACACCGCCGCCGAAGCGGTGACGGCTGCAGGCGGGCAGGGCCTGGCGCTGAAGTGCGACATCCGCGAGGAAGAGCAGGTGCAGGCGGCGGTGGCGGCCACGGTCGACACCTTCGGTGGCATCGACATCCTGATCAACAACGCCAGCGCGATCTGGTTGCGCGGCACGCTGGATACGCCGATGAAGCGTTTCGACCTGATGCAGCAGGTCAATGCGCGCGGCAGTTTCCTGTGTGCGCAGGCCTGCCTGCCGTACCTGCTGCAGGCGCCGAACCCGCACATCCTGACCCTGGCACCGCCGCCGAGCCTGGAGCCGAAGTGGTGGGCACCGCACACCGGCTACACGCTGGCAAAGATGGGCATGAGCTTCGTCACCCTGGGCCTGGCCGCGGAATTCGGCCCGCAGGGCGTGGCGGTGAATGCGCTGTGGCCGCGCACCGTCATCGCCACCGATGCGATCAACATGATTCCGGGCGTGGATGCGGCTGGCTGCCGCACGCCACAGATCATGGCCGATGCCGCACACGCGGTGCTGGTGCGCGAAGCGGCCGGCTTCCACGGCCGGTTCCTGATCGACGATGAAGTGCTGGCGCAGGCCGGTATTACCGATCTGTCCGGTTATGCGGTGGACCCGTCGCGTCCGTTGTTGCCGGATCTGTTCCTGGATTGACCACGCGTCGCCGGAAGAGGCCGAGGGCTGCGACCCTCGGCCTGCTGCGCTAGAATGCGTGGCTGTAATCGTTTTCAACAGGGATGTGAACACATGTCACGCACTCTTTCCGTCGCGGCGCTGGCCGCTTCGTTGTCGTTGATCCTGACCGCCTGCGGTGGCAAGGCACCCGCAGCTGCGGGCGGCGCCGCTGCCTCCGGCACGCCGGACACCAGCGCGGCGCCGTCCGATACACAGCAGCAGTTGACCGCCAAGCTCAACGCCTACATCGGCTGCTTCAACGCGCTGGATTCGAAGACCCACGGCAGCATCCAGTCCTACACGCGCTGGATCAAGGACGTCGACGCTGGCCCGACCGGGCGCGAGACGCACGTGTACGGACCGTTCGAGATCAGCGATTACGACATGAAGCAGTGCGACGCTCCGGTGACCGGGGCGATCGCTGCCAAGCCGGCGCTGGCCGGACTCGATGCTGCTGCAGGCCATTACCAGCAGGCGCTGAAAGCGCTGGTGCCGGTCAGCAAGGACGCGCACGACTACTACGATCGCCAGGACTACGAAGACGACCAGTTTGCCAAGGGCAAGCAGCTGCACGCGCCCTTGATGGCCGCCTTCAAGGATTTCGTGGCTGCCAGCGAAACGTTCAATGCCGAGCTGGAGCGCCAGAACGACGCCGCCCAGCGCGAGCAGCTCAAGGCGCTGGAGCAGGCTGAGGGACGCACGCGCGAGTACTACCGCCTGGCGATGATGCTGGAGGCCAAGGCCATCATGGATCTGATGAGCGAGGATGATTTCGATCAGGCCAAGGCCCGCGAACGCCTGGATGCCTTCAACCGCATTTCCGATGAAGCGCACGCCAAGGTTGCCGACCAGGAGCCGGGCAAGTCGGACTGGGAAGGCTTCGAACGTGGGGCCGAGAATTTCCGGCGCGAAGGCAAGGAGCGGCTGCAGCGCGTCAGCGAGAAAAAGCCTTACACCGATTTCGAACGACGCATGCTTGATTCGCCGTCGATGGCGCCGCGCGGTTCGGCCAGCAAGCTGATGCAGGAATACAACTCGCTCGTTTTCCAGAGCAACCGCCAGTGACCGGCGCACCAGTACTCATGCGAGAGACCAGGACGACGTCCTGTCTGCGTATCGCGCCGCTGCTGCTGATCGGCGCTGTGGCGGGCCTGAGCGGCTGCAACAGATCGGCAGGGCTGGGCGTGGCCGACCCCGGGCTGGAGAAGGTGAACGCCTACATCGAGTGCTACAACGGCGTTGAACAGCCCATCCACGAGGGCTTCCAGGCCTACACCAGCTGGATGAAGGACCCCGAAGCCGGCCCGACCGGCAAGGAAGCGCAGCCGCGTTCGCCCGGAAAGGTGCTGTCGCACCGCGTCGAGTACTGCGGCCAGCCACTGACCGACGCGCTGGCGAAGACCCCGGCACTGCCGGTGGATGGCCCCGCGCGTGACTATCAGCAGGCCTTCCAGGCATTGAACACCCTGGTCGAGCGTGCCGATGGCTACTTCACCCGCGAGGACTATCGCCGTGATGGCGGTGAAGGGATGCGCAGCCAGCATGCCCCGCTGATGCAGGCCTACGCCGATTTCTTCAAGGCCAGCGAAGCGATGGATGTGGCGCTGGAAAAGAACGAGAACGATCGCCGTGCCGCGCAGCTGAAGCAGATCGAGGAAAGCGAAGGGCGCTCGCTGGCCTACTACCACCTTCGCCTGCTGGGCGACGGCAAGCGATTGGCCTCGGCGTTCCAGGACGACGCACCGGACGTCGCGGCGCTGCGCGCGCAGTTGGCTGACTATCAGGCACTGGTGACGGAAATCCAGAACGGTGGTGTCGGCAAGGACGACCCGATGTGGGGCCACGTGCAGCGTTCGGCGGACAAGCTGGTCCGTACCGCGGGACGTGGTGTCGAGCGCCTGGAGCAGCACAAGCCGATCACCGCCGAAGCGCTGGCGGCAGAGCGGAAGGCGTCGGGCAGTTGGCTCACCACCGACCCGGAGGGAGCGCAGTCAACGATCCTTGCCGCATACAACGATCTGGTGACCACCAGCAACCGCATGCGATGAGCAACGGCGCACGCATCCCTGCGTAAGCGCCCAAGGTAGTGCCGGCCGCTGGCCGGCATATGCCTCAATGGTTGAACGCATCCGGCAGCTTGCCACCGCACTTGCGGCAGTGCAGTGCCTCCGGCTCATGGCCTTCCAGCCCACAGTCCGGGCAGCCACGCGCATCGCGGCGCGCGGCCTGTTCGGCTTCACGCATGGTGCTGGCCAGTTCGGCGGTGTAGATGCCGGTGGGCACGGCGATGATGCTGTAGCCGATCAGGATCAGTACCGAGGTGACGAAGCGGCCGAGCACGGTCTGCGGCACGATGTCACCGAAGCCGACCGTGGCCATGGTCACCACCGCCCAGTACATGCTGGCCGGGATATTGGTGAAGCCGTGTTCGGGACCCTCGATCACGTACATCAGCGCACCGGCGATGATGGTGATGGTGATCACCGTGAACAGGAACACCAGCACCTTGCGCCGGCTGCGCCACAGCGACGTCATCAACACGCCACTTTCCTCGATGTAGCGGGTCAGCTTGAGGATGCGGAATACGCGCAGGATGCGCAGTGCGCGCACCACCAGCAGGCTCTGCGCGCCGGGGATGAACATCGACAGGTAGGCGGGCAGGATCGACAGCAGGTCGATGATGCCCCAGATGCTCACCGCATACCGCAGCGGGCGCTTGACCACCGCCAGCCGCAGCAGGTACTCGGCGGTGAAGATGATGGTGAAGCCCCATTCCAGGATGTACAGGCCGGTGGACCATTCGGCGTGCAGGTGCTGCACGCTGTCGATCATCACCACCAGGATGCTGGCGACGATCGCCACCACCAGGATCAGGTCGAAATTGCGCGAAGGGCGGGTGTCGTGGCGGTAGATGATGTCGAACCACCGACGGCGCCAGCCGGTCTCGGTGGCGGGGTTCAGCTGGGGGGCGGAAAACGGTCGCATGGGCGCATTGTGCCGCAGGGGTTCCGGCGCGAGAATGGGGATTCCTGAATCCTGCCGACTGCCATGACCGCCGCTACCGATCCGCTGATCTCCCTTTCGCACTATTACCTGCCGGTCTACAAGCCCCGCCAGGTGGTACTGGAGCGAGGCCAGGGCGCCCGCGTGTGGGACAGCCAGGGCCGTGAGTTCATCGACCTGGCGGCCGGCATCGCTGTGTGCGGCCTGGGCCACAACGACCCGGACCTGGTGGCTGCGCTGGTCGAACAGGCCGGCAAGCTCTGGCATACCAGCAACGTGTTCTACAGCGCGCCGCCACTGCACCTGGCCGAGGAGCTGGTGAAGGCCAGCCGCTTCGCCGAGCGCGTGTTCCTGTGCAATTCCGGCGCCGAAGCCAATGAAGTGGCGATCAAGATGGTCCGCAAGTGGGCCTCCAGCCAGGGCCGCCCGGCCGACAAGCGGGTGATCATCACCTTCCGCGGCAGCTTCCACGGTCGCACCATGGGCGCAGTGACCGCGACTGCCCAGCCGAAGTACCAGGAAGGCTACGAGCCGCTGCCCGGTGGCTTCCGCTACATCGACTTCAACGATGAGGTGCAGCTGGAAACTGCGATGGCCGCCGGTGACGTGGCAGCGGTGATGCTGGAGCCGATCCAGGGCGAGGGCGGCGTGATGCCGGCCAAGTCCGGTTTCCTCAAGCGCGTGCGCGAGCTGTGCGACCAGCACAACGCGCTGCTGGTGCTGGATGAGATCCAGGCCGGCATGGGCCGCACCGGCACGCTGTTCGCGCACTGGCAGGACGACGTGGTGCCGGACATGGTCACCCTGGCCAAGGCGCTGGGTGGCGGCTTCCCGATCGGTGCGATGCTGGCCGGCCCGAAGGTGGCCGAAACCATGCAGTTCGGTGCGCACGGCACCACCTTCGGTGGCAACCCGTTGGCCGCTGCGGTCGCACGCGTTGCGCTGCGCAAGCTGGCCTCTGCGGAGATCGCCGCCAATGTCAGCCGCCAGTCGAAGGCGCTGCGCGATGGCTTTGCGCGCATCAACGAAGAATTCGGCGTGTTCAGCGACGTGCGTGGCCGTGGCCTGATGCTGGGCGCGGTGCTGAGCAAGGACTTCGCCGGCCAGGCCGGTGCGATCCTCGACCACGCCGCCGAGCAGGGCCTGCTGACCCTGCAGGCCGGCCCGGACGTGCTGCGCTTCGTGCCGTCGCTGAACATCACCGACGAAGAAGTGGCCGAAGGCCTCAAGCGCCTGCGCGCAGCGATTGCTGCTTTCATCGCCGCGCGCTGAAGCCTGCAGAGGCATCTGTAGAGCCGAGCCTACGCTCGGCTCATCGCGATGTCAGGCAACAGGAGCCGAGCATGGGCTCGGCTCTACAGCGCGTCATGCGATCCGATAGCGCTTCAACACCTTGCCCAATCCCCGGCCATCGCGCACGGTTTCCGCGTGCAGGCCGGCAGCGCGTGCGCCGCGCACATTGGCGAACAGGTCATCAATGAACAGCGTGTGCGAAGGCGCCACGCCGAGTACCTCAAGCGTGCGCAGGAAGACTTCCGGTGCGGGTTTGCGCAGGCCGAAACCGGCGCTGCAGAACACGCGCTCCCGCAGGGCCGGGAACAGTTCCGGCAGCAGGGCGGGCAAGGCCTGCTGCATCAGCGCGCCGTTGTTGGTCAGCACCGCCATCGGCAGCTGCAGGGCCTGCAGCCGCTGCAGCACGGCAGCCTGCGGATGGCTGGCGGCCCGCCGCGCCGCGGTCCATGCAGCCACATCGACCGTCGTGCCCAGACGCTCCCCCAGCTGCGCCAGATAGGCCGGGCCATCCAGCGTGCCATTGTCATGCGCCGCTTCCAGTCCGCTGTCATACAGCGCGGCCTGCATGGCCTGCGCCGGAACCTGCAGCGCCTGGGCCAGGTGCAGCACGCGTTGCGCGCGCTGGTACTGCACCAGCACGCCATCCACATCCAACAGCAACAGATCGATACGCATCGGCCGAGCATGCCATTGCAGTGAACACTCGGGAAACCCTGGAGCAGCCATGCGACAGACGGTCGCAGACGCGGCCACAGGGGCCTGCCTAGAATGGCGCTTGAATCCGCAGGAGATGCAACGATGAAGGCTTGGAGGGTGGCAGTGGGAGTGGGCGCGCTGATGCTGGCGCCGTCGGCGATGGCGCGGGTGTGTGCGGTGAGCATCGACAGCACCGACCAGATGAGCTTCAGCAGCCGCGAGATCAAGGTCGCCGCCGACTGCACCGCCGTGGACCTGACCCTGCGCCACACCGGCAAGCTGGCCACTACCGCGATGGGCCACAACTGGGTGCTGACCCGCACCGCCGACTATCAGCCGGTGGCGATGGCGGGCATGCGCATGACCCTGGCCGACAGCTACCTGCCGAAGGCCGACAAGCGCGTGCTGGCGCACACCAAGGTGATCGGCGGTGGTGAGACCACGCGTGTGCGTTTCTCTACCCAGGGCCTGCAGAAGGGCGGTGACTACACCTTCTTCTGCTCGTTCCCCGGCCACTTCGCGATGATGAAGGGCAAGTTCGTCTTCGGTTGATGCCGTTTGTAGAGTCGAGCCATGCTCGACTGCTCTGTGCCAACCAAGGTTGGCACCCACCAGATGCGGCAGTGCCAACCAAGCTTGGCACCTACCAGAGCAGGGCTCAGCCCTTGGCGGCCTTGAACGCCACGCGTGCCGCGGCCAGCGTTGCTTCGATCACGGCATCGTCGTGCGCGCTGGACAGGAAACCGGCCTCGTACGCAGACGGTGCCAGGAACACGCCCTGGTCCAGCATTGCGTGGAAGAAGCGGTTGAACGCCGGAATATCACAGGCGGTGGCCTGTGCATAGGTCTCCACCTTCTCGTTGGTGAAGAACAGCCCGAACATCGCGCCCACGCGGGTGGTGGTCACGGCCACGCCGGCTTCGGCGGCGGCGGCTTCCAGGCCGGCGCACAGGCGTGCCGTGCGCTCGGCCAGGTCGGCGTGGAAACCCGGCTGCTGGATCAGCTCCAGCATCGCCAGGCCAGCGGCCATCGCCACCGGGTTGCCGCTCAGCGTGCCGGCCTGGTAGATCGGGCCGGCCGGGGCGATCTGCTGCATCAGCTCGCGACGACCGCCGTAGGCGCCCACCGGCATGCCGCCGCCGATGATCTTGCCGAAGGTGGTCAGGTCCGGGGTGATGCCGTAGTGCGCCTGCGCACCGCCGAGGGCGACGCGGAAGCCGGTCATCACTTCGTCGAAGATCAGCAGCGCGCCATGCTTCGTGCACAGTTCGCGCAGGTGCTGCAGGTAGCCCTCGCGCGGCGGGATGCAGTTGGCGTTGCCGACCACCGGTTCGATGATCAGGCCGGCGATGTCGTCACCCTGCTGTTCGAACAGCGCGGTGGCGGCTTCGAAATCGTTGTAGGGCAGGGTCAGGGTCAGCTCGCTCAGGCCGGCCGGGACGCCTGGCGAGGTCGGTACGCCCAGGGTCAACATGCCACTGCCGGCCTTGACCAGGAACGAGTCGCCGTGGCCGTGGTAGCAGCCTTCGAACTTGACGATGCGGTTGCGGCCGGTGGCGCCACGCGCCAGCCGGATCGCCGACAGCGTGGCCTCGGTGCCGGAGTTGACCATGCGCACCATCTCGCACGACGGCACCAGGCGGGTGATGGTTTCGGCCATGGTCACTTCGGCCGCGCACGGAGCACCGAACGACAGCCCGTTGTCGATCGCCTTCTTCACCGCCTGGCGCACCGCCGGGTGGTTGTGGCCGACGATCATCGGGCCCCAGGAACCGACGTAGTCGATGTAGCGGTTGCCGTCGACGTCGTACAGGTAGGCGCCGTCGGCGCGTTCGACGAAGAACGGCTCGCCGCCGACCGACTTGAACGCGCGCACCGGCGAATTGACGCCGCCCGGCAGCAGCTGCTGGGCGCGGGAGAACAGGGCGTGGGACTGGTCGTGGTTCATGGGGGAATATCCTGGGCGTTACGCGAACTGGGCGAGGAAGGCGCGCTGGGTCGCGACCGGGTCCTGCGCGGCGTAAATGCCGCTGACCACGGCCACCAGGTCGGCGCCGGCGTCGATGATGGGACCGACATTGTCCGGCGTCAGCCCGCCGATCGCCACCCGCGGCACGCCCAGTGCGGCGCTTTGCCGCAGCAGGTCGGTATGGGCGCGGCTGGTGGTGATCTTGGTGGTGGTCGGGAAGAACGCGCCGAAGGCCACGTAGCTGGCGCCGGCAGCCACGGCCTTCTCGGCATTGGCCAACTGGTCGTAGCAGGAGGCGCCGATGATGGCGTCGGGGCCGAGCAGGGCGCGCGCGCTGGGGATGTCACCGTCGGTGCCGCCCAGGTGCACGCCGGCCGCGCCCACGGCCTTGGCCAGCGCCGGGTCGTCGTTGATGATCAGCGGCACGCCGCGCTCCGCGCACAGCGCCTGCAGTGCGGTGGCCTGTTCCTGCCGCAGCGCGTCGTTGGCGGTCTTGTTGCGGTACTGCAGCCAGGTGGCGCCAGCGGCCAGCAGCGGCGCGGTACGTGCCAGCAGGTGCGCGGTATCGGGCTCGTCCGGGGTGATCAGGTAGACGCCGCGGGGCGCCGGGGAAGCAGAAGTCATCGATGGCTACCGGTGCGTGGGCCGCGATGGGACAATGGCGGCCCGTGAATCCAGCCCTGATTATCCGATGAGCGATGCCACCCCCACCACCTTGCGCACCTGGATGTGCGTGGTCTGCGGCTTCCTTTACAGCGAAGCGGAAGGCTTGCCGGAGGAGGGCATCGCGCCGGGGACGCGCTGGGAGGACATCCCCGAGACCTGGACCTGCCCCGATTGCGGGGTGACCAAGGCCGATTTCGAGATGGTTGAAGTCGATTGACCGGTAGGGCCTGCAGGCCCTTCTGTGGGTGCGGACCGTTGGGGTGGGTGTGGACCGTTGGTCCACACACCGACTCCCTCAATGCAGCCGCGGCACCGGCCCGCCCAGGTCGATCAGCTTCTCACGCAGCCACTGCGCATCGCTGGCCTCGGGATTGCGCTTCAGGTACTGCCCCAGGTCGTGGCGGGCACCGGCCAGATATTCCAGCTGCAGATAGGCCAGGCCGCGATCCCGCAGCGCGTCGTCCTGCTCCGGGGCCAGCTTCAGCAGGCGATCGGCACTGCGTGCAGCGCGGTCCCACTCGCCGGCCTCGGCGTACACGCCATGCAGGTTACGCAGCATGCGCATCAGGATCGCGCGCGCCGGCGCCGGGTCAAGGATCTGCGCCAGCACCTGGTCGTCCGGCATCTGCCCACCCAAGTGTGATTTGGCCCGCTCGCGCAGTTCGTCCACGTCCAACGGGCGGCCACCGTTGAACGGGTCCATCACCAGCACGCCGTCGTCCACCGGCAGGCGCACCAGGAAGTGGCCGGGGAAGGACACGCCATCGAGCGGAATGCCCAGCCGGCGCGCGACTTCCATCTGCACCAGCGCCAGTGAGATCGGGTTGCCCAGGCGCCGCTCGAATACCTGGTTGAGGTAGCTGTTGCGCGGGTCGTAGTACTCGTCGTGGTCGCCGCTGTAGCCCAGCTCGTCGAACAGGTGACGGTTGATCGCTGCCATCTTCAGCGGGCTGTTGTCGATGCTGTCCACTTCCGAGCGGAGGTGGTCGACATGGCTCTGGATCAACGCGTCGTAGGTGGACGGCTGCAGATCGGGGTATTCATCGCGCGCGATCAGCAGTGCGGTCGGCAACAGTGGCAGCGCCTCGTCTTCGAGGTCGGCCAGTGCATCCCAGTCGGGGAGAGAGATCCGGTCCTGCATGACCACAGACTGGCGACATTTGCAGGCGGTTTCAAGCGGTGCCGCGTGAAAAATTTCGGGGCCAGATCCCTTTCGCTTGCGAAAGGGATCTGGCCCCGGTCGGGTTGGATTGCCGGCCAGCGGCCGGCACTACCGTTATTTTTCGATGCCCGGGCCGAAGGTGAGCGCGGTGCCGTCCTTCAGCTTCAGCTTCTCGGCCTGGCCCGCATTGAGCTCCAGCACGTACCGGGCCGGGCCACCGCTGGGATACGGCGGGCACATGTCGCCGGCCGAGCACGGCGGAACGTCGCGCTGCTGGCTGACCAGCCTGCGCTCGCTGTCGAAGTACAGGATGTCCAGCGCGATCTTCGTGTTCTTCATCCAGTACGCCTGCATTTCCTCGCGGTCGTGGATGAACAGCATGCCGTGGTCGGCGGCCATCTGGTCGCGGAACATCAACCCGCGCGCGCGGGTTTCATCGTTGGTGGCCAGCTCGACCTGGTAGCGGGCGCCATCCAGCTCGACCCAATGGCGGGCCGCGTCGGTGGCACAGCCGGCCAGGGCCAGCAGCGGAAGCATCAGCAGCGAACGCAACAGCGACATCGTCAGGATCCTTCGAAAGGGTCAGAGCACGACCGGCGGCTCGCCGCCGACGATCACCACATCGGCGCGGCGGCGTGCGAACAGGCCGACGCAGACCACGCCCGGCAGCTGGTTGAGTTCGCGCTCCAGCTTTTCCGGATCGGTGATCTGCAGGTTGTGGATGTCCAGGATCTGGTTGCCGTTGTCGGTGACCACGCCTTCGCGCCAGGTCGGCTGGCCGCCGGTCATGTCGCGGATCTGGCGGGCGACCAGGCTGCGCGCCATCGGGATCACTTCCACCGGCAGCGGGAATTTGCCCAGCACCGGCACCTGCTTGCTCGGGTCGACGATGCAGATGAAGCGCTCGCTGGCCTCGGCGATGATCTTCTCGCGGGTCAGCGCGGCACCGCCGCCCTTGATCAGGCACTTGTTGGCGTCGCACTCATCGGCGCCGTCCACGTACAGCGACAGGTTGCCGCTGTGGTTCAGCTCGATCACCTCGATGCCGTGCTGCTTCAGGCGCGCGGTGCTCTGCTCGGAGCTGGATACGGCGCCCTTGATGCGGTGCTGGATGCGGGCCAGGGCATCGATGAAATAGGCCACGGTGGAACCGGTGCCGACACCGACGATCATGCCGTCTTCTACGTACTCGATGGCTTTCTCGGCGGCCAGGCGCTTGGCTTCGGACATGGGAGAACTCTCAGGCAGGGAATCAGGATTTCTTTTCCAGCGACAGCAGCAGCTTCCACTGCGCGGCCGTCACCGGGAACACCGACAGGCGGTTGCCCTTGGCAACCAGCGGGAAGCCTTCGCCGAGCTCATCAGCGTGCAGCTTGATCTCGTCCAGCGCGATCACCTGCTTGAGCTTGCGGTCGAAGGCCACGTCCACCAGCATCCAGCGCGGGTTCTCGCGCGTGCTCTTGGGGTCGTGGTAGTCGGATTTCGGATCGAACTGGGTGTCGTCCGGGTAGGCCGTGCTGGCCACCGTGGCCAGGCCGACGATGCCCGGCACCTTGGTATTGGAGTGGTAGAACAGGATGCCGTCGCCCACCTGCATGCCATCGCGCATGAAGTTGCGCGCCTGGTAGTTGCGCACCCCGTTCCAGGGTTCGACCTTGACCTTGGCCAGGTCATCGATGGAGAAGGCGTCCGGTTCGGACTTCATCAGCCAGTAGCGCTTGCGGGCGGTCATGCGTTCACGGGGGCAGCGGAGGGGAACAGGGTGCCGTCTTCGGTGCAGATCGCATCCACCGGCACGTCCCACGACGCCACCGGCAAGGACTCGACCTGCTGCACCGCGAATGCAGCACCGACCAGCCAGGGCGGCGCCGGCCGATCGTGGCGGAAGGCGAAGCTGCGATCATACCAGCCGCCCCCCATGCCCAGCCGCCGGCACTGCGCGTCGAAACCCACCAGCGGGGTCACTACCAGCGCCATCTGCGCTGGTTCCAGGGTGTCTTCCACCGCCACGTCCGGTTCGGGAATGCCGTAGCGGTTGCTGGTCAGCGGCTGCCCCGGCCGCCACGGTGCGAAGCGCAGCACCTCACCGGCCAGCACCGGCAGGCAGTAGGTGAGGCCTTCGGGCAGTTGCAGCTGCCAGCGGTGCAGGGCGATTTCGCCATCCAGCGCCCAGTAGCCAGCCACGGCGCCTTCGCGCGGGGCGAACGGCAGCGCCAGCAGGGCATCGGCAAGGGATTCGGCGGCGGCGATGCGCTCAGCGGCGGAAAGGTCACGGCGGCGTTGCCGCAGGTCGTGGCGCAGGGCCTGGCGCGGGTCGGTCATGGCAGCGTGCGGCAAGGATCAGCCGTCATTGTGCCGCAAAGAACAAGGGCGACGCCCGAAGACGCCGCCCTTGCTGGAATATTGCATTCTCCGCAATGTCGATGCATGCGAAACGACCTTGAACCCGGGGGCTCAAGTGGGAACGCTGGAGAACCATCGGGCTTCCCGCTACAAGGCGGACCTGCACTCCCGGCGCTGTCGCGCTCCCGGTGTCGTTCTTAAGGGACAAGGCGAATGTTTGCACATGCCGTCGAGTACCGCAGAGAACGCGTGGCCATTATAGCCAGCACGCAGGATCTGGATAGGCCGTTCGTCGGCAACAGTCCGTGCCAATTCAGATATGAGAAGACGCGTTGTGCACGACCTTCAGGCGTTGCCGTCGATGGCGCGGTCCAGACGCCGGTTCAGGTCGGCCAGCGTCTGCTGCAGGGCCACCGCCTGGCGGGCGTTTTCGTCGCGCAGCAGCTGCAGTTCGTGGGCCAGGTTCAACGCGGCCAGCACGGCGACGCGATCGACCGCGGCCATGCGGTTGCTGCCGCGGATCTCGCGCATGCGCGCATCCAGCAGGCGCGCGGCGGCCATCAGGCTGTCGCGTTCATCGCCGCCGACGCCCACGGTGTATTCACGATCGAGGATGCGGACACTGACCGGTTCGGCGCTCATGTGTGCTGCTCCAGGGATTTGAGCCGGCTGATCATTGCTTCCACCCGCGAACGTGCCTGCTCATTCTTGGCCAGCAGCGTCGAGCGCTCGGCCACAAGCTGTTCCTGCTGGTGGCGCAGGCTGCGGTTCTCCTCGGCCAGGCGCTGGTTGCGTTCAAGCAACGCTTCCACGCGGGCGGCGAAGTCCTGCAGCTGGGCAAGGGGATCAGCGGGTTCCATACGGGCACGATAGGCAAGCCGGGTAAGGGCGGTCAAGCGTTGTCGCAGCAAGGCTGGACGGCTGCGGAGAGGATGCCGTCGGGTTGCTACACTACGGGGTCTCACGGGCGCGCGCGTGCGCGCCCCGGGTTTCCTTTCCGAACGAGCCGCACGATGACCGAACTTCCCTCCGTCGACGACGTTACCCGCGCCAGCCAGGAGCTGGGCCTGGGCGCCACCGCTGCCGAGCTGCACGGCGCGCTGTGTGGCTGGCTGGCCGCCGGCGGCGCCCCCGGCAACGACTGGCCGGCGCGCGTGCTGGCCGACGACAACCTGCCGCCGGTGGCCGCCGACAGCGTGCTGGGGCAGCTGCTGCAGGCCACCATCAAGCAGCTGGAAGACCGTGACTTCGCCTTCGAACTGCTGCTGACCGACAACGATGACGTGTCCGCGCAGGCCGATGCCATGTTCAGCTGGACCCGCTCGTTCCTGGGCGGCTTCGGTCTGGGCAGTGGTGGCAACCGGCCAGCCCTGTCCGAAGAGGGCGAGGAAGCGCTGACCGACATGGCCAGCCTGGCCCGCGCCTCCAGCGAGGATTTCGAGGCCGGCGGCGATGATGACGACGAAGCCCTGTCGGAGATCGAGGAATTCATCCGCGTGGCGGTGCTGCTGCTGCACGGTGACGTGGTGCTGGCCTCGCGCCATCGGCAGCGCCTGAACTGATGGACATCAAGCAGCGCACCGGCATCGCGGCCGGCGAATACAAGCGTCGCCGCCGCCAGCTGATGGACATGGCCGGCGAGGACGCGATCCTGGTACTGCCGGCCGCAGCCGAGAAGGTGCGCAGCCTCGATACCCATTATCCGTTCCGCCAGGATTCGGACTTCCAGTACCTGAGCGGCTTCCCGGAGCCGGAAGCGGTGCTGGTGCTGATTCCGGGCCGCCGCCACGGCGAGGCCATCCTGTTCTGCCGCGAGCGTGATGCCGAGCGCGAGGCCTGGGACGGCAGCCGCGCCGGCCAGGAAGGGGCGGTGGCGCAGTACGGCATGGACGATGCCTACCCGATCGACGATCTCGACGACATCCTGCCGGGCCTGCTGGAAGGGCGCTCGCGCGTCTACTACCACTTCGGCCGCGATGCCGACTTCGACCTGAAGCTGATCGGCTGGGTCAACCGCGTGCGTTCGCAGGTGCGCCACGGCGCGCAGCCACCGCATGAGTTCCTGGAGCTGGGCCACCTGCTGCACGAGCAGCGCCTGTTCAAGTCGGGTGCGGAAGTCGCGTTGATGCACCACGCCGCGCAGATCAGCGTGCGTGCGCATCTGGCTGCGATGCAGGTGGCCAAGGCAGGTATCCACGAATACGAACTGCAGGCCGAGCTGGAGCGTGTGTTCCGCGCCAACGATGCCGTGCCGGCGTACTGCAGCATCGTCGGTGCCGGCCGCAACGGCTGCATCCTGCATTACCGCGACAACAACGCGCGTTCGCGCGATGGTGAGCTGGTGCTGATCGATGCCGGTGCCGAATACCGCGGCTACGCCAGCGACATCACCCGCACCTTCCCGGTGAATGGCCGCTTCAATGCCGAGCAGCGTGCACTGCACGACCTGGTCGGCGATGCGCAGGCCGCGGCGCTGGCGCAGGCCAAGCCGGGCGTGCCGTACGAGGCCGGCCACCTCGCCGCAGTGCAGACCCTGACCGAGGGCCTGCTGCGGCTGGGCCTGCTGAAGGGCACGCTGGAAAAGAACGTGTCCGAGGGCCTGTACCAGCGTTTCTACCGGCACAAGACCGGGCACTGGATCGGATTGGACGTGCACGATGTAGGCGATTACCGCCTCGCCGGTGATTCACGCCTGCTGGAGCCGGGCATGGCGTTCACCATCGAGCCGGGGCTGTACATCGGCGTGGACGACACGACGGTGGAGCCGCGCTGGCGCGGCATCGGCATCCGTACCGAGGATGACGTGCTGATCACCGATGACGGCCATCGCGTGCTGACCGAAGGCCTGGCGCGCAGCGCCGACGAGATCGAAGCGGTGATGGCGGGGTAAGGGGGGTCGGCAGGGCTTGCAGCCCTGCACCCGCAGAGGCAACAGCAACAGCAACAGCGGGCTATCCGTGGGCTGGCGGGGCACTGTGGGTTTGCGGGGACGCCGTGAATCCATCCCTGGAGGCTTGGTCGCCGCATCCATGCGGCTCACACCCCGCAAACCCACAGTACCCCGCCTTCGACAGGTTCACGGGGCTGTTGGTGGGTGCCGACCGTTGGTCGGCACATCTGTCAGACATCGAATGAATCATCCACGCATGGCGTGGATCTACTGGCAATTGCGGTTGTTGGTTCGCGCGGCTGTTGGTAGGTGTCGACCTTGGTCGACACGGAGCGAGCGCAGCAAGCGACCCGCTTCTGCTTTTCTTTTTTCTTTTCCGCGGTTGGACGCGGCAGGCAACTGTCAGAGGCGGGGCGGGATGGGGGCGCGGGGGTGTCCGCGGCATGGATGCCGCGGCCAAGCCTCCACGGACGGATTCACGGCGTCCCCCGCGAACCCATCCCGCCCCGCCAACCGCGGCTTTTGCTCTGAGCGCCCAACCACGAGGGGCTCAGCCGCTGGCCGCCGCAAACTCCGGCCGCGTCAGGTTGTCCGCCTCGCCATCAGTGCACAGCACCTCGTCTTCGATGCGGATGCCGCCATACGGGCGGAAGAAGTCCACGCGCTCCCAGTTGATCGCGTCGCCATGGCCGGCGTCCTTCACTTCGTTCAACAGCATGTCGATGAAGTACAGGCCCGGTTCGATGGTCACCACCATGCCCGGTTCCAGCACGCGGGTCAGGCGCAGGTAAGGGTGGCCGGCCGGGCGCTCGATGCGGCCGCCTTCGTCGCTGGCCGCGAAACCCGCCACGTCGTGCACCTGCAGGCCGATCAGGTGGCCGATGCCGTGCGGGAAGAACGCGGCGCTGACGCCGGTCTCCAGCGCGGTCTGCGGCGATACCTTGATCACGCCGAAGTCCTTCAGCACGCCCATCAGCGAAAGATGCGCGTCCACGTGCAGCTGCTTGTAGTCGAAGCCCGGGCGCACCGCCGCGCACATCTGCTGCTGGGCGGCGTCGACAGCGGCGATCATCGCAGCAAACTCGTCGTGGCCCTGCGCGGCGTAGGTGCGGGTGATGTCGCTGGCGTAGCCGTAGGCGCTGGCACCGGCATCGATCAGGAAGCTGCGCAGCGGCTGCGGCGCCTTGCGGCCCAGCTCGGTGTAGTGCAGCACCGCAGCGTGTTCGTTCAGGGCCACGATGTTGCCGTACGGCAGCTCGTTGGCGTCCTGGCCGACGGCCTGGCAATAGGCCATGTGGATGCTGAACTCGTCGGCGCCGTTACGGAACGCGGCTTCGGCGGCGCGGTGGCCACGCACGCCCAGCACCTGCGCCTGACGCATCAGTGCGATCTCATACGGCGTCTTGCTGCCGCGGTGCCATTCCAGGTAATTCACCACCGGCGCCGGGTTGTTCGGCACGTAGTTGCCCAGCGCGCTCTGCGGTTCGCCGAGGATCGCGCAGCGCGCCGGGTCGGCCGGCAGCAGGGCCAGCGCCTCTTCGGGCTTGCGGATGATGTGGATGTCGAAGTGCTCCACCCACCAGCCGCTGGGGGCGTCCGGCACCACGTGCCAGTAGTCGAAGGGCTGGTGGAAGATCACGGCCGGGCGCTTGCCCGGGGTGAACACGATCCAGCTGTTGGGCACGCGGGTCAGCGGCAGCCAAGCCTTGAACTGCGGATTGACCGCATATGGGTAGTCGCGGTCGTCGAACACCTGGTAGTGCAGGGTGCCGCTGGGCACCACCAGGTGATCGAAGCCACCGCGGGCCAGCGCCTGTTCGGCACGTCGGCACAGCACGGCCAGGTGGTCGGAATACAGGGCGCCGGGGTCTTGCTGGATCATTGCGGTGGCTCGACACGGAAAACGGCCCTAGATTCTGCCGCATACCGCGAAAAACCGCTGTGCCGGAACCGGCACTCAGGCCGTCGAAACCGGTCCCTCGTCGCTGTCCTCGCCCACCCACTGCCGCAGCAGCTGCCGATGCTCGCGTGACAGGGTGAGGAAGCGGAAGCCGGTCCAGCTCTGCCCGGGTACGTGCGCGGGCTCGCTCCATAGCAGATGCACGCCCACGTCGATGGCCTGCTGGCGGCCATCACCCAGTGGCAACGGGAAGCGCAGCTGGTACAGCGCATCCTCGCGCAGCGGCACGCTGGCCAGCATCAGCATGCCGGTTTCGGAGACATTGCCGAGGCGCCCGACCACGCACTCGCGCATCTGGTCGGTGACCGGCACCAGGTCCGAGACCTGGCGGCGCGGCGCGCGGCGGGTGTCCTGCGGCGGTACGGCTTTCATGCGGGGGTCTCCTGTGCGCGGCCCGTGGCCAGTGCACGCAGCGCACCGAGGCTGGCTTCCCAGGCACGGTCGACCAGCCGGCCCTTGTCTTCGGTGACCAGCTGCGCGCGCCCGGCACTGATCTGCCGTGCCAGCGTATCCAGGTCGGTATCGGTGATCTTCTGCCCGCGCGCATTGACGAACAACGCGTGGCCGGTCAGCAGGCTGTACCAGGACAGGCGCTGGCGGCGCAGCGTGCCATCGCCCGTATCGATGTCGAACCAGCTGCCGAACGGCAGCGTGGACAGCTGCTGGTAGGCCGCTTCTTCAGCACTGCTGCGCGGTGTGGCAGGTGCGGTGCCACTGTTCGTGCCGGCGTGCTCGCCCAGGCGCGCACGTGCCTTCAGGCGTGCGCTGAGCTCGGTACGCGAGGTGCTTTCATCCTCGCCGCCGGGCGTGGCCAGCCTGCGCGCGACGGCGGCGGCTTCCTCGGCGTGGTAGCCGACCTGCAGCAGTGCGGCTTCCACCTCCGCTGCCAGCGCGGTATCGGTGCCGCCAGGGGCGTCGATGGCCTGTGCGGTGATGGCAGCGATGCGCTCGGTCTGTTGCAGGCGCTCCTGCCACTGTGGCGAATCGTCGCCATGGCGCAGGCGGGTGAGGGTCAGTGCATCGGCCCAGGCCTGGCGCAGCAGGGTCTGCACGAAGCGCGGCGGCGACTGCGTGTCGCAGCACTGGTCGATCTGCGCGGTGGCCTGGCGACGGGCCAGTTCCAATCGTTCCTTGCCGCGCGCGGCTTCCACATGGCGGCGCTCGGCCAGTTCGGCACGATGGGCCGCCGCGCGCTGGTGCTGCTGCACGTCTTCGTTGGCGGCGGCAAAGGCCTCCGGCGCACGTGCATCCTGCCCCAGCAGGCCCTGCACGCTTTGCGCCATGCGCTGCAGCAGCTGTGGGTCCACATCGTCATCGCCCAGCCAGTTGGCGCCGACTTCGGCGATCTGGTTGAGCAGCTCACGCGCGGGGTGTTCGTCGCGCACGAAGAAGCCCGGGTCGGCCATGGCCGCGCGCGCCAGGGGCACCTGCAGGCGCGCCAGCAGCGCGGCCGGCACCGGATCGGGACGCTGCTGCTGTTGCACCTGCTGCATCAGCATGCGCAGCAGGTCGAGGTTGTCACGGTCGTGACTGCCCAGCTGGGCCTGCGCACCATGCTCGCTGCGCAGCTGCGCGACCACGGCAGCCTGCAGGTCGGCCACTCCGGTTGCGGCACTGGACTGGGCCTGCAGGCGCGCGAGGACCGCGTCGACTGCCGCGCTGGGCACCGCGCCGCTGTCCGCCGGGGCAGGGCGGGCATGCCGTGCCTGCTGCAGCAGTTCATGCAATGCACCGCCGGTGGACGTGGTTACGCCCGGCGTGGCGGGGCCGGCTGCGCCGCCCCCGTGGAAGGCGTCCTGTACCAGGCTGGACCAGGAGCCGGCCGGTGCCGAACCGTTCCAGCCGGTCAGCGGGGCTGCGGCGCGCTTGGCCGGCTGCGTGGTGCGGCCGCCACCCACCGACTGGGTGATGATCCGCCGCGTGCTCGACGAGCGTGCCAGGTAGGGGGTGTAGACCAGCCCCGGCAGTACGCCGGACTGGGCCAGCAGGGCATTGGCACGGTCAAGGATATCGCCCAGCCGTTCCAGCACCTGCCGTTCGAAACTGCGATACAGCGCCAGCTGTACCTCGACGCTCAGCGCGTCCTGTTCGGCAATCCGGCGCACCATCGCGCACAGTGCCTGCGGTGCCAGTGGCAGGGTGTCGGCCTCGAAGGCCGGCGCCGCCGCCAGTACGCCCAGGCGTTGGCCCAGCAGGTTCAGTGTGTTGGTTGAACGCAGCGTCTCGCGCCGCACCATCTCGGTCAGCAGCAGGTCGCGATCCACTTCATGCTCATCGACCAGCGACAGCCCGAGCATGCCCGGCAGCGCTGGCGGCGTAGCACTGGTGCTGACACCGCTGGCCGGTTCGCGCAGCCGTGCGAGGGCATCGGCCACGGCGTCGAGCATACGGTCGGCGAAGTGGCCGGAGAACGCATGCAGCTGCCCACGCTGCGCCATCAGCTCGGCCTGCTGCTGCGGATTACGTGCGCGGTCGGCGTCGTGAAGCAGATTCTGCTCCAGCGCCTCCACCGTCAGGATCAGGGGCGCGGCCAGCGTCTGCCGGCACAGGCCGATCAGCGCGCCCAACAGCTCACGTACCCGCGGTGGCAGGTCGCTGGCGGCCAGTCGGTTCTTGTCGGCAGGAGTGATGGAAAAGACGGCTGACATCGGCAGGCGGTACCCGGATTCCCGCGGATCGATCTGGTGAATCTACCGTGTCGGCCGCTGTCGGCGCTACTTTAGGGTGGATGTGCCTTCCGTTCGCCAGGCATGGCCCTCTGTCACGCGAGATCAATCTTCCAGGAACAGGCTCACCACATCGTTGGTGAAGCGGCGGCCCAGCTCGGTCGGCTGCACATGGCCATCCGTCACGTCCAGCCAGCCGCGCTGCACGGCCTCGGCCAGCGGTGCGTCCAGCACGCCGCGCGGCAGCCCGGTGCGCGACTCGAAATCGCGCAGGCCGAAACCTTCGTGCAGGCGCAGCAGATTCAGCATGTACTCGAACGGCAGCCTCTCGGCTGCGATCACGTCGTCGCCACCGAACGAGGCCGGGGTACCCGCGCTGTCCAGGTAGGCCTGCGGATGCTTCAGCTTCCAGCGGCGCAGCACGTGTTCTTCGGCGCCTGAACTGATCTTGCCGTGCGCGCCGGCACCGATGCCCAGATAATCGCCGAAGCGCCAGTAGTTCAGGTTGTGTGCGCTCTGCCGGCCGGGGCGCGCATAGGCGCTGACCTCGTACTGGCCGAAACCGGCCTGCGCCAGCAGTGCCTGGCAGTGTTCCTGCATGTCCCAGGCGTTGTCCTCATCGGGAATGCCCTGCGGCGGCCGCGCGAAGAACACCGTGTTCGGTTCCAGGGTCAGCTGGTAGTGCGAGATGTGCGCCGGCTGCAGCGCGAACGCGCGTTCCAGATCAGCCTCGGCGCCGGCCAGGGTCTGTTCCGGCAGCGCGTACATCAGGTCGATGTTGAAGTTGTCGTAGCCCGCGTCCTGCGCCATCTTCACCGCGCGCTCGGCTTCGCCACTGTCGTGGATGCGGCCCAGGCGCTTGAGCATCGCGTCGTCGAAACTCTGGATGCCGAAGCTGAGGCGGTTCACGCCGGCCGCGCGGTAGCGGTCGAAGCGGCCATGCTCGGCGGTGCCCGGGTTGGTTTCCAGGGTGATTTCGGCGTTCGGTGCGAAGCGCAGGCGCGCACTGGCCTGCTGCAGGAAGCGGTCGATCGCTTCCGGCGGAAACAGGCTGGGCGTACCCCCGCCGAAGAACACGCTGTGCACCACCCGGCCCCAGACCAGCGGCAGGTCCTGGTCCAGGTCACGCAGCAGTGCGTCGATGTAGGCATCGAACGGCAGTTCGCCCTTGGCCTGGTGCGAATTGAAATCGCAGTACGGGCACTTGCGCACGCACCACGGCAGGTGCACGTACAGCGACAGCGGTGGCGGCACCAGCCGCGGCGGGCTGTCGTGGTCAGCGGAGCAGGCTTCGCCGGGCAGGTGGTTGCAGTGGTCGTGGGCGTGCGGCATGGGCTTCTTCGGTAGTGCCGGCCGCTGGCCGGCTTCCCTGGTTTGATCGGGTGGCGTCAGTACAGCGTCGCCAGCTGTTGCTTGAGCTGCTGCAGGGCAATGGCGCGGTGGCTGATGGCGTTCTTCAGTGCCGGCTCCATTTCCGCGGCGGTCAGGCCGTGGGTGGTGTCCAGGAATACCGGGTTGTAGCCGAAACCATTGGTGCCACGCAGTTCGCGGATGATCTGTCCTTCCCAGCGGCCTTCGCAGATCAGCGGCTGCGGGTCGGTGGCGTGGCGCAGCAGCACGATCACCGCATAGAAGCGGGCGCTGCGCTGGCCGTCGGGAACATCGGCCATCGCGTCCAGCAGCTTGGCGTTGTTGGCCGCGGCGTTGGTCGGGTGACCGGCATAGCGCGCGCTGTACAGGCCCGGCGCACCGCCGAGGGCATCGACGATCAGGCCCGAATCATCGGCCAGCGCCGGCAGGCCGGTTGCTTCGCAGGCGGCGCGCGCCTTCAGCAGCGCGTTCTCGACGAAGGTCAGGCCGGTCTCTTCCACGTCACCCAGGCCCAGCTCGGCGGCCGAGGTGATCTGCAGCGGCAGGTCGGCGAGGATCTCCTGCATCTCCACCAGCTTGCCGGCGTTGTGGCTGGCCAGTACCAGTTTCTTCATTGACGGGGCTCCAGCAGGTCCCAGGTGTTGCCATACAGATCGCGGAACACCGCAACCGTTGCATAGGGTTCTTCGCGCGGCGCTTCCAGGAACTCGACGCCGGCGGCCAGCATCGCCGCGTGGTCGCGGTGGAAGTCATCGGTGTTGAGGAAGAAGGCTACCCGGCCACCGGTCTGGTTGCCGATGCGGCTGCGCTGTTCCTCGTCGCTGGCACGGGCCAGCAGCAGCGCGGCGGCACTGCCATCGGTCGGGCCGACCACCACCCAGCGCTTGTGGCCCTGGTCGATGTCCTCCAACAGTGCGAAGCCGAGCTTGCCGGTGTACCAGGCGATGGCTTCGTCGTAATCGGCCACCACCAGGGTGGTCAGGGCAAGGCGCCGGTTCATGCCGACAGCGCTGCCTGCTGCGCGGCCAGCAGCTCGCGCACGCCCTTTTCGGCCAGGCCCAGCAGCGCGTCCAGCTCGTCGCGACGGAAGGCATGGCCTTCGGCGGTGCCCTGCAGCTCGATGAAGCCGCCACCGTCGTTCATCACCACGTTCATGTCGGTGTCGCAGTCGCTGTCTTCGGCGTAGTCCAGGTCCAGCACCGGGGTGCCGCGGTAGACGCCCACCGACACGGCGGCCACTGCGCCCAGGATCGGGTTGCGCTTGATGTCGCCGCGCTTCATCAGCACGTTCACTGCATCGACCAGGGCCACGTAGGCGCCGGTGATGGCGGCGGTGCGGGTGCCACCGTCGGCCTGCAGCACGTCGCAGTCGAGGGTGATGGTGCGTTCGCCCAGCGCGTTGCGGTCCACGCACGCGCGCAGGCTGCGGCCGATCAGGCGCTGGATCTCCAGTGTGCGGCCGCCCTGCTTGCCACGGGCCGCTTCACGGTCACTACGGGTGTGGGTGGCGCGCGGCAGCATGCCGTACTCGGCGGTGACCCAGCCTTCGCCCTTGCCGCGCAGGAAGCCCGGCACGCGGTTCTCGACGCTGGCGGTGCACAGCACGCGGGTTTCACCGAAGCACACCAGCACCGAACCTTCGGCGTGGCGGGTGAAGCCGCGTTGGATGACGACCGGGCGGAGCTGGTCGGGCTGGCGGCCGCTGGGGCGGGAATCGGACATGGTGCGGGTTCCGTAATGGCGAGGGAGTACGCCGCCACGCCCGCGGCCTTCACGGGGCGGGCAAGGGGGCTCTGATGAGGGCGCTAGGGTACCATTCCCCCTTTGCACGCACCGGACACAATCCATGATTCGAAGCATGACCGCCTATGCCGGCGGCGAGCGGGTCACCCCGTGGGGCACGCTGGGCTGCGAGCTGCGCTCGGTCAACCACCGCTTCCTGGAGGTCGGCACCCGCCTGCCCGAGGAACTGCGGGCGCTCGAACCGCAGCTGCGCGAGCGCATCGCCGCACGCCTGAGCCGTGGCAAGCTGGATCTGGTGATGCGCCTGCGCGCGCCGGAAGCGGCGGCCAACCTGCAGGTGGACGAGGCCCTGCTGGGCCAGCTGGGCCGCCTGGCCCACCGCCTGACCTCCGATTTCCCCAACCTGCAGGTCAGCTTCACCGACCTGCTGCAGCTGCCGGGCGTGACCCGTGGCGAGGCCACCGATGCCGCCGCGCTGCAGGTCGAGGCACTGGCCCTGCTGGACCAGGTGCTGGACGGCTTCGTCGAGGCCCGTGAGCGCGAAGGCGGCAAGTTGTCGGCCGCCATCAGCGAGCGCGTGGACGGCATCGAACGCATCGCCACCGAAGTCCGCACGCTGATTCCGGCCATTCGCGACGGCCAGCGTGCCAAGCTGGCCGCACGCCTGGCCGACCTGCCGCACCCGGTCGATCCCGGCCGCACCGAGCAGGAACTGGTGCTGTGGCTGCAGAAGCTGGACGTGGATGAAGAGCTGGACCGTCTTGGCAGCCACATCGTCGAGATCCGCCGCGTGCTCAAGCAGCGTGAGCCGGTCGGCCGCCGCCTGGACTTCCTGCTGCAGGAGTTCAACCGCGAAGCCAACACGCTGGGCTCGAAGTCGGTGGACAGCCGCACGTCCAATGCCGCGGTGGAGCTGAAGGTGCTGATCGACCAGATCCGCGAACAGGTGCAGAACATCGAGTGATGCTGCACCCGGCGAAACGACAAGGGCGCCTTCGGGCGCCCTTGTCGTTTCCGCGCATCAGCGCACGCTGACGCCCGGCGCTCCTTCGCCCAAGCGCCCCACCACGGCCGCCTGGACGAACCCTGCGTCGTGGAAACAGGCCAGCACCGCATCCGCCGCTTCCGGGGCGCAAGACACCAGCAGGCCACCGCTGGTCTGCGGGTCGGTCAGCAGCGGCTGCCAATGTGCTGGCAACCCCTCGGCGAAGCGCACCTCGGTGCCATAGGAAGTCCAGTTGCGGTGGGAGGCGCCGGTCACGCAGCCACGCTGCAGCAGCTCCAGCGCCTGTGGCAGCAGCGGCACCTGTGCAATGTCCACCTCGGCGGCAACGCCACTGGCACGGCACACTTCCAGCAGGTGGCCGAGCAGGCCGAAGCCGGTGACGTCGGTCATGGCATGCACGCCGTCCAGCGCGGCCAGCGGCACGCCCACGGTGTTAAGTCGGGTGGTCGACGCGATCATCTGCCGGTAGCCGTCGGCATCCAGCACTTCTTTTTTCAATGCTGACGAATACACGCCCACGCCCAGCGGCTTGCCCAGCACCAGCACATCGCCGGCGCGGGCATCGGCATTGCGCTTGAGCCGCTGCGGATCGAGCACGCCGATCGCGGCCAGGCCGTAGATGGGTTCCACCGAATCGATGCTGTGGCCACCGGCCACCACGATGCCGGCATCGGCGCAGGCACGTTCGCCGCCCTGCAGGATGCCGCGGATGGTGTCCTGCGGCAGGCTGTTGATCGGCATGCCGACGATGGCTAGTGCGAACAGCGGGCGCGCGCCCATCGCATACAGGTCCGACAGCGCGTTGGTGGCGGCGATGCGGCCGAAGTCGAATGGATCGTCGACGATCGGCATGAAGAAATCAGTGGTGGCGACAATCGCCTGGCGGTCATCAAGGCGGTACACCGCGGCGTCGTCGCTGGTCTCGCGACCAACCAGCAGCTCAGCCGGTGCCGGAAGCGCCGGCACGCCGCGCAGCAGTTCGGTCAGCACGCCCGGCGCGATCTTGCAGCCGCAGCCGCCGCCGTGCGCCAGCGAGGTCAGGCGTTGCGGGGCATCGGCCGTTGAAGGGGCGGGGGACTGCGCGTGCGTGGCCATGCCGACATCTCCTGCGGAAACACGAATGGCGGAAGGCAGCAGGAGTCGAACCTACCAGGGAACGATCGACGCCCCCTACTGGGTTTGAAGCCCAGCCGCATGCCCGGATGCGCATGCCTTCCGAAAGTACGGCGGTAGCGGTGGGCTCAGTCGCGGGCTGCGTTCCACTGCAGGTCGCCACGCGGCCGATGCTGGTCACCGACGCGTCGAGTGTAGCCAACGCGATTGAAGAACTCCAAGATCTGGATGCTGCGCTTGCGGCCCAGGCCGATGGCATCGCGGAAAGCGGCCGCATCCACCGCGCCGCTGGCCTGCGACAGCTGCGCGACGATCGCGGCCAGCTCGGCAATGCGGGCCGGTGCATAGAACAGGTCCGGTACCACCTGGAACAGTTCGCCACGTGTGGTGGCACGGCGCAGGATGGCGCGGACCTCGTCTTCGGCCAGGCCGATGTCGGCGGCCAGGGTGCGCACCCACGGCGGATCGAAGCCACCGGCGTGCAGTTGCGGCAGCACGCGTTCCAGCAGCAGACGCTCGCGTTCCGGTGGCGCATGGTCATGGCCGGGCAGGCGCCACCAGGCGCCCACGCGCTGCACGCTGCCGTCGTCCAGCAGGTCCTGGAGAAGCGCGTTCCACAGGCTCGTTGCCAGTGCAGGCAGGGTGCTGCGTTGCAGGCGCCCGCTGTCGACACCGGGTTCGTCAGGGCGTCGTTCATGCCAGCCACGCAGTGAGGCGATTACCTGTTCGCGTAGCACCTGCCAGTGCGCAGCGAGGATGACCACCGTGTCGTCGCGGGTGGCGATGCGCTGTGCGCCTGCAGGAAGATCGATCCGGTCGGCGGCGCGCCGGCAGTAGCGCTGCAGTGCGGCCAATGGAATTCCGGTGGCCGCCTGCTGAAGCAGCGGGCCAACATCTGCGCTGGTGGCCAGCTGTTCCAGCGCCACCAGCCACGCCAGGCGTGCAGGGCTGCGCCGCCGCCGCTGTGGCGGATCCGGATCGAGTACGACACCGCCGCCCAGCGTACGGGTTGCCGCCGAGTCGCGGGCAATGAAGCGATCGCCACACATCGCACAGACCGGCGCATCGAACACCAGTTGCACCAACTGCCCATTGCCGTGATCGTCGTCCTCCAGCAGCACCACATGGGCCTGCCGGTGCATCGTGCCCCAGTGGATATGCAGCGGCGCCCAGTCGCGCAATGGCGCGGCCAACGCGGACAGCCGCAGGCGCACATCAACGCGGGTGGTGGGCAGCAGTGCGCGCGGGTCGGCGATCCAGTCGCCACGGCGGATGTCGTCACGAGCGATGGCTGCCAGGTTCAACGCGCAGCGCTGCCCGGCCATCGCGTGGTCGCTGGCCTGGTTCTGCGCGTGGATGCTGCGTATGCGCACTTCAGTGGCGGCCGGCATCAGCTGCAGATGCTCACCCACCAAGGCGATGCCGCCATGTACCGCGCCGGTCACCAGCGTGCCGTGGCCGGCCAGCGAGAACACGCGGTCCACCGGCATGCGGAACAGTTCGCTGCGCAGTGCGGCCTGGCGCGCGCTGGCGTCGTCCGCCGCCCACGCGTGCAGCTGGGTACGCAGTGCACTGATGCCGGCATCATCGGCTGAGGTGCTGTTGCAGGCGAATACAGGGGAATCCTGTAGCGGCGTTCCGGCCAGCAGCGCAGCGATCTCGATCTCGACCCGGGCGATGCGCGCTACATCCACACGGTCGATTTTGGTCAGCGCCACCGCACCCCGGTTCACGCCCAGCAGTTGCAGGATGGCCAGATGCTCGCGGGTCTGTGGCATCACGCCGTCGTCGGCAGCGATCACCAGCAGGGCGACATCGATACCCGTGGCGCCGGCCACCATCGTGGGCACGAAGCGCTCATGGCCCGGAACGTCGACGAAGCCCAGCGTCGCGGCCGAGCCTTCGACGTCCCTGCTTTCCACCGGGACATAGGCGTAGCCCAGTTCGATCGATATGCCGCGCGTACGCTCTTCCTGCAGGCGATCGGTTTCGATGCCGGTCAGTGCGCGTACCAGGCTTGTTTTGCCATGGTCGATATGCCCGGCGGTGCCGACGATCATGCCTGCAGCGCGCTCCATTGGGCGAGGAAGGCCGCTTCGTCCCCGGGTTCCAGGCAGCGCAGGTCCAGCCACAACGCGTCATCGGCAATTCGGCCCAGCACCGGGCGCGGTAGCTGACGCAAGCGCTTGGCCAGGCGATCCAGTCCGCCACGGTGTGCGCTGGCAATGCGCAGTCCGGCGCTGGCAAGCTGCGCCTGTGGCTGCGCGCCGCTGCCGATCTGGCTGTGCATCGAAGCAGGATCGAGGGTGTAGTCCGTCGCCAGCGAGGCACGCATCGGCTGCAGCAGGCGCTGGGCCTGCGCATCGATGTCGTCCTGCGTGCGCGACAGCGTGCGCAGGGTCGGCAGGCGCTGTGCCAGCATCTCCGGTTCGCGGTACAGGGCCAGCACCGCTTCCAGCGCAGCCAGGCCCATCTTGTCCATGCGCAGCGCGCGCTTGAGCGGGTTGCGGTTGATCCGCGCGATCAGGTCGGCGCGGCCGGCGATGATGCCGGCCTGAGGCCCACCCAGCAGCTTGTCGCCACTGAACGAAACCAGATCGGCGCCGGCTGCCAGCGTTTCCTGCACAGTGGGCTCGTGCGGTAGGCCGAACGTGGCCAGATCGCACAGGCTGCCACTGCCCAGGTCCACCACCAGCGGCAGGCCATGTTCGTGCGCGATTGCCGCCATCGCCGCGGTGTCGACCTTGGCGGTGAAGCCGGTGATCGCGTAGTTGCTGGCGTGCACCTCCATCAGCAGTGCGGTGCGCGCGCCGATGGCGTTGGCGAAGTCAGCTGGATGGGTGCGGTTGGTGGTGCCCACTTCCAGCAGCCGGGCACCGGCGCTGCGCATCACGTCGGGAATGCGGAAGGCGCCACCGATCTCCACCAGTTCGCCGCGCGACACCACCACGTCGCGGCGGTTGGCCAGGCTGTTGAGCAGCAGCAGGACCGCCGCCGCATTGTTGTTGACCACGGTGGCGGCTTCAGCGCCGGTCAGTTCGCAGATCAATGCCTGCACCCGTGCATCGCGGTCGCCGCGACGACCACGGATGACGTCGAACTCCAGATCCACCGGCGCGGTCATCGCGCGGCTGACCGCGTGCACGGCGGCATCGGGGAGCAATGCGCGCCCGAGATTGGTGTGCAGTACGGTGCCGGTCAGATTGAACATCGGCTGCAGATCCAGCCGTGCATCGGCCGCCAGTGCGGACTCGATCGCCGCGACCAGCGCCGGACCGCCAACCGCTTCCTGCAGCTGCGCGGCCGAAAGCTGGCCGGCGCTGATACGGTCGCGCAGCACCTGCAGGTGCGAACGCAGCAGCCGGGTGATACGACTATGGCCGTGGCCCTCGATCAGTGCTGCCAGGGCAGGCAGGCGCAGCAACCGGTCCAGCGAGGGCAGGGCGGAAACCGATGCCGGGGTGGAGGGCGTGGCTGTCATCGCCTCACTCGCCGTCGGATTGCCACAGCAGCGGATTCTGGCTGGCGCGCGCATAACCTTCTTCGCCCAGCAGCAGGTCCAGCGCCAACGTGCCGAGGTCATCGGCGACCGGTTCCAGTGAGGGATCCTTTTCCAGGTACAGGATCTTGCGGTAGCTGTGGCAGTGGTCGCAGGTCTCGGCACGGACCGCGCTCTCGCGCACGGCCTCGCCGCTGTCGCCATCCACATCGGCCAGGGCGCGGTAGGCGATGTCCTTGCCGGCGGTGCCACACTGGCTGCACTGCACGCGCACGTAGTGCCACTGGCACGCGCACAGCGAGCACGACAGGTAACGGTAGGACGCATAGGGTGGGCGTGCCTGCACCACGCTGACCACCGGTAGCGAGCCGCACAACGGGCACAGGCCGGGTGCATCGGCCAGCGGTTTCAGGTCGGTGGAGCGGAAGCTGTCCGCCAGCACCGCCCAGTAGACCTGCAGTGCGTTCATCACCAGCAGCGCCGCGACCGCGTCCACCGATGGCGCATCATCACGCTCCAGCACGGCATGGGCCTGCGCCTCCAGCCAGGCATCGTCGGCCGCGGCGACGCGCTGCAACTCCTGGCGGGTTTCCGCCGGCAGCCCGGCCTCGTCGGCACAGTGCTGGCACAGCGTGCGCAGCCAGTCGCGCCAGCGTCCATCCAGGTGAAGCGTGTTGGCCGGCCGCAACGGCATGCCGGCACCGGCCGCCGCACTCGACTGCTGCGCACGTGCCTGCGATTGCAGCGCTTCGCGTTGCTGTGGTGTCAGTTCGTCCAGCAGTGCCTGCTGTGCATCTGCCAACGCCGCCAGCAGCTGCAGGTAACCGCCGATGGCACTGTGCGCAGCCAGGCTGCGCAGGCGCGTCGCGCGCTCGGCGAACAGGGAAGCGACATCGGGCAGGATGATGCGCGGAACATCGCGCGAGGCCAGTGTCTCGATCTCACCGGGTTCAAGGATGCGTTGCGCCATGCAGGGCCAGCCAGAAGAACCAGCCTCCATCCTCGCCGTTGTCGGCGCTGGCGTCCAGCGTGTTCAAACAACGCAGTCGAGCAAAGCAGTCGAACATGGCTCGACTCTACAGAAACCGGTTTCGGTCGTTGCCATGTTCATCGTGTCGACCAAGGTCGACACCCACCAAGAGCAGCTCATGCTATTCCGACAGCAGCGGGAAACTGTCGAAGGCGGGGTGGGTCCGGTTGCGGGGGTGTCCGCGGCATGGATGCCGCGG
>NZ_JBQEMR010000043.1:0-30332 GCF_052045015.1 Stenotrophomonas sp. 22692
TGGCGCCAAGGATGGCGCCATCGAGCCCCCATGGATGGGTTCACGGCGTGTCCTGCCCTGGGTGACCCCACCGGCTCAAGCCGATTGCAGGCAGGCGCCAAAGCGACCAAGCCGATCGATGCCATTGCAAACCCCGGAAAACAGAAAAGCCCACACAAGGCGGGCTTTTTCGGTTCCTGCTGCGGCGACTGGCGCTCCCTAGGGGACTCGAACCCCTGTTTTAGCCTTGAGAGGGCCACGTCCTAACCACTAGACGAAGGGAGCGTAACTGTGTCGCTGCCGAGGCAGGAGCGCTAGTATATGCACCTCGATGCCATTGGGCAATCCCGAAACTTCAACCGGAAGCGCCAACATCATTTCCTCTGCTACATCACCGTTCAGCCTGCGCGTCATCCCGCGCGACCAGCACACGATCTCCCGCAAGGACATCAGCCCGAACGCCCTGCGCGTGCTTTATCGCCTGCGCGATGCCGGCTTCGGCGCCTACCTTGTCGGCGGCGCGGTGCGTGATCTGCTGGTCAATGGCCAACCCAAGGATTTCGACGTGGCCACCGATGCCACGCCCGAACAGGTCAAGCAGCTGTTCCGCAACTGCCGCCTGATCGGTCGTCGGTTCCGCCTCGCCCACGTCGTGTTCGGCCGCGAGATCATCGAAGTCGCCACCTTCCGTGCCAACAGCGATGACGGCAGCGGCGACCGCGAGATGGAAAACGGCATGCTCGTGCGCGACAACGTGTACGGCACCATCGAAGACGACGCCATCCGCCGCGACTTCACCTGCAACGCCCTGTACTACGCCATCGAGGACTTCTCGGTGCGTGATTACACCGGCGGCTTCGAAGACGTCCAGGCGCGCCTGATGAAACTGATCGGCGACCCCGAGCAGCGTTATCGCGAAGACCCGGTGCGCATGCTGCGTGCGGTGCGCCTGGCGGCCAAGCTCGGCTTCCAGATCGAAGAGGGCACCGCCGCGCCGATCCCGCACCTGGCTGGCCTGCTCAACGAAGCCGCACCGGCACGCCTGTTCGAGGAGGTGCTCAAGCTGTTCCTGTCCGGGCACGGCGTGGCCAGCTTCGAAGGCCTTGAGCGTTACGGCCTGCTCGACGTGCTGTTCCCGGAAAGCGCCAAAGCACTGAAGTCCAACCGCACCGGTGCGCTGCGCCGCATGCTGGTCGAGGGCCTGGCCAACACCGATGCGCGCGTGGCCAACGACGAGCCGGTCTCGCCGGCGTTCCTGTTCGCGCTGCTGCTGTGGCCGGCGTTCTGCCGCGCGCAGGCGACCCTGCTCAAGCAGGGCGTGGCACCGGAGGAGGCACAGCGCCGTGCTGCCGACCGTGTGACCGTGCAGCAGCTGAGCACCATCGCATTGCCGCGCCGCTTTTCGCTGCCGATGCAGGAAATCTGGCTGCTGCAGTCGCGCTTCAGTTCGCGCCAGCGCAAGCGCGTGTTCCGTACCCTGACCCACCCGCGCTTCCGCGCCGCGTTCGATTTCCTCAGCCTGCGCCAGGTCGCTTCGTCCGAGCATGCAGTGGATGTCGAGTTCTGGCGCGAAGCACAGGCGCAGTCCGGTCGCGAGCTGGAGTCGTCGCTGGATGCGATGCACAGTGAAGACGGCGATGACGAGAACGGGGCACCGCGCAAGCGCCGCCGTCGGCGTCGACGTCCCGGTGCTGCTGCGGCGGGCGAGTAAGCGATGACCCTGGCCTGGATCGGCCTCGGCGCCAACCTTGGCGACGCGGCCGCGACCGTGGGCGCGGCGATTGCCGCGCTGGACGGCCTGCCAGGAACGCGCCTGCGACAGGCCTCGAGGCTGTACGCCACGCCGGCGTGGGGCAATGAAGACCAGCCGCCGTTCGTCAACGCGGTGGCCTCGGTCGAAACCACATTGCCGGCCGATGAGCTGCTGCAGGCGATGCTGGCGCTGGAGCTGGGCTTTGGCCGCGTGCGCGATCCGGCGGTGCACTGGGGGCCGCGCGCACTGGACCTGGACCTGCTGCTGTATGGCGCGCAGGTGCTCGACCATCCCGGCCTGCAGGTACCGCATCCCTACATGCACGAGCGTGCCTTCGTGCTGGTGCCGCTGGCCGAAATCGCGCCGGATCTGGCCATTCCCGGCCATGGCCGCGTGCAGGATGCAGTGATGCGGGTGGATGCCTGCGGGATCGCGCCGATAGGGTGATAATGCCCGGGTTATCTCCCCCGGTTATCAGCACATGAGCACCCACGCAGACAGCAAGCCCTGGACCGTTCCCGCCCTGGCCGAGGCCAAGCGCAATGGCCAGAAGCTGGTCATGTTGACCGCCTACGACGCCGGCTTTGCCCGTACCTTCGATGCCAATGGCGTCGACCTGATCCTGATCGGCGATTCGCTGGGCATGGTCGTGCAGGGCCATGATTCGACCCTGCCGGTGACCGTGGCCGACATGGTCTACCACACCCGCGCCGTGGCCCGCGTGCTGCAGCGTGCGCTGCTGGTGGCCGACCTGCCGTTCGGTGCCGATGCCACCCCGGAACGCGCGCTGGATGCATCGCTGCAGCTGCTGCAGGCCGGTGCCGAGATGGTCAAGATCGAAGGTGCCGGCTTCAAGGTCGACATCATCCGTTACCTGGTCGAGCGTGAGATTCCGGTCTGCGCTCACCTGGGCCTGACCCCGCAGTCGGTGCTGCGCCTGGGCGGCTTCAAGATCCAGGGCCGTGGCGATGCCGCGCGCCAGCTGGTGGAAGATGCCAGGGCCGTGGCCGCTGCCGGCGCCAGCATCATGGTGCTCGAATGCGTGCCGACCCCGGTCGCCGCCGAAGTGACCGCGGCGGTGGATGTTCCGACCATCGGCATCGGTGCCGGCCCGCAGTGCGACGGCCAGGTGCTGGTGCTGCACGATTTCCTCGGCCTGGACAGTGGCCATCGCCGTCCCAAGTTCGTCAAGGATTTCCTTGCCGAAGGCGGTTCGGTGGCCGGTGCCACCCGCGCCTATGCCGACGCCGTGCGCGACGGCAGCTTCCCCGACGAACAGCACGCCTACGCCCAATGATCCAGACCTTCAACGAGCTCGGCGCGCTGCGCGAGCAGATCGCCCAGTGGAAGCGCGAGGGCCTGCGCGTGGCGCTGGTGCCGACCATGGGCAACCTGCATGGTGGCCACCATTCGCTGGTGACCCTGGCCCGCCAGTACGCCGACAAGGTGGTGACGAGTATCTTCGTCAACCCGACCCAGTTCGGGCCGAACGAGGACTTCAGCCGCTACCCGCGCACGCCCGAGGCTGACGTGGCCGGGCTGGAGCAGGCCGGCTGCGATGCGGTGTGGCTGCCCAGCGTCGAGGCGATGTATCCGCTGGGCGTGGACAAGACCACGCAGATGCACGCGCCGGGTGTCAGTGAAGTGCTGGAAGGCGCCAGCCGCCCGGGCCACTTCGACGGCGTGTGCACGGTGGTGGCGCGCCTGTTCCTGCAGGTGCAGCCGGATGTGGCCGTGTTCGGCCGCAAGGATTACCAGCAGCTGGCCGTGATCAGGCAGATGGTGGCCGAGCTGTCGTTCCCGGTCCAGATCGTCGGTGCCGAGATCGTGCGCGACGAGGATGGCCTGGCCAAGAGTTCGCGCAACCAGTACCTCAACGCCGAACAGCGACCGGTTGCGACGACCATTCACCGCACGCTGCTGGGCATGCGCGAAGGCTACGTGGCCGGGCACACGCGGGTGCAGATCGAGGCCGACGCCACGGCGGCGCTGCAGGCGGCCGGTTTCCAGGTCGACTACGCCGTGCTGCGCACGCCCGAGCTGGCCGAGCCGACCTTCGACGGCGGTGGCCGCGTGGCGCTGATCGCCGCGCGCCTGGGCACGACGCGCCTGATTGACAACCTGGAGTTCTGAGCCGCACGCGGCTTGGGGGCGCCCGCAACGGGCGCCTCTGCACTTCCCACGGACGGGAGACCGGAAATGAAAGCCCCCAGCACTGATACCGGCCGCCTCGCCCAGGCCTCGATCCTGGCGGTGCTGGCGGCAGGCATGTTGCCGGCCCAGCTGTTTGGCGGCCTGTTGTTCGCGCTCGAATTCAGGCGTACGCCGATGCCTGCGCTCACCGGTGGTGGGCTGATGTTCGTACTGGCCGTCTGCAATGCCATCGCGGTGTTGCTGCCGATGGCGCTGATCCTGCAGTCTCAGCAGCGCCTGCACCGGGCCGGCTTCGTGCTGGTCGGCTTCGGGCTGGGCGCGCTGGCCATGGCCACCTGCGCCTGGCCGGGGGAAAACCAGGGGCCCTGGCTGCAGCGCCTGCGCTACGTCGATACCTTCGATGTGATCAGCTATGCCTTGCAGGTGCTGGCCGCGGGAGGCTTCGGGCTGGTCGCCGGGCTGGCCTTCCATACGGTGTTCCGGCTGTCTCTGGAAGGCAGTTCCGGGCACGCAGCGCCGCCGCCGCCGGGGGAGGGCACCTGAACAGCCTTCAGCGTCCTGCTGCAGCCCCCTGACGATGGTCAAGCGGGTGCTAGAATCCGCTCTTTCCTTTGCCGTTGCAGCGCCCCCATGCACCTGTCCCTGCTCAAGACCAAGATCCACCGCGCCACCGTCACCCATTCCGAGCTGAACTACGAAGGCTCGATCGCCATCGATGACAACCTGCTGGCTGCCACCGGCATCCGCGAGTTCGAACAGGTGCACATCTGGGACGTGACCAACGGTGCGCGCTTCTCGACCTATGCCATCCGCGCCGAAGCCGGCAGCGGCGTTGTCTCGCTCAACGGTGGCGCCGCGCGCCACGTGCAGGTCGGTGACATCATCATCATCGCCGCGTTCGCCAGCATGACCGAGCAGGAAGCCGACAGCTTCAAGCCGAAGCTGGTGTACGTTGATGGCAAGAACCAGATCACCCACACCAACGACACGATCCCGACCCAGGCCGCATGACAACGAACAACGGATTCGACTCGCTGCATTCCCACGCCCAGCGCCTGAAGGGCGCAAGCATCCCCAGCCTGCTCGCCGCCGAACCCGGCCGCGTGCAGGATCTGGCGCTGCGGGTCGGTCCGTTGTACGTCAACTTCGCGCGGCAGAAATACGATGCCGCCGCGCTGCAGGCGTTGCTGGCGCTGGCTGCCGAACGTGATGTCGGCGGCGCCATCACGCGCCTGTTCCGTGGCGAGCAGGTCAATCTGACCGAGGGGCGCGCAGCACTGCACACCGCATTGCGCGGCGACGTGGTCGATGCACCGGTTGCCGCTGAGGCCTATGCCACCGCGCGCGAGATCCGCCAGCGCATGGGCGTGCTGGTGCGCGCGCTGGAAGACAGTGGCGTAACCGACGTGGTCAGTGTCGGCATCGGTGGATCCGACCTCGGTCCGCGCCTGGTCGCCGATGCGCTGCGTCCGGTCAGCGGTGCGCGCCTGCGCGTGCATTTCGTGTCGAACGTGGACGGCGCCGCCATGCAGCGCACGCTGGCCACGCTGGATCCGGCGAAGACCGCGGGCATCCTGATTTCCAAGACCTTCGGCACGCAGGAAACCCTGCTCAACGGCCAGATCCTGCAGGACTGGCTGGGGGGCAGCGAGCGCCTGTATGCCGTCAGCGCCAATCCGGAACGCGCGGCCAAGGCTTTCGCGATCGCCGCCGATCGCGTGCTGCCGATGTGGGACTGGGTCGGTGGCCGTTATTCGCTGTGGTCGGCCGTGGGTTTCCCGATCGCGCTGGCCATCGGTTTCGAGCGCTTCGAGCAGCTGCTGGAAGGCGCCGCGCAGATGGATGCGCATGCGCTGGATGCACCGCTGGAGCGCAACCTGCCGGTGCTGCACGGCCTGACCGACATCTGGAACCGCAACCTGCTGGGCCATGCCACGCACGCGGTGATGACCTACGACCAGCGCCTGGCGCTGCTGCCGGCCTACCTGCAGCAGCTGGTGATGGAAAGCCTGGGCAAGCGCGTGCAGCGTGACGGACAGCCGGTCACCACCGACACCGTGCCGGTGTGGTGGGGCGGGGCGGGCACCGACGTGCAGCACAGCTTCTTCCAGGCGCTGCACCAGGGCACCAGCATCGTTCCGGCCGACTTCATCGGCTGCGTGCACAGCGACGATCCCTACACGATCAATCATCAGGCCCTGCTGGCCAACCTGCTGGCGCAGACCGAAGCACTGGCCAATGGCCAGAGCAGCGACGACCCGCACCGCGATTACCCCGGGGGCCGCCCGAGCACGCTGATCCTGCTCGACGCACTGACCCCGCAGGCGCTGGGCGCACTGATCGCCATGTACGAACACGCTGTGTACGTGCAGTCGGTGATCTGGAACATCAATGCCTTCGACCAGTTCGGTGTCGAGCTTGGCAAGCAGCTGGCCAGTGGCCTGCTGCCGGCGCTGCAGGGCGAGGATGTGGCGGTTGCCGATCCGATGACCCGCGAGATCCTGGCGCAGCTGAAGGGCTGACCCGGCCTGCGGATGTGCCGGCGCCGGCCGGCCATCCCATGCCTCTCCGGTTGCCTTCGATCCGGTCGCGCATGAGTGTCTGCGCGGCCACTCATTCCGTCCTGTTTCCGTGCTGCACATGCCGCGCATCCGCGTGCCTGCCGCAGCGCAGCTTGACTGCGCATCGCGTGCCAATGCAGTGTGCACGGGCGGCTGTACCTGTCATCCAGTATCGCTCGCAGCATGATGTTGATGCCAGGGACTGGCCGTATCCGAAGGAACGTGGAATCGATCCACGTTCTCAACGCCTCATGTTGTGAATGACAGGAGATTGCGAATGGATCTGAATGACGATGTTGTGTCCGGCTGGCTCAACGGCGCGGACGATGTGGATGGGTGCGCCAACCCTGCGGGTTCGCTGTTCATCTACGGTGCGGCAGCCACCGAAGCGGCCCTCACCGGAGCTTCGGACACCATGATCACCGGGGGCACCAACGAGTGCACCACCACGGTATCGGTGATCAACCACTGCCTGTGTTGCTGATGTAACCCGAGCCGGCACGCAGAGGCATGCAGCTGCGTGCCGGCGACTGGAACAGACTTCCCGATACCTTGCAGGGGGCGTAATGACCGCTTCTCCGGCTGCGGCTGCGTTTGCGCGCATCACCGAACATTTCCTTGCCCATGCGCGCGCCGCGTTGGCGACTGGCCTGCATGACCCTGCCATTGCGCTGCAGCCCGGTGAGCGCGAACTGCTGCACGCGCAGGGCGACGCGGCGCTGCGTGAGCATGCCCAGCTCAAGCTCAACCGCGTGCTGCTGCTGGAACTGCACGCCGCTGCACGCAGTGGTGACATCGGCCCGCTGGGCAGTGCGGGTGCGCTGGACGAATTCGTTGCCCTGGCCACGAGCGAGGGCTTCCGTACGCATCTGCAGCGACGCTATCCGGTGCTGCTGCCGCGCCTGACGCGCATGCTCGAAGGACAATGTGCGGCGGTGGTGGAGCTCGCTGTGCGCATCGGCAGTGATCGTGCGGCGCTGGCAGGGTTGCTGGGCGCGCCGGCGGGCACGCTGCATGCCGTTGCATTGGGACGGGGTGACCTGCATGGTGGCGGCCGGACTGTGGCACGGCTGCAGTTCGAAGGCGGCACGGTGATGTACAAGCCACGCTCATTGCGCATCGATGCGACGCTCGACGGCCTGTTGTGCACGCTCTTCGGTGACGGCCCTGACCGCGTATGCGTGCCGAAGGTGATTGATCGTGGCAGCCACGGCTGGGCCGCCTTCGCCGCGCACCGCTACTGTGCCGATGACGTTGAACTGCGTGCCTACTATCGCGGTCTTGGCCATTGGCTGGCGATCCTGCGCCTGGTGGGTGGCACCGACATCCATCTGGAGAACCTGATCGCGGTCGGGCCGGTGCCGGTTGTGATCGACGCCGAAAGCGTGTTCTCCCGGGTAATCGAAATCGAGCCGTCAGGACTTGGCGATGCGTACGACACCGCCGTCAAGCTGATGCGCAATTCAGTGCTGCGTACCGGAATCGTGCCGTTCCGTACTGCCGGCCTGGGCATGGAAGGCGTGGATCTGTCTGCAGCCGGCGCACTGCCGGGCGAGCAGCCGCGGGTGCAGGTGCCGGTGATTGTCGAGGGCGGGACGGAACCGGCCCGGTTGGGCATGGTCGAGGCCGAGGTCTCCGTTGCGCAGAATCATCCCAGCGCGCAGCCCGATGTGTCGTTGTACTGGGACCACATCAGCGAGGGCTTCATCGACGCCAGTGGGCGCCTGCGCGCGCTCGATGCCAAGGGCGAACTGATGCCACTCCTGGCGGCTTTCGAAGGCTGTCAGGTGCGCGACGTGCGGCGGCCGACAATGGCCTACGCAGAGCTCGGGCGGATGCTCTGGCATCCAGCCTCGCTGCACAACGAAGCCCAGGCGGTTGAACGCGCGATCGATCTGCTGGTGCGCAATGCAGCGGTGTCACCGGCTGCGCCATCGGACCTGGACACCGTCCGTAGCGAAGTGGATGACCTGCGCCACGGTGACATTCCGATCTTCACTTCGCAGCTGGACGCAGCGCGCATCCGCTCCATCGCCGACAACTGGCGTGCGATGCGCATCGACCTGGAAGACGTGACCATCCGCAGCACGCTGGTGGCCACCGACCTGAACCAGCATGCGCTGGCCCGCGCCGAGGCTCGATCCGGCTACAGCTATGCCGCACAGCATCCGCGTGCGGACGACCTGGACGCGCGCCGTCGTACGCTGGCCGCGCGCGCGGTGGAGAGCCTGCTGCGGCTGGCGGTGCATGGTGAGGACGGTTCGATGACCTGGATCACCCCCGAGGTGACCCGTACCGGATGGACCGTCCAGCCGGTGCAGCCCGACCTGTATTTCGGGCTGGGAGGTATTGCATTCGCATTGGCGGCTTACCACCGGGAAGTGGAGCAGGGGCGTGCCGACCCAGTAGCGGGGCTGGGCCCGGCCATCGATGGCGCCCTTGCGGTGTTCCAGACCATGTGTGAGCAGCACCCCGCCGAGATCGATGGTGGATTCGTCGGAACCGGTTCACAGATATGGACATTGCTGGCATTGCACGACCTCTTGCAGCGACCGGCGTTGCTGGTGCTGGCGGAACGTTGTGCGGAAGCCGCAGAGCGTCGCGGCTTCCAGGAGGCGACAAAGTTCGAACTGATTGATGGCGTGTCCGGCATGATCCTGCCGTTGCTGTCGCTGGCCGCGGCTACCGGGAACGCACGCTGGCTGGAGCTGGCCGCCGCAGCGGGGCGTCGCATGCAGGAAGCGGCGATCGTCGATGCCGACGGCGCACGCTGGCCGACGCCACAGTTCCGAGAGCCGATCGGTGGCTTCGGCCACGGTGCGATGGGCATGGGCTGGGCGCTGGCACGGCTGGCGCGTTCGGATGCCGGCAGCGTGCCTGAGCGAGCGGCCTGGCGGCAGTTGGCCGAAGGAGCGTTTGCGTTCCAGGCGGCGCTGTTCGAACCGCATACCGGGCACTGGCGTGACATCCACCTGCAGGATGGGCAGAAGAACTTCCCGACCTGGTGCCATGGCAGCGTTGGAATCGGTCTGGCGGCGGCGGATCTGTATGCCCGCACCGGCGATCCCGCGCAGTTGCGTGACATGCGGCGGGCTGTGGCCGACGCGCGCGGCAAATGGGGGTTCAGCCACACCCTGTGCCACGGCGATGTGTCCACCCGGGAGCTGCTGGTGCTGGCGGCTGCGCTGGATCCGGAGGGATGTCCCTATCCGCAGGATGAGGCGGCCATCGAGATCGTTTCTTCAATCGAGGAGCACCAGGGCATGGTCGGCGGACTGACCCGCGCGGCCTTCACTCCGGGCCTGATGATCGGCCTGGCAGGTGCGATCTATGGTTTCCTGCGCATGCATCCGGCCTGCGCGCTGCCGTCGCCGTTGCTGCAGGAGACGACAGTGGCCCGGGTCGATGCACCGGCATCGCGTTCCATTACCGCGCAGGACCGAGCGGTGCTGGCCGAGGTCTGAGCCGGACGGGGCCGGCCGCGATCAACGGCTGGGATCGCGTTCCGGGCTCGGTCGCTTGGCCAGCTTGCGCTGCAGCGAACGCCGGTGCATGCCGAGCAGGCGTGCGGCCGCCGATACGTTGCCACCGGTCTCGTGCATCGCCTGCTGGATGTGTTCCCACTGCAGGCGGCTGATCGGCGTCATCGCGTCCGGCACTTCCATTTCGCCATCGTCGGCCGGGCCGTCATCTTCCTCGCCGAGGGCGCGCAGGATCATCGGCACCGTGGCCGGCTTAGGCAGGTAGTCGTCGGCGCCGAGCTTGATCGCCTCCACGGCGGTGGCGATGCTGGCGTAGCCGGTCACCAGCAGGATGCGCATGTCCGCGCGCAGCGCGCGCAGTGGTTGGATCAGTGCCAGGCCGGAGTCGCTGCCCAGCTTCAGGTCGATCAACGCGAAGGCGGGCGGATGCTGGCGGGCCAACGCCAGTGCGCTGGCGGCATCCTGCGCGGTCTGCGTTTCCAGCCCCTTGCGGGCCAGGCTGCGCTGCAGCGTGCGCAGGTACAGTTCGTCGTCGTCGACCAGCAGGCCGAGGGTTGAGACGCTCATGGGGTTTCCTCGCGTAGGGCCAGCGGCAGGCGGAAGCCGACGCGGCTGCCGGCCCCCTGGGCCGGGCGCATCCACATCTCGCCGTCGAGGCGTTCGATGGTGGCATGGGACAGGGCCAGGCCGACCCCCATGCCTTCACTCTTGCTGCTGCCGAACAGCTTGCCCGGCAGCACCGCGGCGCGCGCGTTGAAGCCGTGGCCGTAGTCGCGCACCTCGCCGATCAGATCGTTGCCTTCGATGCGCAGGTCCAGGTCCACGCGCGGCCGGCCGGCCTGTTCGCCGGCATCGGCGGCATTGTTGAGCAGGACCATCAGCAGATGGCCCACGCCCGGGTCGAGTGGCAGCCGCAGCGGCGCATCGTCGTTGCGGTGCAGGTCGATGGTCGGCCGCACCAGGCGCCACTGTTCCAGTACCTGCTGGGCACTGGAGTGGCTGCGCCCCGGCGCATCGGCCGAGGCCGGTGCGGCCAGCGCCAGCACGCGCTCGCGGCACTGCACCAGCAGCTCGCGCAGTGTTTCCATGTCTTCTCGGACTTCGGGCTCTTCGCTGCGCTCGGCGACGTCATCGGCGAGCAGGGTCATGGTCGCCAGCGGCGTGTTCAGTTCATGTGCCACCGAGGCGGCATGGGTGGCCAGGGCGACGATGCCCTCGTTGCGGGCGAAGCGTTCGCGCAGCGCCGACAGTTCCAGTTCGCGCTGGCGCAGCGCCAGCGCCAGGCGGGTGGAAAAGGTCAGCACGACCGCCGCGGAAATCAGGAAATTGGCGACCACGCCCCAGCGGTTGAGGTCCTGCGCGCGGAAATAGCCATCCGGCAGCGACTGGCCGAAGATGCCGCTGGCGGCGTAGCCGAGCAGGCAGGCCAGCGCGACCGCCAGCGCCCAGCGTAGGGGCAGGGCGAAGGCGGCCAGTGCGATCAGGATCAGGAACAGTGAACTGAACGGGTTGGCCATGCCACCGCTCCAGCCCACCATCCAGGTCAGGATGATCACGTCCACCAGGATGTGGCCGAATGCGGTCAGCGGCGCGGTGTCGGCCGCTTCCGGGCGCAGCTGGGTATAGACGTTGAACAGGGTCAGCACGGCCACGCCGGCCCACAGCGGCAGCTGCGGCAACGGCAGGCCCAGCACCCAGGTGGCGACCAGGATGGTGGCGGCCTGGCCACCTACGGCAAGCCAGCGCAGGCTGCATAGGGTTCGGAGAAACGGGGCGTCGGGACCGGTCATTCACGCTCATCCTATGCGTTCACGCGTGACCGTGCCTGCGACAATCGGCCGCAGCCGTGCCGCCGGCTGAATGCGAGTCACCCGGAATGCGGGAGCGGGCGGTAGAATGCGCCCATGCACGACGCCGTCACCCGCCCGACTCCCCCCTCCGATGCCACCTCCTGGCCCCGCCGCCAGACCCATGCCGTGCAGATCGGCGGGGTCACCGTAGGTGGAGGCAAGCCGGTGGTGGTGCAGTCGATGACCAACACCGACACGTCTGACGTGGCCTCCAGCGTGAAGCAGGTGGCCGAGCTGTGGCGTGCCGGTTCGGAAATGGTGCGTTTGACCGTCAACACCGTTGAAGCCGCTGCGGCGATCCCGCGCATCGTCGACAAGCTGGCGATGATGGGCATCGACGTGCCGCTGATCGGTGACTTCCATTACAACGGCCACCAGTTGCTGACCGCCGAACCGGCGTGTGCCGAAGCGCTGGCCAAGTACCGCATCAACCCAGGCAACGTCGGCTTCGGCAAGAAAAAGGACCTGCAGTTCGCCCAGCTGATCGAGTTCGCGATCCGCTACAACAAGCCGGTGCGCATCGGCGCCAACTGGGGCTCGCTGGACCAGGCCCTGGCGGCGAAGCTGATGGACGAGAACAACCTGCGCGAACAGCCCTGGGACGCCGGTCGCGTGCTGCGCGAGGCGCTGATCCGCTCGGCGCTGGATTCGGCCGAGCAGGCAGTGGAACTCGGCCTGCCGCGCGACCGCATCGTGCTGTCGGCCAAGGTCAGCGGCGTGCAGGAACTGATCGCGGTGTATCGCGACCTGGCCCAGCGCTCGGACTTCGCCCTGCACCTGGGCCTGACCGAGGCCGGCATCGGCAGCAAGGGCATCGTCGCCTCGTCCGCGGCGCTGAGCGTGCTGCTGCAGGAAGGCATCGGAGACACCATCCGCATCTCGCTGACCCCGGAACCGGGCCAGTCGCGCACGCAGGAAGTGATCGTCGCCCAGGAACTGCTGCAGACCACCGGCCAGCGTGCCTTCACGCCGCTGGTCACGGCCTGCCCGGGCTGCGGCCGCACCACCTCCGAGTTCTTCCAGGAGCTGGCCAAGGTGGTGCAGAACCACGTGCGCGAGAAGATGCCGCTGTGGAAGATCCACCACCCGGGGGCGGAGAACATGACCCTGGCGGTGATGGGCTGCATCGTCAACGGGCCGGGTGAGTCGCGCCATGCCAACATCGGCATCTCGTTGCCGGGCACGGGTGAAACGCCTGCAGCGCCGGTGTTCGTCGATGGCGAGAAGAAGGTGACCCTGCGTGGCGACAACATCGCCCAGGAGTTCGTCGCCCTGATCGACGATTACGTCGAACACACGTATGTCCGAAGCGCCGGATAAGCCTGCGATCCTCGCTGCACCGGAGTCCGCCTCCGGCTTCCGCCACTGGATGGCGCGCAACGCCTGGCGCCTGGTCCTGCTGTTCGGCGGTGTGTTGCTGCCGCTGGCCGGCTTCGTCGCCCTGGCTGACGAGGTGCACGAGTTTGAATCGTTCCATTTCGACGCGCCGCTGCTGTGGCAGATGCATGGCCTGCATTCGCCGCTGCTGGACCGCTTCTTCGTGCTCATCTCCAAACTGGGCTACGAATGGTTCCTGATCCCGGCCGACGTGCTGATCATCGGCGCGCTGCTGGGCTACCGGCGTTGGCGCGAGGCCACCTTCGTGGCGGTCAGCTTCGTCGGCTCGGCGCTACTGAACATGGGCAGCAAGCACTTCTTCCAGCGCCAGCGCCCCAGCCTGTGGGAATCGATCGCGCCGGAATCGACGTTCAGCTTCCCCAGCGGCCACGCGATGGGCTCGATGACCCTGGCGGTGACCCTGGTACTGCTGGCCTGGAACACCCGCTGGCGCTGGCCGGTGCTGCTGCTGGCGCCGGCATTCAGCCTGCTGGTCAGCGTGTCCCGGGTCTATCTGGGGGTGCATTACCCCTCCGATATCCTGGCCGGATGGTGTGCCGCGCTGGTTTGGGTGGTAGGGTGCTATCTGGTCATGTTCAGTCGCCGGCACCCCTGGCGACGTCACGGCCCGCCGCCAGCGAAGGCCAGCGAAGCATCATCACAGGGGGATTGACGTGGATGGCCCTTGAGGGACGTCTACGTGATAGATCAGTTGTTTCGTTGCAGCAGGTTCTGCAAGACAGGGGGCAAGCACAACGCGCGGTACTGTGATGCGCAAGGCAGATTGCCGGGGTCGCATTCCGAACGCGCTTGCAGGGGTATCGGCACCCCACCTAGCTTGACCTGCAATGGCCGCATTCGAAGAGGTACGTGAATGACGATTCGAGTCTACCTGGTGGATGACCACGCACTGGTCCGCACCGGTATGAAGATGATTCTGTCGGGGGAAACCGACATCGAGGTGGTGGGCGAAGCCGAGACCGGCGAGGACGCGCTGCGCGAGGTCCGCCAGCTGCTGCCGGACGTAGTGCTGTGCGACCTGCATCTGCCGGGTGTGAGCGGCATGGAAGTGACTGAGCGCATCGTGCGCAGCCACCGCAATACCCGCGTGGTGATCGTGTCGGTGCTGGAAGATGGCCCGCTGCCGAAGCGGCTGCTCGAAGCTGGTGCTGCCGGCTACATCGGCAAGGGCTGCGACGCGCAGGAACTGCTGCGCGCGGTGCGCGACGTGGCCGGTGGCCGTCGCTACCTGGGTACCAGCATCGCGCAGAACCTGGCGCTATCGACGGTGGAAGGCAACGGTTCGCCATTCGACAGCCTGTCGCCGCGCGAGCTGGAAGTGGCGTTGCTGCTGACCCAAGGCCTGCGCCAGGAAGACATCGCCCGCCGTCTGAGCCTGAGCGCGAAGACGGTGAACACGCATAAGGCGCGGTTGTTCGAGAAGATGGGGATCCACGACAACATCGCGTTGGCGCGGATGGCCAGCCAATACGGGCTGGTGGATCCGGCACGGCCGCTGTAAGGGATTCGGCCTTCGGTAGAGCCGAGCCCATGCTCGGCTGCGCTTCATTCCGCTGGAGTGGAGCCGAGCGTGGGCTCGGCTCTACAGCTGCGTTGGGCTCAGTGGCCGCGAACGCGCTGGATGATCTTCGCGGCGTCAGCGGCGCTGGCGCGCACCTTGTCCCATTCGCCGCCGGCGATCCAGTTGCCCGGCACCATCCACGAACCACCAATGCAGACCACGTTCTTCTGTTCGAGGTACTCGGCGGCGGTGTTTTCGGTGATGCCGCCGGTCGGGCACAGCTTCAGGTCGGCGACCGGGCCGGCCAGGCCCTTGATCATCGCCAGGCCACCCACGGCCGTGGCCGGGAACAGCTTGCACACGCGGAAGCCGCGCGCATAGAGCGACAGAAGCTCGGTCGGCGTGGCCGCACCCGGCACCACCGGTAGCGGCGCAGCGGCCAATGCATCGGCCAGCGCCGGCGGCGTACCAGGCGTCACCAGGAAGTCCGCGCCCGCATCGATCGACTGCTGCATCTGATCCACGGTCAGCACCGTGCCCGCGCCCACCACCACATCCGGCAGCTCGCGCTTGAGCATCGCCAGCGCTTCCATCGCCACCGGTGTCCGCAGCGTCAGCTCGATGGCCGGCAGGCCACCTTCCAGCAGCGCCGCACTGACCGCCCGCGCCTGGTCCAGCGTATGAATCGTCACCACCGGCAGGATGCCCGCCGCATGCAACAGCTCCGCCGCCTTCACCTGATGTTGTTCGATACCCATGCTTTTGCCCTTGCCTTTGCTCTTCTTGATTCAGTGGCCGCAGCGCAGATGACGCGCCGGGAATTGTCCAAGGGCAGTAGAGCGCCCTGGCCGGGACCGTGAGCGGCATGGATGCCGCGATCGAGCCCCCATGGATGGGTTTACGGCGTGTCCCGGCCAGGGCGCTCTACTGCCCAGGCCGGGAAGCCTGCCGCGGCTTTTCGCTTCAGGCGTCCTTCGCCTCATGCGGTGCCGCCGCCGCCGCGGCATCATGTCCCAGCTCGTACTCCGCGTCGTAATCCCACGGCCCACCATCGGCCGCCGCCGGCCCACACGAAATCGAAATCGCCCCCTGGTCCGCCGGACCCACCATGCGACGGTTGATCGCAAACAGATTGCGGCCCAGGTCATGCGCGGCCGGCGCGGTGTTCGGCGCCAGCGGACGTGCTGCCCATTCCGCCGCATCCACCAGCACTTCCAGCGTGCCGGCCTCGCCATCCAGGCGGATCATGTCGCCTTCGCGCACTTTGGCCAGCGGGCCACCGCGCGCCGCTTCCGGCGTCACGTGGATCGCCGCCGGAATCTTGCCCGAGGCGCCGGACAGGCGGCCGTCGGTGACCAGTGCCACACGCCGGCCCTGGTTCTGCAGCAGGCCCAGCAGCGGCGCCAGCGAATGCAGTTCGGGCATGCCGTTCGCACGCGGGCCCTGGTATCGCACCACCGCCACAAAATCCTGCGGCAGCAGGCCACCGGCGTGCAGCTTGTTCAAAACCTGTGGTGCATCCACCACCACCGCCGGTGCTTCGATCGTGCGGTACTGCGGCTTCACCGCCGACAGCTTGATCAGCGACTTGCCCAGGTTGCCGCGCAGCAGGCGCAGGCCGCCCTGGTGTTCGAACGGGTTGTCGACACCGCGCACTACTTCGTCATCGGCGCTGCGTTCCAGGCCCGGCAGATAGACCAGCTGGCCGTCGCGCAGCTGCGGCTCGCGCGCATAGTCGGCCATGCCGCCACGCGCGACGCTCACGAGGTCGCCGTGCATCAGGCCCGCCTTGATCAGCTCGCCGAACACGAACGCCGGGCCGCCGGCCGCAGCGAAGCGGTTCACGTCGGCGTCGCCGTTCGGATAGACGCGGGCCAGCAGCGGGATCAGCTGCGACAGCTCGTCGAAGTCGTCCCAGGTCAGCACGATGCCGGCGGCGCGTGCCACGGCGATCCAATGGATGGTGTGATTGGTCGACCCACCGGTTGCCATCAGCGCGATGACCGCGTTGATGATCGCGCGCTCGTCGATGATCCGGCCCAGCGGACGGAAGTCATCGCCCAGCGCGGTGATGTCCAGCGCACGTTCGGTGGCTTCGCGGGTCAGTGCATCACGCAGCGGCGTGCCCGGGTTGACGAACGACGCACCCGGCAGCTGCACGCCCATCGCTTCCAGCAGCACCTGGTTGGAATTGGCGGTGCCGTAGAAGGTGCAGGTGCCAGCGCCGTGGTACGACGCGGACTCGGCTTCCAGAAGCTCTTCGCGGGTGGCTTCGCCGGCGGCGTAGCGTTCGCGCACTTCGGCCTTCTGCTTGTTCGGAATGCCCGGGGTCATCGGGCCGGCCGGCACGAACACCGCCGGCAGGTGGCCGAAGGCCAGTGCGCCGATCAGCAGGCCCGGCACGATCTTGTCGCACACCCCGAGGTAGACGGTGGTGTCGAACATGTCGTGGCTGAGCCCGATGGCGGTCGCCTGTGCGATCACATCGCGCGAGAACAGCGACAGTTCCATGCCGCCTCGGCCCTGGGTGACGCCGTCGCACATCGCCGGCACGCCGCCGGCCACCTGTGCGGTGGCGCCCAGCTCGCGGGCGATCTCGCGGATCTGCTCGGGATAGGTCTCGAACGGCTGGTGCGCCGACAGCATGTCGTTGTAGGCGGTGATGATGCCCAGGTTCGGCGTCACGCCACCGCGCAGGCGGCTCTTGTCGGTGCCGCCACAGGCGGCGAATCCGTGGGCGAGGTTGCCGCAGCTCAGGCGGCTGCGGAACGGGCCCTCACGCAGGGAGGCATCGATCGCGGCCAGATAGGCGGCACGCGAGGCGGCGCTGCGGCGGATGACACGCTCAGTGATGGCTTGCAGTTGCGGATGGAGGCTCATTGGCTACCGGCGTTCGTGGTGGCGAGAGGCAAGCGGCGGCGCGGCGCCGCCGCCGACATCAATCAGCCCAGTGCACGCGCAGGCGCGCGCCGTCCAGGTTGATTGCATTGAGGATCGGGTACTGCTGGGCGTCGTTGCTGTCCAGCGCCTGGCGCAGCACCTGCAGCTTCTGCTTGCCGCGCAGCAGCAGCAGGCGCTGGCGGCACTGGCCCAGCCCGTGCGGGGTCAGCGTGATGCGCAGCGGCCACTGGTTCGCGCCCGGGCAGCCGGTGGCGTCCAGTGCCGCGTAGGGCAGGGTGCTTTCCAGTGCGCGGGCCAGGTCCTTCGAGCCCGGGAACAGCGAGGCGGTGTGGCCGTCGTTGCCCATGCCCAGTGCCACCAGGCTCGGCGGCTGGCTGTGCTGGGCCTGCAGGTTGGCGGTGTAAACGCATTCCGGCAGCGGCTTTCCGATCCGTACCAGCGGATCGAAATGCGCACCTTCGGCGCGCTTGAGCAGGTGCTCGCGCACCAGCCAGGCGTTGCTGTCGCGATCCTGCGGCGACAGCCAGCGCTCGTCGGCCAGGCTCACTTCCACCCGGTCCCAGTGCACGTCCAACTCGGCCAGCGCCTGGTAGACCGGCGCCGGCGTGGTGCCGCCGGACAACAGGATGCGGGCGCGGCCCACTTCGTTGATGTCGTGGTTGAGGGTCTGCGCCATCTCGGCGGCCACTGCCTCGATCCAGCCATCGGCATCGCCGTGGCTGATGAACTCGATGCGGTCGTCGTGGAAGGTGGGACTCATGCGGCAACTCCAGGTGCGTCACGTTCGGCGTCGGCGGCATAGGCGGCGGCGCCCAGCAATCCGGCGTGGGGATGCATCACGGCCAACGAGGGAACGCGCGCCATGATCGAAGAGAACCGCCCCTTGTGTTCGAAGCGCTGGCGGAAACCAGAGTGCTGCAGCGAATCGAGCATCTTCGGAGTCAGACCACCGGTCAGGAACACGCCATCCCAGGCACCCTGGGTCAGTACCAGGTCGCCGGCAATGGCGCCGAACACCGCGCAGAACACGTCCACGGTGCGCATTGCCTGCGGATCGCCATGCAGGGCACGGGCGGTCACGTCCACCGGCTGCAGCTGGCCGGGATCGATACCGGCCATCTCGCACACCGCGCGATGGATGTTGACCAGGCCGGGGCCGCAGATCAGTCGCTCGTTGGAGACGCGGCCGAACTGCTCGGACAGGATTTCCAGGATGCGGATCTCCTCCGGGGTTCCCGGCGGGAAGCTGACATGGCCGCCTTCGGTTTCCAGCGGATAGCAGCGTCCGTGGCGCAGGATCAGGCCACCGACACCCAGGCCGGTGCCCGGACCGATCACCGCGTAGTTGCGCGGCTGGCCCGGCTTGCCCGGCACCCAGGCGGCACCACCGACCTGGACCACGTCATCGGGCTGCAGCAGTGAAATCGCCATCGCCTGTGCGGCGAAATCGTTGATCAGGTGCAGTTCGTCGAACCCGAGCATCGCTGCGGTGCGGCTGCGCGAGATCACCCACGGATGGTTGGTGATGCGCGCTTCGTCACCATCAACGCGACCGGCCACTGCGAACACGCCGCGGCTGGCGGTGGCGCCGATCTGTTCCAGATGGTGGCGCGCGGCATCACCCAGCGATGGGAACTCCGCCACCGCGTACTCGCGGATGCTGTCCTTCTGCAGCGGTGCGTCCTGCGAGGTGTCGGCCAGGGCGAAGCGGGCGTTGGTGCCGCCGATGTCGGCGACCAGCACCGGCTGCGAGCTGGCACTCATGCCGAGGCTCCGCTGTCCGGCGCGTCCACGCCCTGCGGCAGGAACTCGCCCGCATTGCTCGGGCCCCATTGGCCGGCGGGGTAGGGCTCCAGCGGCAGCTTGGCGTCCTTCCAGGCATCGGCCACGCTGTCGATCCACGCCCAGGCGGCGCGCACTTCGTCATCGCGCACGAACAGCGTGTGGTTGCCGTTGAACGCATCCAGGAACAGGCGCTCGTACGCGATGCGGCGGTGCAGGCCGGTCGGCACCGACAGCTCCAGCTCCAGCGGGTGCAGTTCCAGCGCGCCCCATTCCGGGCCGGCCAGGCTGCTCATCAGGCCCAGTTCGATGTTTTCCTGCGGCTGCAGCTGGAACACCAGGCGGTTTGGTGCGGCCTGCGCGCGCTGCGGGCGCTCGAACAGCCAGTGGGTGACCGGCTTCAGCGTGACCACCACGCGGGTGGTGCGCTCGGGCAGGCGCTTGCCGGTGACCAGGTGGAACGGCACGCCGCTCCAGCGCCAGTTGTCGATGTGCGCAGTGACACCGGCGAAGGTCTCCACGTCGCTGCCTTCCGGCGGCTGGTAGGCCTGTGCCGGCTGGCCGTTGATGGTGCCGGCGGTGTAGCGGCCGCGGATGCTGTCACGCGCGGCGTGCTTGGCATCAAGCGGACGCAGGGCGCGCAGCACCTTGACCTTCTCGTCGCGGATGCGGTCGGCTTCCAGCGACGCCGGCGGTTCCATCGCCACCATGCACAGCAGCTGCAGGATGTGGCTCTGCACCATGTCGCGCAGCGCGCCGGAGCGGGCGTAGTAGGCGTCGCGGCCATCCACGCCTTCGCTCTCGGCCACCAGGATGTGCACCGATTCGATGTAGTTGCGGTTCCACACTGCCTCCAGCAGCGTATTGCCGAAGCGCAGCGCGATCAGGTTCTGCACTGCCGCCTTGCCCAGGTAGTGGTCGAGGCGGAACACGCGGTCCTCGTCGATCCACTGGCCGATGGTAGAGATGATCTCCTCGGCGCTCTCGCTGTCGCTGCCGATCGGCTTCTCCAGCATCAGGCGTGCCGGTGCGGCAAGTGCGCCGCCCTTGGCCAGGCCTTCGCAGGTGGAGATGTACAGACCCGGCGGGATGGCCAGGTAGCTGACGCACTTGCGGTGCACCAGGTCGGAGACCGCGGCGGCAACCGAGTCGACGTCGCGCAGGTCGACCGAACGGTAGTCGATGCGGCGCAGCAGGGCACTGATGTCGTCCTGCGTGGCCATCGGCATGGCCTGCTGCAGGCGCGGGCGCAGGATGTCATGGAAGGCTTCGGTGTCATGCCCGGACAGGGCCAGCGCACGGATACGGAAGTCCTCCGGCAGCAGGCCGTCGCCAAGCAAGCGAAGCAGCGAAGGGAACAGGTAGCGCTGGGCCAGATCACCTGTGGCACCGAACAGGAAGAGGGTGTCGTGCATCGCTCGAGTTTCAGATCCGGGTGACATCGTTGTCAATCGCTTCATGGCTGGGTTCGGGGGACATCCGCGCAACTGCCTGTCCGAGGCTCGTCAGGGGCGATCTCCGGGGTGGCGGAAGACCGTTCCATTCGAAACCACTGCCGCGGCGGAAGCTTCGTTCCACCGCCGACGCAGATCGGTGCGCACCGATCATCGGATAGTGCCACGTGAAAACGTTTACATGGCAGAATGGGCAACTGTATTCGATTGCAGTGCTCGCCGTCATGCGGCAAGCGCGCAATCATCACTGCCATCGGGAGGGCCGAGGCAGTCCCAAAAGACAGCCCGGCTTCGGGCGGACCGGATAGGTGATATGGCAAAAGTGCAGTTGCAGGGTGTGCGCAAGGTCTATGACAACGGCCAGGTCGCGGTGAAGGACGCCAGCTTCGAGGTCGCCGATGGCGAGCTGATGGTGCTGGTCGGTCCGTCCGGCTGTGGCAAGTCGACCCTGCTGCGGATGGTGGCTGGCCTTGAAGAAATCAGCGGCGGCACGCTGACCATCGGTGATCGCGTGGTCAACGACGTGGCGCCGAAGGATCGCGACATCGCGATGGTGTTCCAGAGCTACGCACTGTATCCGCACATGACCGTGGCCGAGAACCTGGCCTTCGGCCTGAAGCTGCGCGGGCATGACAAGGCGACCATCGACAAGCGCATCGCCGAAGCGGCGCAGACGCTGGGCCTGACGGAGATGATGGACAAGCTCCCCAAGGCGATGTCCGGCGGCCAGCGCCAGCGTGTTGCGCTGGGCCGGGCGCTGGTGCGCGAGCCGGCGGTGTTCCTGCTCGACGAACCGCTGTCCAATCTGGATGCCAAGCTGCGCCACAGCGTGCGCACCGAAATCGCGCAGCTGCATCGCAAGCTGGGCACCACCATGATCTACGTGACGCACGACCAGGTTGAAGCGATGACCCTGGGCCAGCGCATCGTGGTGCTGAAGGACGGCATCATCCAGCAGATCGATACGCCGATGGCGCTGTACGACCGCCCGGCCAACCTGTTCGTGGCTGGTTTCCTCGGTAGCCCGGCGATGAACGTGCTGCGTGGCACGCTGCAGGGCGATGCCGGTGGCGTGACCGTGGTCGACGGCGAATGGCGTGCACCGCTGGGTCAGGCCACGATCGATCCGGCGTGGTTGCAGAAGCCGATCGCGGTGGGCGTGCGGCCGGAGCACCTGCAGCCGGCGGCCGCCGATGATGCGCATGCGTTCACTGCGCGCATCGAAGGCATTGAGCCGGTCGGCAACGAGATCTTCGTCAACCTCAGCAGTGGCCAGCATGCGCTGACCATGCGCGTGGCGCCGCAGGCGCTGCCGGCGGTGGGCGAGCAGATCCGCGTGGCGATCCACCCGCAGGGGTTGCATTTCTTCAACCCGGAAACCGGCGAGCGGCTCTGACTCTGTAGCCGAACCCACGCTCGGCTGCTTCGTTGCGGTGCGGACCAACGGTCCGCACCCACCATGGCGGCGGTAGCGCCGGGCCGTGCCCGGCGTGAACCTCAGCGCGCCAATCCATCCAGTAGCGGCACACGCTGCGCCACCGCACCACCCACCTGCAGCTCGGCGTCGCTGGCCTCCAGCGGCAGCACCGCCAGCGCCAGTTCACCGGCCACGCTGGCAATCGTGCCCAGCGCTGCGCCGTCCTGTTGTACGCCATCGCCGGCCTGCGCCGGTGCTGCGGCATGCAGCAGCTGCACCGCGCGCTTGGCCTTGCCGAGGAAGTGGGTGCGCGCGACGATTTCCTGGCCGGGATAGCAGCCCTTCTTCACGCTGTAGCCGTTCAGGCGGTCCAGGCCCAGCTGCTGGGGGGTCCACACTTCGCGCTGGCTTTCTTCCAGTCGCGGCAACCCGTAGCGCAGGTCGGCCTGGCGCCAGGCCAGGGCGAAAGCGGCCTCATCGGTTTCGCTGCCGGCGGCAAATGCATCAGCTGCGCCAATGCGCAGGGTGCGCGGCAGCGCATCGCTGCCCAGGTCAAGTTCCCAGCCGGCCGCTGCGGCGTGCGCAATCGCGGCGTTGCTGGCGGCTTCGGGCGCGGTGAAGGCGCCGGCCACCGCCAGATCGCTGCGCACCTGCACCTTCACCTTGCGACGGAACACGAAGCGCTGCAGTTGCGACGCAATCGCATCGGCATCGCCGTCGGCCAGCACCAGCATCACGTGGTCGTCGGCCAGCCGAAGCAGCTGGAACACCGCCAGGGTGCGGCCTTTTGCGCTCAGCCAGGCGCTCCACTGCCAGTGCAGCAGGGGCAGGGCAGTGACGTCGCCGCTGAACTGGGCGTGGGCGAAAACGGCCGCATCCGTGCCCTGCAGGCTCAGCAACTGGTGGCCGGGCAGGCGCGGATATCCGACGAAAGCAGGGGGCAGGTTGTCAGGCACGTGAACGAGGTCTAAAATTTGTGCGTTGCGAGACCGAACATGATAGGCCAAACAACCCCCACTCCCGACGACGAATCTGAAGCCCCGCTGGTCCCCGCGGCACCCGTGCCCGTGGAACAGGAAAAAGCAGAGGAATTCGGCGGCCGCGGCGGACTTGATCCGGTGCGGTATGGCGATTGGGAGAAAAACGGACGCTGCATCGATTTCTGATCAGCATTGAGCCAACGCGGCCGTGTGCCGCCCAGCCGAGACAACGAGCCCAGCGAATGGCGACCAGACAACGCCCACTTTCCCCGCACCTTCAGGTGTATCGCTGGCAGATTCAGATGGCCACCTCGATCCTGCATCGAGCCACTGGCGTCTTTCTGTCTGTTGGTGCCCTCATCATCGCCGCCGGCCTGCTGGCCCTGATGATGGGGCCCGAGTCCTGGAACTGCTTCACCGGCCATGCCGGGGCCTGGTATGGCCGCGTGTTCCTGTTCGCGTGGACATGGTCGTTCGCCTATCACCTGTGCAATGGCATCCGCCACGTGGTGCAGGACTTCGCCATCGGCTTCAGCATCCCCGCCTTCATCCGCAGCAGCTGGCTGTCGGTCACCGGCAGCCTGGTGATCACCCTGCTGGTGTGGGCCTATGTGATGTTCGGAGGTGCCGCGTGAGCAAGTTCCGTACCCCGCTGAAGAACGTGCGCGGCCTTGGCTCGGCCAAGACCGGTACAGAGCACTTCGTGCACCAGCGCCTGACCGCCGCCGCGCTCGTGGTGCTGGGCATCTGGTTCCTGGTCTTCGTGCTGGGCCTGCTGGGCTCGGACTACGCGACCGCCGCCGCCGCCGTGGCCAAGCCGTGGAACGCAGTGCCGCTGATCGGCCTGCTGATCGCCATGTTCTGGCACGCGCAGCTCGGCATGCAGGTCGTGCTGGAAGACTACATCCACGAATCGCTGCTGGCCCTGGTGCTGCAGACCGCGGTGAAGTTTGTCGCCGTGCTCGGCATGATCGTCAGTGTGTTTGCGGTGGGCCGCATCGCCCTCGGCGTTGCCTGAGCCCAGGCACCAACACAGGAATCCAGATTAGATGTCCGCTTACAAGATCACCGAACACAAGTACGACATGGTCGTGGTCGGCGCCGGCGGCGCCGGCCTGCGCGCCACGTTCGGCCTGGCCGCCAAGGGCCTGCAGACCGTGTGCCTGACCAAGGTCTTCCCGACCCGTTCGCACACCGTTGCCGCCCAGGGCGGTATCTCGGCCGCACTCGCCAACATGGGCGAGGACGACTGGCGTTACCACTTCTTCGATACCATCAAGGGGTCGGACTGGCTGGGCGACCAGGACGCCATCGAATACATGTGCCGTGAGGCCATCCCGGCCATCATCGAGCTCGAACACTACGGCGTGCCGTTCTCGCGCACCGCCGAAGGCAAGATCTACCAGCGTCCGTTCGGTGGCATGACCACCAAGTACGGTGAAGGCCCGGCGGCGCAGCGTACCTGCGCGGCGGCCGACCGTACCGGTCATGCGATGCTGCACACCCTGTACCAGCAGTCGCTGAAGCACGACGCGCGCTTCATGATCGAGTACTTCGCGCTCGACCTGATCTTCGACGAGGAAGGCGCCTGCCGCGGCGTGCTGGCCCTGGACATGTCCGATGGCACGCTGCACCTGTTCCGCGCCCAGGGCGTGGTGCTGGCCACCGGCGGCTACGGCCGTGCCTACTTCAGCGCCACGTCGGCGCATACCTGCACCGGCGACGGTGGCGGCCTGGCCATGCGTGCCGGCATCGCCATGCAGGACATGGAGTTCGTGCAGTTCCACCCGACCGGCATCTACGGCGCCGGCTGCCTGATCACCGAGGGTGTCCGCGGTGAAGGTGGCATCCTGCGCAACAGCAGTGGCGAGCGCTTCATGGAGCGCTATGCACCGCACTACAAGGATCTGGCCTCGCGCGACGTGGTCAGCCGTTCGATGACCATCGAGATCCGCGAAGGCCGCGGCGTCGGCGAGCACAAGGATCACATCCTGCTCGACCTGACCCACCTCGGCCCGGGCGTGATCGACGACAAGCTGCCGGGCATCGCCGAAAGCGCCCGCATCTTCGCCGGCGTCGACGTGCACAAGCAGCCGATCCCGGTCATCCCGACCGTGCACTACAACATGGGCGGCATCCCGACCAACTACCACGGCGAAGTGGTGCAGAAGGTCGGCGACAACGACAATGCCGTAGTGCCGGGCCTGTACGCGATCGGTGAAGCGGCCTGCGTCTCCGTGCACGGCGCCAACCGACTGGGTTCGAACTCGCTGCTGGACCTGGTGGTGTTCGGTCGTGCGGTCGCCAACCGCTGCGCCGAGACCATCAAGCCGGGCGCATCGCACAAGCCGCTGGCGTCTGATGCCTGCGACAAGGCGCTGGGCCTGCTGGACAAGCTGCGCCACGCCAACGGCGATACCCCGACCTCGGTCATCCGCGATCGCATGCAGCGCACCATGCAGGCCGATGCCGCCGTCTTCCGCACCAGCCAGACGCTGAAGGAAGGCTGCGAGAAGATGGACAAGATCTTCGATTCGTTCCAGGACGTGAAGGTCTCCGACCGTTCGCTGGTGTGGAACTCGGACCTGATCGAGACCTACGAGCTGAACAACCTGCTGCTCAACGCGGTGGCGACGATCAACTCGGCCGAACAGCGCAAGGAAAGCCGCGGCGCGCATGCGCACGAGGACTTCCCGGACCGCGACGACGTCAACTGGCAGAAGCACACCCTGGTCAGCGTCGACGAGAAGGGCAAGTGCAGCTTCGACTACCGTCCGGTGCACATGTACACGTTGACCGACGACGTGTCCGTGGTGCCGCCGAAGCCGCGCGTGTACTGATCCGACCCCGCCTACCATGCAATCCGCGCCCAAGGGCGCGGGCCGCCTGAGCCAACGAGAGCAGCCATGGCCGAGTTTTCACTCCCCAAGAATTCCAAGATCACGAAGGGCAAGCACTTCCCCGTCAAGAACGGCGGCAAGAACGTGCGCACCTTCAAGATCTACCGCTGGAGTCCGGACGACGACAGCAACCCGCGCACCGATACCTATGAAGTCGATCTGGACGCCTGTGGCCCGATGGTCCTGGACGCCCTGATCAAGATCAAGAACGAGATCGACCCGACCCTGACCTTCCGCCGCTCCTGCCGCGAAGGTATCTGTGGTTCGTGCGCGATGAACATCGACGGCACCAATACCCTGGCCTGCACCCGAGCCATCTCGGACTGCGGCAAGAAGGAAGTGCCGATCTACCCGCTGCCGCACATGAACGTGGTCAAGGATCTGGTTCCGGACCTGACCCACTTCTACGCGCAGTACGCCTCGATCAAGCCGTGGATCCGCACCCAGACCCCGGCACCGCCGGACCGCGAGCGCCTGCAGTCGCCGGAAGACCGCAAGAAGCTGGACGGCCTGTACGAGTGCATCCTGTGCGCCTGCTGCTCGACCAGCTGCCCGAGCTACTGGTGGAACGGCGAGCGTTACCTGGGCCCGGCGATCCTGCTGCAGGCCTACCGCTGGATCATCGATTCGCGCGATGAGGACACCGGTGCGCGCCTGGACGACCTGGAAGATCCGTTCAAGCTGTACCGCTGCCACACCATCATGAACTGCGCCCGGACCTGCCCGAAGGGCCTGAACCCGGCGTTGGCGATCGCCGAGATCAAGAAGCTGATGATGGAACGCCGCGCCTGATACGGCGCAGGGTAGTTGCATGACCCCAGTAGAGCCACGCCATGCGTGGCTTTGCTGTGTCTGGAGAAGCACGATGGAAGAAGACGTTCTGCTGAAGAAGCTGCGCTGGCGCTGCCGCCGCGGCATGCGCGAGCTGGACCAGCTGTTCGGCCGTTACCTCGACCACGAATGGAGCACTGCGCCGACCGAAGAGCGCGAGGTTTTCCTGTTCCTGCTCGACTGCGAGGACGATAAGTTGTGGCGCTGGTTCATGGGTTATGAGGCCTGCCCGCATGCGCACGCGATCCCCCTCATGCAGAAGATCCTCGCCCTCAAGCCTTGAGTGGCGCCCCTCGCGGCTGCAGGCCGCCGCCCAGCTGGCGGTGCTGCTGGCCGCACCCTGGCTGCTGCGCGCATCGGATCTGCCGCCGCGGCTGTTGATTCCCGCGGTGTTGCTGGCCTGGGGCATCGGGTTGGCCGAACTGGCCTGGCGCCAGCGCAGGCCACGCGTGCAGGTGCTTCTGCCGGTACCGTCCGAGCCGCTGCAGGTGGCCGGGCAGGACGTCGATGCACCACAACTGGTCGTGCGCGGCCCCTGGCTGCTGTTGCTCTGGCGTGAGGATCGGCGCCGCCGGCGCCTGCTGTTCTGGCCGGATGTGCTCGATTCCGGGCAGCGACGTGAACTGCGACTGGCCGTCGCCGCACGCAGCGTTTCCCGTCAGCCCCGGTCGATGGCACCATAAGCTGAATTGACTGGCGTGCCTGCATGTTCAAACCCATTCCCGTGGCGATCGGCCTGCGCTACCTGCGCGCCAAGCGCCGCAACGGCTTCATCTCCTTCATCTCGATGGCATCGATCCTGGGCATCGCGCTCGGCGTGACGGTGCTGATCACCACCTTGGCCGTCATGAGCGGTTTCCAGAAGGAAATCCGCAGCCGCCTGCTGCAGATGACCGCGCACGCCACCATCAGCCGCGACGGCGAGCCGATGCCGGACTGGATGCGCGTGGTGGACGTCGCCCGCAAGGACCCGCGCGTGGCCGGTGCCGCACCCTACATCGAGATCCAGTCGATGATCAGCGGCCCGCGCGTGCAGGGGGCGATCATCCAGGGCATTGATCCGGCGCTGGAGCCGAAAGTCTCGGTGATCGACAAGAAGGTCACCAAGGGCAGCTATGACAGCCTCAAGCCAGGCAGCTTCAACCTGCTGCTGGGCAAGGAGCTGGCGATCTGGCTGGACGTGGACGTCGGCGACCAGGTACTGGTGACCTTTGCCGAAGTGCAGGGCACGCCCGCCGGCGCGGTGCCACGGATGAAACGCTTCACCGTCAGCGGCATCTTCGAGGCCGGCTACAACGAGGTCGATCGTGGCGTCGGCTTTGCCAACATGCAGGACCTGGAGCGCGTGCTGCGCAGCGATGGTGCCACCGGCGTGCGGCTGAAACTGCACGACATGGACCGCTCGCTGGAAGTGGGCGTGGACCTGGCGCAGAGCCTCGGCGGTGCTTACCGCGTGAGTGACTGGACCCAGCAGAACGCCAACCTCTACCACTCGCTGCGCATGGAGAAGGTGGTGATGGGCATCCTGCTGTCGCTGATCATCGCCATGGGTGCCTTCAACCTGGTGTCCTCGCAGGTCATGCTGGTGACCGACAAGCAGGCCGACATCGCCATCCTGCGCACCCTTGGCCTGACTCCTGGCGGGGTGATGCAGGTGTTCATGGTGCAGGGTTCGCTGATCGGTATCTTCGGCACGCTGGCCGGCCTGATCGGCGGCATTACCCTGACCCTCAACCTGGAGCGCATCCTCGGCGCCATCGAGAGCGTCTTCAACGTCAAGCTGCTGCCGGAGGATGTGTACTACATCACCGGCCTGCCGACCGACATGCAGACCGGCGACGTGGTGGCGATCACCGTGGTCGCGCTGCTGATGAGCTTCCTGGCCACCCTGTACCCCGCTTGGCGGGCAGCACGCACCCAGCCGGCGGAGGCCCTGCGTTATGAATAAGGTCTTCAACCGCGGCGATGAAGTGATCCGCGCCGAAGCACTGGGCAAGACCTACGCCGAAGGGCGCATGCAGACCCCGGTGTTCGATGGCCTGGACCTGACCGTGACCGCCGGCGAGACGGTGGCGATCATCGGTGCCTCCGGCGCCGGCAAGAGCACGCTGCTGCACCTGCTGGGTGGCCTGGACATTCCCACCGCCGGCGAGGTCTATGTGACCGGCCAGCGCATGTCGGCGCTGTCGGACACCGCGCGCGGCCTGCTGCGCAACCAGGCGCTGGGCTTCGTCTACCAGTTCCATCACCTGCTGCCGGAGTTCACCGCGCTGGAAAACGTGATGATGCCGGTACTGCTGGCTGGCACTGCGGTCGCAGAAGCGAGCAGCCGGGCCACCACGCTGCTGGAAGCGGTCGGCCTCGGCCATCGCCTGGACCACAAGCCGGGCGAGCTGTCCGGTGGTGAGCGCCAGCGTGCTGCGGTGGCGCGGGCACTGGTCAATCATCCGGCCTGCGTGCTCGGTGACGAGCCGACCGGCAACCTGGATGACCGCACGGCTGCAACGGTGTTCGAGCTGATGCTGGAGCTGAATCGTGCACGTCACACCAGCCTGGTGCTGGTAACCCATGACCGCAGCCTGGCGCGTCGCCTGGACCGGGTGCTGGAACTGCGCGAAGGGCGCCTGCATGCACTGGCCCACGCCGACGTCTGAGCGGTCGGACGGACTCTGGTAGAAGCCGACCTTGGTCGGCTGCTCCTGCAGGGCAAGCGCCAACCAAGGTTGGCGACTACCGGAATCCGACGTTCTGGACCCGCTTTGGCAGAGGTCGACCCTGGTCGACCGCCGACCGGCGCCTGAATGGGGCCGTCGGCCGTCGCGCCGGCATTGCCAGGCCAGGCGCATGATGGCGACAGTTCCCCGAGGAGATCGCCATGAAGACCCCGCTTCTGCTGGCCGGCCTCTGCCTGGCCCTGGCCGCCTGTGCCACCACCGGCCGGCTCAGCAGCGCCGAGAAGCTTGACCTTTACCGTGCCCACGCCGGTGCGCCGCAGAACGACATGCAGTTCTTCGGCACCCTCAATGGCTGGACCGAGCTGGGTGACAGCGCGCTGGCGGTGTGGACGCGACCCAGCGAGGCCTACCTGCTGGAGCTGAGAGGCCCCTGCCAGGACCTGCCGTATGCCACCGCCATCGGCCTGACCAGCCAGATGAACCGTGTCTCGGCGCGCTTTGACAAGGTGCTGGTGCGCGACCCCACCGGCGGCCCGCGCATGCCGTGCTTCATCAACAGCATCCGCAAGCTGGACGTGAAGGCGCTGCGTGCTTCCGAACAGGAGCTGCGCCAGGCGCAGGTGCAGGAGCGCGAGGAATCCGGGAAATAAACGGGTAGCGGGGGGGGGGGGGGAGGGGGGGGGGGGGGGGGGGGGGGGGGGGGGGGGGGGGGGG
>NZ_JBQEMR010000044.1:0-30237 GCF_052045015.1 Stenotrophomonas sp. 22692
CCCCCCCCCCCCCCCCCCCCCCCCCCCCCCCCCCCCCCCCCCCCCCCCCCCGGCCACGGAAAATTTCCGTGCGCGTCCACCCCGGATTGAAGAAAGAAGAGCAAGAGCAAGAGCCGCGTTGCTTCCGGGGTCAGATCCGTTTTCCGCAGGAAAACGGATCTGACCCCTCTTTCCACCTGGAAACCCAACGCTCTTGCCGTCCGACACCGAAATGCCGGGAGGGCTGGGCCGGGGTGGGCAGGCAGGACCGTTGGCGCCATGGATGGCGCCATCGAGCCCCCATGGATGGGTTCACGGCGTGTCCTGCCTGCCCACCCCGACCCGGCCAACCCGTAGCAACCCATCGCCATGACCTGCCGTTGCCGTTGCCGTTGCCGTTGCTTCAAAAGCCTGCCGCAGGCAGCGCCGCAGCCGCCGCTGCAAGGAAACCTGAATACGTTCGGACACTGCGCCTCAATCCCCCGCCCCATCGGCCGATAACGGGGTTGTCACGGCTTGTCCCGCCGCTGACCGGCTCGGCGCCGCCCGCCCGCTTCGACCTGGTCCTGCTCGATGAATCTCCTGCATCGCTGGCAACACTACTTCAGCAACCTCTCCGTCCGGCGCAAGCTCAACCTGCTGACGCTGCTCATCGCGCTCGGCGTGATCGCGCTCTCGGTGATCGCCGCCCGCATGCAGTACCTGGACCTCACCGAGACCCGCAAGACCGCGCTGAAGACCCAGGTCGAACTCAGCTACGGCATCCTCCAGCATTATCACCGGCTGGCCGGTACCGGCGAGCTCAGCGAGGACGCTGCCAAGAGCGCGGCATTGCAGGCGCTGGAAGTGATGCGCGCCGAGAGCGATGCCTACTACTTCAACATCTACGACACCGGCTACCGCCTGCTGATGCACCCGTTCCGCAAGGATCTGGTCGGCAAGGACATGAAGGACTTCCGCACCGACGACGGCGTGCGCATCTACTACGACCAGGTTGAAGCAGCCAAGGCCGGTGGCGGCTTCGTCAACTACCGCTGGGCCAAGCCCGGCAGCAAGGGCGAGGTCGAGAAGGTGGCCTACGCCGGCCTGTTCGCGCCCTGGAACTGGGTGGTCAGCAGCGGCGTCTACATGGACGACGTGCAGAAGCAGGCGCTGGTGTTCACCGCCATCATGGCCGTCTCCGGTGGCGTGCTGGTACTGATCGTGCTGGCCCTGAGCTGGCTCATCGGCAACCGCATCGCCGTGCCGCTGAAGCAGGCAACGGCCGTCGCCGAGGGTATCGCCCGCGGCAAGCTGGACAGCCACATCGGTCCGCAGGCGCATGACGAACCCGGTCGCCTGCTGGACGCCATGTCCGGCATGCAGCAGCAGCTGCACGCAGTGATCGGCGGCCAGCGCGAAATGGCCCGCCGCCACGATGCCGGCGAACTGAGCTATCGCATCGACGCCAGTGCCTTCCCCGGCGAGTACGGGCTGATGGTGCAGGAAACCAACGCCCTGGTAGGCGGCCACGTGCAGACCCTGCATGACGTGCTGGACGTGGTACAGCAGTACGCGGTCGGCGACCTGAGCCGCGACATCGCCCGCTACCCCGGCGAAAAGGCGGCGATGACCACCACCGTCGACACCGTCAAGGCCAATCTCGGCCGCATCAACGCCGAAATCAAGCAGCTGGCCAGTGCCGCCGCTGCCGGCGACTTCAGCCGCCGTGGCGATGCGCAGCGCTTCGATCACGATTTCCGCCTGATGCTGGAAAACCTCAACGCGATGATGGCGGTCAGCGATGACAACCTCGGCAAGCTCTCGCAGCTGCTGTCGGCCATCGCCGAAGGTGATCTGACCGCGCGCATGCAGGGTGACTACCAGGGCGTGTTCGCCCGCATGCGTGACGACGCCAACACAACCGTCGCGCAGCTGACCCAGATCGTCGGCCAGATCCAGGCCAGTGCCTCCAGCATCACCCTGGCCGCCGGTGAGATTGCTTCGGGAAACAGCGATCTGTCGCGCCGTACCGAGCAGCAGGCTGCGAACCTGGAAGAAACCGCCGCGTCGATGGAGGAGCTGACCTCCACCGTACGCCAGAACGCCGAGCATGCCCGCCAAGCCAACCAGCTCGCGATCGGCGCGCAGGGTGTTGCCTCTCAAGGCGGCAGCGTGGTTGGCCAGGTGGTCAACACCATGTCGGCCATCGAAGCCTCGTCGAAGAAGATCGCCGAGATCATCAGCGTCATCGACGGCATTGCGTTCCAGACCAACATCCTGGCGCTGAACGCTGCAGTGGAAGCCGCTCGTGCCGGTGAACAGGGCCGCGGCTTCGCCGTGGTCGCCAGCGAGGTGCGCACCCTCGCCCAGCGCTCGGCCGCCGCCGCCAAGGAGATCAAGGGCCTGATCGATGATTCGGTCGGCAAGGTTGCCGAAGGCTCCAGCCTGGTCCACCAGGCCGGCAGCACCATGGGCGAGATCGTCGCCTCGGTGCAGCGCGTGACCGACATCATGGCCGAGATTTCCGCTGCTTCGCAGGAACAGTCGGCCGGCATTGAGCAGGTCAACCAGACCGTGGTGCAGATGGACGAGACCACCCAGCAGAACGCCGCGCTGGTGGAGGAAGCTACCGCTGCCGCGCGCGCGATGGAAGAACAGGCTGGCCAGCTGGCCGACGCCGTGGCGATCTTCCGCCTGGACAACCAGGTCTCCGCCGCAATGAAGGCGGTGGCCGCGCGTGTCGAACCGGTGCGTGTTGCCACCGCCGTGGCGCGCCCGCAGCCGGTTCCAACGCCGGCACCGGTCCGCCGCACCGGCAGCAACGCCAGCACCTTCGTCGCCAGCGACAGCGACTGGCAGGAATTCTGAGACCCACCCGCGGCGGCTTCGGCCGCCGCCTCTGCCGATGGACACGTCCCCCGTGCAAAGTCCTACTCCCATCGTCACCGGCCCGCGCGAATTCGAGTTCGCCGACCGTGATTTCCGCCGCGTCTGCGACCTGATCTACCAGCGCGTGGGCATCGCCCTTGCACCGGCAAAGCGCGACATGGTCTATGGCCGCCTGTCGCGCCGCTTGCGCACGCTGGGCATGCGCAGCTTCCAGCAGTATCTGGACCATCTGGAGCAGGAAGACGGCGACGAGTGGCAGGCGTTTACCAACGCCCTGACCACCAACCTGACCTCGTTCTTCCGCGAGCCGCACCACTTCGACAAGCTGCGCGAGGAACTGCAGCAGCGCTCCAGCCGCACGCCGCTGCTGCTGTGGTCATGCGCGGCGTCCACCGGTGAAGAACCCTATTCGATGGCGATCACCGCCTGTGAGGCCTTCGGTACGCTGAAGCCGCCGGTGCGCATCGTCGCGACCGATGTTGATACCCAGGTACTGGCCACCGCCGGCCGTGGCGTCTACAACATCGACCGGGTCACCAATCTCGACCCGGATCTGCGCCGGCGCTATTTCCAGCGTGGCAGCGGCCCCAATGAGGGCCAGTGCCGCGTGCTGCCGGCACTACGCGAGCTGATCGAGTTCCGCCCATTGAATCTGCTCGCCCCGCGCTACGACGTCGGCGGACCATTCGACGCGCTGTTCTGCCGCAATGTGATGATCTATTTCGACAAGCCGACCCAGCGTGCCATCCTCGGCCGCCTGGTGCAGCACCTGGCCGATGACGGCCTGCTTTACACCGGACACTCGGAGAACTACCTGCACGCCGCCGACCTGATCCAGCCCTGCGGCCGTACGCTGTATCGCCGTGCGGCAAAGGCCGGCGCATGAACGCCTCGCTGCGTACCGACGATGTGATGCGCTACCAGGATGCGCGCTTCCAGACCATCGCGGCCAAGCTGCTGCCGACCCAGTACCTGGTGGTGGACGACACCACCGCGCTGACCACCACGCTGGGTTCCTGCGTGGCCGCGTGCCTGCGCGACCCGGTACTGAAGATCGGCGGCATGAACCACTTCCTGCTGCCCGAGGGCAATGCCGGTGACGGCGCGCCCGCGCGTTACGGCAGCTATGCGATGGAACTGCTGATCAACGACATGCTCAAGCGCGGCGCCCACCGCAAGCGCATCGAAGCCAAGGTGTTCGGCGGCGCCAACGTGCTCAAGGGCTTCACCAGCAATCCGGTCGGCACGCGCAACGCCGAGTTCGTGCGCCAGTACCTGCAGGCCGAGCATATTCCGATCATCGCCGAGGACCTGTGCGGCATCCATCCGCGCAAGATCTGGTTCTTCGCCGATACCGGCCGCGTGGTGGTGCAGCGCCTGCCGCACGCCCATGAAGCCGAGGTGGCCGCGACCGAATCGGCGGTGCGTGCACGCCTGTCCAAGGCCCCGGTCACCGGCGGCGTGGAGCTGTTCGAATGACCCTGACCGGCAACGCCCCCTGCCGGGTCCTGATCGTCGACGACTCCGCCGTCGTGCGCCAGATGCTCACCGAGATCCTGTCCAGCGATCCGTCCATCGACGTGGTCGGCACCGCCGCCGACCCGTTGCTGGCGCGCGAGAAGATCAAGCGCCTGGCCCCGGACGTGATCACCCTGGACGTGGAAATGCCGCGCATGGACGGGCTGGCGTTCCTGGAAAACCTGATGCGCCTGCACCCGCTGCCGGTGGTGATGATCTCGTCGCTGACCGAACGCGGCGCCGACACTACGCTGCAGGCGCTGGCTCTGGGCGCGGTGGACTTCGTCTCCAAGCCCAAGCTGGACGTCGCACGCGGCCTGCAGGGCTACGCCGACGAGATCATCGCCAAGGTCAAGATGGCGGCGCGCTCGCGGGTGCGCCCGCTGGTGCGCGCTGCAGTCCCGAAACTCATGCTGGACGCAGCCCCCTCGATGCGCCCCGCCTCACCGCAGTTCCGTACCACCGATCGCCTGATCGCGATCGGCTCGTCAGCCGGTGGCACCGAAGCGCTGCGCGTGGTGCTGGAAGGCATGCCCGCCGACGCGCCCGCCGTGGTGATGACCCAGCACCTGCCGGCCAGCTTCAGCAGCGCCTTTGCCGAACGCCTGGACCGACACTCGGCGATGGCCGTGCGCGAGGCCAGCGACGGCGAAGCGGTGCTGCCCGGCCACGCCTACCTCCCACCCGGCGGCAAGCACCTGCGCATCATCCGCGATGGTGCGCGCTGGCGCTGCCGCGTCGATGACGGCCCGGCAGTGAACCGGCACAAGCCCGCGGTGGACGTGCTGTTCCGTTCGGTCGCGCAGAACGCCGGCAGCAACGCCATCGGTGCCATACTCACCGGGATGGGCGATGACGGCGCACGCGGCCTGCTGGAGATGCGCCAGGCCGGCGCGCCGACACTGGTGCAGGACGAGGCCACCAGTGTGGTCTGGGGCATGCCCGGTGCAGCGTTCAAGCTTGGCGCCGCCGAGGAACAGGTGCCGCTGGAGCGGATTGCCGAACGTCTGCTCGCCCTCGCCCGCGGCTGATTGCGCGCCGCGGCCCAAGGACTCCGCGAGCAGTAGATCCACGCCATGCGTGGATGCCGGTGTAGAGTCGAGCCACGCTCGACTCAGCGCGCATCGCACGAACAGCAGCCAAGCATGGACTCGGCGCTACAGGCCATCAGGCAACAGAAAAAGGCGCCGGTTTTCATCGGGGTTCTTCGTTTCAACGCGTTACCCGCATGTGTGCTTTGATAGCGGTATTGCACAAGGAATGCTGCACATGATCAAAGGCATATGGAAGGCCGCCCTGGCGGCCGTACTGCTTTCATTGCCACTGGCACCCGCCAGCGCCAGTGGCGATCTGTTCTACTTCGAGGCCAAGCAGGGTGATGTGTTCTTCATGCTGATGCTGGTGGGTCGCGAAGACCCCGGCGCGGTAAGCGTCAGCTGGAAAGGCGCGTCGATCCCGCCGTACCCCAACGTGCATCGCCGCTACTACATCGAATTCAACCGTGCAAAGCGCCAGGCCTACGTGCGTCCACTTGACCGTGATGGACTGCCCTGGTTCGAGATGGATGTCTCCGGTAAGCGCGGCAACGTGCTGATCGGCGGCCGTCGGTTGCAGGGCAACGCAGACTGGACCGTGCAATAGCGGATGCAGCAGACAAAAACCCCCGGCTTTCACCGGGGGTTCTTCGTTTCAACGGGAGGCCGGCCAGCGGCCGGCACTACCGTGCATCGTCGGCGCACAAAAAAACCCCCGGCGCGAGCCGGAGGTTTTTCGTTACCTCATCAAGCAGCGACCGTCTTGGCCACGTCCTGGTATTCCTCGATCTGGTCGAAGTTCATGTAGCGGTAGATTTCCGCGCCGCTGGCGGCGATCACGCCCACATCGGCCATGTACTCTTCCTTGGTCGGGATGCGGCCCAGGCGCGAGCAGATCGCGGCCAGTTCCGCCGAACCCAGGTACACGTTGGTGTTGCGGCCCAGGCGGTTCGGGAAGTTGCGGGTCGAGGTCGACATCGCGGTGGAGCCTTCGCGGATCTGCGCCTGGTTGCCCATGCACAGCGAGCAGCCCGGCATTTCCATGCGTGCGCCGGTGGCACCGAAGGTGCCGTACACGCCTTCCTTGGTCAGCTCCGAGGCATCCATCTTGGTCGGCGGGGCCACCCACAGGCGGGTCGGCAGGTCACGCTTGCCTTCCAGCAGCTTCGCAGCGGCACGGAAGTGACCGATGTTGGTCATGCACGAACCGATGAACACTTCGTCGATCTTGGCGCCAGCGACTTCGGACAGGGTCTTCACGTCGTCCGGATCGTTCGGGCAGGCCACGATCGGCTCGTGGATGTCGGCCAGGTCGATCTCGATGACGGCAGCGTATTCGGCGTCCGCATCCGGCTCCAGCAGCTGCGGGTTGGCCAGCCACGCTTCCATCTTCTCGATACGGCGCTGCAACGAACGCGGATCCTGGTAACCCTCGGCAATCATCCACTTCAGCAGCGTGATGTTGCTGGTCAGGTACTCGATGATCGGTTCCTTGTTCAGGCGCACCGAGCAACCGGCGGCCGAACGCTCGGCCGAGGCGTCGGACAGTTCGAACGCCTGCTCGACCTTCAGCTCCGGCAGGCCTTCGATTTCCAGGATACGGCCGGAGAAGATGTTCTTCTTGCCAGCCTTGGCCACGGTCAGCAGGCCGGACTTGATCGCGTACAGCGGGATCGCGTTGACCAGATCACGCAGGGTCACGCCCGGCTGCATCTTGCCCTTGAAGCGCACCAGCACCGACTCCGGCATGTCCAGCGGCATCACGCCGGTGGCCGCGGCGAAGGCGACCAGGCCCGAACCGGCCGGGAACGAAATGCCCACCGGGAAACGGGTGTGCGAGTCACCACCGGTGCCGACGGTATCCGGCAGCAGCATGCGGTTGAGCCAGCTGTGGATCACGCCGTCGCCCGGACGCAGCGAAACGCCGCCACGGGTGGAAATGAACTCCGGCAGGGTGTGGTGGGTCTTCACGTCCACCGGCTTCGGGTAGGCGGCGGTGTGGCAGAACGACTGCATCACCAGGTCGGCCGAGAAGCCCAGGCACGCCAGGTCCTTCAGCTCGTCGCGGGTCATCGGGCCGGTGGTGTCCTGCGAGCCGACCGAGGTCATCTTCGGTTCGCAGTATGTGCCCGGGCGCATGCCCTGGCCTTCCGGCAGGCCACAGGCGCGGCCGACCATCTTCTGCGCCAGCGAGAAGCCCTTGCCGGTATCGGCCGGCTGCACCGGCAGGCGGAACAGGTCGGTCGGGGCCAGGCCCAGCGCCTCGCGCGCCTTGCCGGTCAGGCCACGGCCGATGATCAGCGGGATGCGGCCACCGGCACGCACTTCGTCGAACAGCACGTCGGACTTGACCTGGAATTCGGCGATCACCTCGCCGTTCTTCAGCGCCTTGCCTTCGTACGGGCGCAGCTCGATGACGTCGCCGTGCTCCATCTTCGACACGTCCAGCTCGATCGGCAGCGCACCGGCATCTTCCATGGTGTTGTAGAAGATCGGCGCGATCTTGCCGCCCAGGCACACGCCACCGGCGCGCTTGTTCGGGATGTACGGAATGTCATCGCCGGTCCACCACAGCACGCTGTTGGTGGCCGACTTGCGCGAGGAGCCGGTGCCGACCACGTCGCCGACGTAGGCAACCAGGTGGCCCTTGTCCTTCAGGTCGAGGATCTGCTGGATCGGGCCGCGCTTGCCGTCTTCTTCCGGGGTGAACGGCGCGTCGTCGCGCTTGTTCTTCAGCATCGCCAGGGCGTGCATCGGGATGTCCGGGCGGGTGGTCGCGTCCGGCGCCGGCGACAGGTCGTCGGTGTTGGTCTCGCCCGGCACCTTGAACACGGTGACGGTCAGGCTCTGCGGCACTTCCGGGTTGCCAGTGAACCACTCGGCATCGGCCCAGCTCTGCAGCACGGCCTGGGCGTTGGCGTTGCCGGCCTTGGCCTTTTCCTGCACGTCGTGGAAGGCGTCGAACACCAGCAGGGTCTTCTTCAGGCCGTTGGCGGCGATGGTGCCGACGCTGGCGTCGTCCAGCAGCTGCACCAGCGGAGCGACGTTGTAACCGCCGAGCATGGTGCCCAGCAGTTCGGTGGCGCGCTCGCGGCTGATCAGCGGGTTCTGCTCGCTGCCCAGCGCGATCGCGGCCAGGTACGAGGCCTTGACCTTGGCGGCGTCATCGACGCCGGCCGGCACGCGGTGGGTCAGCAGGTCGAGCAGGAACTCGGCCTCGCCCTGCGGCGGGTTCTTCAGCAGTTCGATGACATCGGCCGTCTGCTGCGCGCTCAGCGGCAGCGGCGGGATGCCAAGCGCAGCGCGCTCGGCGACGTGGTGGCGGTAGGCTTCCAACATGACAACTCCCGGGTAATGCGTAGGTTGAAATAACAAAGTGGGCTCAGGCGTGCGGCACGATCAGCTTCAGGCCCTTGAAGTAGTCGCGGTAAAACGTGTCGTTCCAGGTGATCAGGCCATCGCACTGCAACAGTGCGTGGGCGCCGACCATGAATTCGTCCAGGCTGCGGCGGCTGCCGCTGCGCTGGCGGTGGCGACGGTGCATCTCGCCGGCGCGCAACGCCGACTTGGCTTCCATCGGGTTGAAGTGCACGCCCATTTCTTCCAGCGCTTCGAGCACCTCGGCGCCGCCGCGCAGCGATGCGCAGACTTCGGCCAGGGTCGCGCCGCAGACCACCACGCGGCCGCCGACCAGGCTCTGCCGGAGGATGGCTTCCACGGCATCGGCCTGCGGGCCATTGCTGAGCAGCTCGACCAGCACCGGTGAATCAACGGCGATCATCACGGCTTATTCCTCGTCGCGCACCGCGCGTACTGCCGCATCGGACGACTCGAAGCCGTCCAGCGCGAACTTGCCGCGCGCCCGTGAAATGGCATCGTCAACACTCTTGCGCAGGATGATGCGGCTGCCGTCCAGCTCGACCTTCAGCAGCGTGCCCTTGGTCAGGCCGAGGGCATCACGCACCGCCTTGGGCAGGGTGATCTGTCCGCGTTCTGCAACAGTGGCTTCCATCGGTAGGCCCTCCAGAGTATGCACAAATTATACATACTTCCCCGGGCATACTTCCACCCTGAACAGGACCGGCGACCCGCCAGCCCTTGCCTCGCAAAGGATCGGCCACAAACGTGACATACGCCATACACCTTCCCCTGTAGTCTGGAACCGATGCCGCAGGCCGGACCCGGCCCGGGTGAATCCATTCAGTTTCGGGTTCATACTGGAACCTCCGGGGCCACCAGGCCCGCGGCGACCGCAAGCAGGTCCGCCCATGCGCGGGCCACTGCAAGCCATCCGCAAGAGGAGTCATCCCGCATGAGCGATTCGTTCTCCACCCGCAGCCAGCTGGACGTCGGCGGCAAGACCTACGACTACTTCAGCCTGCCCACGCTGGGCCAGCGCTTCGACATCTCCCACCTGCCCTACTCGATGAAGATCCTGCTGGAGAACCTGCTCCGGCACGAGGATGGCGGCGTCACCGTCGGCAAGGATCACATCGAAGCCGTGGCCCGCTGGAACCCGGCGGCCGAACCGGATACCGAAATCGCCTTCATGCCCGCGCGCGTGGTGCTGCAGGACTTCACCGGCGTGCCCTGCGTGGTCGACCTGGCCGCGATGCGCGATGCCGTGGTCAAGCTCGGCGGCCGCCCCGAACAGATCAATCCGCTGATTCCCTCCGAGCTGGTCATCGACCACTCGGTGCAGGTGGATGTGTTCGGCAAGCCCGACGCACTGGACCTCAACGGCAAGATCGAGTTCCAGCGCAACCAGGAACGCTACGGCTTCCTGCGCTGGGGCCAGAAGGCCTTCGACAACTTCAAGGTGGTGCCGCCCAACACCGGCATCGTCCACCAGGTCAACCTGGAAAACCTGGCCCGCGTGGTGATGACTGCGGACAAGGACGGCAAGGCCATCGCCTATCCCGATACCGTGTTCGGCACCGACAGCCACACCACGATGATCAACGGCATCGGCGTGCTCGGCTGGGGCGTGGGCGGCATTGAGGCCGAGGCGGCCATGCTCGGCCAGCCCTCGTCGATGCTGATCCCGCAGGTCGTCGGCTTCAAGCTGACCGGCAAGCTGCCCGAAGGCGCTACCGCCACCGACCTGGTGCTGACCGTCACCCAGATGCTGCGCAAGCTCGGCGTGGTCGGCAAGTTCGTCGAGTTCTACGGCGACGGCCTGCAGCACCTGCCCCTGGCCGACCGCGCGACCATCGGCAACATGGCCCCGGAATACGGCGCTACCTGCGGCATCTTCCCGATCGACAACGAATCACTGACTTACCTGCGCCTGTCCGGCCGCAGCGAAGAGCAGATCGCCCTGGTTGAAGCCTATGCCAAGGCGCAGGGCCTGTGGCACGACGCCAACAGCCCGCATGCGCAGTACAGCACCACGCTGGAACTGGACATGGGCACGGTCAAGCCCTCGCTGGCCGGCCCCAAGCGTCCGCAGGACCGCGTGCTTCTGGAAGACGTGCAGAAGAACTACCGCGACGCCCTGGTCGGCATGACCGCCAACCGTGACAAGCGCAGCGAGGATGTCTCCACCTTCGTCAATGAAGGCGGCGGCGCCGCCGTGGGCAACGAGCAGCTGGCCAAGGGCTACGCCGACATCGAGATGGACGGCAGGAAGGTGCGACTGAAGGATGGCGCGGTGGTCATCGCCGCCATCACCTCGTGTACCAACACCTCCAACCCGGCGGTGATGATCGGCGCCGGCCTGCTCGCCCGCAACGCGGCCGCCAAGGGCCTGGACCGCAAGCCGTGGGTCAAGACCTCGCTCGGCCCAGGCTCGCGCGTGGTCACCGACTATCTGGAAAAGGCCGGCGTTCTCACCGAGCTGGAAAAGATCGGCTTCTATGTGGTCGGCTATGGCTGCACCACCTGCATCGGCAATTCCGGCCCACTGCCGACTGAAGTCAGCGCCGGCATCGCCAGTGGCGACCTGGTGGTGACCTCGGTGCTGTCGGGCAACCGCAACTTCGAGGGCCGCGTGCATCCCGAAGTGAAGATGAACTACCTGGCCAGCCCGCCGCTGGTGGTGGCCTACGCCATCGCCGGCACCACCGACATCGACCTGACCACCGAACCGCTGGGCACCGGCAGCGATGGCCAGCCGGTGTATCTGCGCGACATCTGGCCGAGCAACAAGGAGATCGGCGACGTCATCGCCGCCACCGTCGGCCCGGAAATGTTCAAGCAGAACTACGCCGACGTGTTCAAGGGCGATACCCGCTGGAACACCATCGCCTCGCCGGACGGTGATCTGTACGAATGGAGCGATGCGTCCACCTACATCAAGAACCCGCCGTACTTCGACGGCATGACCATGCAGGTCGGCACCATCGATGACGTGCACGGCGCGCGGGTGATGGGCCTGTTCGGCGATTCGATCACCACCGACCACATCTCTCCGGCCGGCAACATCAAGAAGGATTCGCCGGCGGGCCGCTTCCTGCAGGAGCGCGGCGTGCAGCCGGCCGACTTCAACAGCTACGGCAGCCGCCGCGGCAACGATGACGTGATGGTCCGCGGCACCTTCGCCAACATCCGCATCAAGAACCTGATGTTCGGTGGCGAGGAAGGCGGCAACACCCTGTACTACCCGGCCGGTGGTGGCCAGCCGGAAAAGCTGGCGATCTACGATGCGGCCATGAAGTACAAGGCCGACAAGGTGCCGCTGGTGGTACTGGCCGGCAAGGAATACGGCACCGGCTCGTCGCGTGACTGGGCGGCCAAGGGCACCCTGCTGCTGGGGGTGAAGGCGGTCATCGCCGAAAGCTTCGAGCGCATTCACCGCTCCAACCTGGTCGGCATGGGCGTGCTGCCGCTGCAGTTCCGCAACGGCGAAAACGCGCAGTCGCTGGGCCTGGACGGCTCGGAAGTGATCGACATCACCGGCCTGCAGGACGGCGCCAGCAAGCGCGCCACGGTCACCGCCACCAAGGCCGACGGCACGAAGAAGACCTTCGAGGTGTCGGTGATGCTGCTGACCCCGAAGGAAGTCGAGTACTTCCGTCATGGTGGTCTGCTGCAGTACGTGCTGCGCCAGCTGGCCAGCAAGTAATGCATCACCTGTAGAGCCGAGCCTGCGCTCGGCTACATCGCCACAGCATCAGCCGAGCATGGGCTCGGCTCTACAAGAAGAAGGGCCGGATCCTCGCGGATCCGGCCCTTTCTGCTTCACCGCAGCCAGGCATGGCCTGGCTCTACTGCATCAACGGCGGCATCGGAATAGCCACCGGATACCCGCTCACCGCCGTGGTGCATCCGGGTCGGTACGCAGCGCCTTCAGCAGGCCCCACATGTAGAACGCCAGGGTGAACGAGAACGGCAGGCCGCACAGCACCACTGCGGTCTGCATCGCACTGAAGTTGCCGGCCAGCAGCAGGCCGACGCTGGCCACGGTGATGCCGGCCGCCCAGAACACGCGCAGCCAGATCGGTGCGTCGTGACCGTCCTCGACGCCGTCATCGACACGACGGGTGCACAGATTGGCGATCATCAGCGTGCCCGAATCGACCGGGGTCAGGAACAGCACGAAACCGATCACCACCGCGGCACCGGCTACATACGGCGCGGCGGGCAGGTATTCCAGCAGCTTGAACAGCGTCATCGCCGCATCGTGCTGGGCCACCTCACCCAGGATCGCCTGGCCATGGTTGAGCACCAGGTCGATGGCGGTGTTGCCGAAGATCGACAGCCAGGCCAGGGTGAAGCCGAGCGGGATCAGCAGCACGCCCATGATCACTTCACGGATGGTGCGGCCACGCGAGATGCGCGCCACGAAAAGGCCGACAAACGGCGCCCAGGCGATCCACCAGGCCCAGTAGAACAGCGTCCACGAACCCATCCACTCACGGCCCTTCGGGTCGTTGAGGTACATGTCGAAGCTCTTGCGCACGAACGCGCCGAGGTAGTCGCCGGTGTTCTGGATCAGGCCGTCGAACAGGTGCAGGGTCGGGCCGGTGACCAGCACGAACAGCAGCAGACCGCACAGCAGACGCACGTTGAGGTTGGAGAGCCAGGCAATGCCCTTTTCCACGCCAGCCACCACACCGATGGTGGCCACCACCATCATCACCAGCACGATCGCCACCAGCACCTGCGGCGTATCCGGGATGTGGAACAGATAGACCAGGCCGGACTGCACCACCAGCGCACCGATGCCGAGGTTGGTCACCATCGAGATCAGCGTAGCCAGGATACCGAAGCCATCCACCATGTCGCCGATGCGGCCATGGATGCGCTCACCGAAGATCGGGTACAGCGCCGAGCGCAACGCCAGCGGCAGGTCGCGGCGGTAGGCGAAGTAGCCCAGCGCCACGCCGACCAGCGCGTACAGCGCCCAGCCGTGCAGGCCCCAGTGCAGGAAGGTCAGCACCATCGCCTCGCGGCCGGCGGCCACGGTGCCGCCGGGCTGCCCGGGCGGATTGAGGAAATGGTCCAGCGGTTCGTAGGCACCGTAGTACAGCAGCGCGATGCCGATGCCGGCCGAGAACAGCATCGACACCCATGCGACGTAGCCGAAGGCCGGTGATTCCTCGTTGTGGCCCAGGCGGATGCGGCCATACGGCGAGAACGCCAGCCACAGCACGAAGCCGAGGCACAGCACGATCAGCAGCATGTACCACCAGCCGAACGCGGCCGACACTTCGGCCTGCGCCCATTGCAGCCAGTGCTCGCTGCCTTCGGGATAGAGAACGGTGAGCAGCCCGAGGATGCCGATCGACACCGAGGAACTGAAGAACACAAAACGGTTCAAGCGCAGGGGCGAACGCTTGGGATGAGCCAGGGAAGACATGGGGTCGTCTCATCAAGTCCGAGGGAGCACATGGGCGGGGCCGGACCGGTAAACCGGGCCCATGGCGTGGGGCGCGAGCGCATCCTAGGGTTTATTGATTGAACGTTCAATCAATAAAAAGCATAATGGCGGGCAGCCCGATCCTTCGGGTCGCAATCCGTGGAGAGACAATGCCGAAGAAAGGCGTGGAACCGGTACGGCGCGAGCAGCTGATCCGGGCCACTTTCCAGACCATCGACGAGATCGGCATGGCCGATGCGACCGTCGCCACCATCGCGAAGAAGGCCGGGCTGTCCAGCGGCATCGTCGCCCACTACTTCGGCGACAAGGACGGCCTGCTCAATGCTGCAATGCGGCAGATCCTGCGCGAACTGAAGGACGCGGTCGCCCGCTACCGGGCCGACGCCAGCGACGACCCGCGCGAGCAGCTGCGCGCCATCGTCGATGGCAACTTCGACGACAGCCAGATCAACGGCACCGCCATGCGCGTCTGGCTCACCTTCTGGGCCGCGAGCATGCACCAGCCGGAACTGGCCCGGCTGCAGCGCGCCAACGACCAGCGCCTGTTCTCGAACCTGTGCCACCAGTTCAACCGCCTGCTGCCCCACCCGCAGGCCCGCCTGGCCGCCCGCGGCCTGGCCGCGATGATTGACGGCCTGTGGCTGCGCGGCAGCCTGGTCGGCGGCCAGTTCAATGCCGAGAAGTCCCGGCGCATCGCTTACGGCTATATCGACTTCCAGTTGCAGGCTGTCGCGCTATAAGCGCTTCAGCACCCGCCCCCTTCCAAGGAGTACGCCCCATGACCACCCTGCCCGTCCAACAGCTCTACATCCACGGCCAGCGCGTCGATGCCACCAGCGGCAAGACCTTCAAGACCATCAACCCGGCCACCGGCGAGGTGATCGCTGAAGTGCAGGTCGCCAGCCAGACCGACGTCGAGCGTGCCGTGCAGAGCGCAGCCGAAGGCCAGAAGGTGTGGGCCGCGATGACGGCCATGGAGCGTTCGCGCATCCTGCGCCGTGCCGTCGAGCTCCTGCGCGAGCGCAACGACGAACTGGCCCACCTGGAAACCCTGGACACCGGCAAGGCGCTGGCCGAAACCACCACCGTGGACATCGTCACCGGCGCCGACGTGGTCGAGTACTACGCTGGCCTCGCCACCGCCATCGAAGGCATCCAGCTGCCGCTGCGCGAATCGAGCTTCTTCTACACCCGCCGCGAGCCGCTGGGCGTGGTCGCCGGCATCGGTGCTTGGAACTACCCGATCCAGATCGCCATGTGGAAGTCGGCCCCGGCCCTCGCCGCCGGCAACGCAATGGTGTTCAAGCCCTCCGAAGTCACCCCGTTGACCGCGATCCGGCTGGCCGAGATCTACACCGAAGCCGGCGTGCCGGCCGGTGTGTTCAACGTCGTGCAGGGCCCGGGCCGCGAGATCGGCCAGTGGCTGACCGAGCACCCGGTGATCGAGAAGATCTCCTTCACCGGCGGCGTCGCCACCGGCAAGAAGGTCATGGCCAGCGCCGCGTCCTCGTCGCTGAAGGAAGTGACCATGGAGCTGGGCGGCAAGTCGCCGCTGGTGATCTGCGATGACGCCGATCTGGACCGTGCCGCCGACATCGCGGTGATGGCCAACTTCTTCAGCTCCGGCCAGGTCTGCACCAACGGTACCCGCGTGTTCGTGCCGCGCAGCATGCTGGCCGCGTTCGAAGCCGCTGTTGTCGAGCGCGTCAAGCGCATCCGCATCGGCGACCCGATGGCCGCCGAGACCAACTTCGGCCCGCTGACCAGCTTCCCGCACATGGAAAACGTGCTGCGCTACATCGAAAGCGGCAAGACCGAAGGCGCCCGCCTGCTGACCGGCGGCGGCCGCGCCACCGAAGGCGCGCTGGCCAATGGCGCCTACGTGCTGCCGACCGTGTTCTCCGACTGCCGCGATGACATGACCATCGTCAAGGAAGAGATCTTCGGGCCGGTGATGAGCATCCTCGCCTACGACGACGAGGACGAAGTGGTGCGCCGCGCCAACGATACCACCTTCGGCCTGGCCGCCGGCGTGGTCAGCAAGGACGTCAGCCGCGCCCACCGCATCATCCACCGCCTGGAAGCCGGCATCTGCTGGATCAACACCTGGGGCGAATCGCCGGCCGAAATGCCGGTCGGCGGCTACAAGGAATCCGGCGTCGGCCGCGAGAACGGCATCTCCACCCTCGGCCACTACACCCGCATCAAGTCGGTGCAGGTCGAGCTGGGCGACTACGCCAGCGTGTTCTGACCGGCGCGCCCTGCGCGCGCCCCATCGTCCGGCCATCGTGCCGATCCGACATTCCGCCGGGACGCCTGCATGCAGCGCGCCCCGGCCTGCAGGAGACACCCATGAGCACCCATAACGAGTACGACTACATCATCATCGGCGCCGGTTCGGCCGGCAACGTGCTGGCCACCCGCCTCACCGAAGATGCCGATGTCAGCGTGCTGCTGCTGGAAGCCGGTGGCCCGGACTACCGGCTCGACTTCCGTACCCAGATGCCGGCGGCACTGGCCTTCCCGCTGCAGGGCAAGCGCTACAACTGGGCGTACAAGACCGATCCCGAGCCCTTCATGAACAACCGCCGCATGGACTGCGGCCGCGGCAAGGGCCTGGGCGGCTCGTCGCTGATCAACGGCATGTGCTACATCCGCGGCAACGCGATGGACTACGACAACTGGGCCAGCATGCCGGGCCTGGAAGACTGGACCTACCTGGACTGCCTGCCCTACTTCCGCAAGGCCGAAACCCGCGACATCGGCCCCAATGACTACCACGGTGGCGACGGCCCACTGCGCGTGACCACGCCGAAGGCCGGCAACAACGAGCTGTTCGCGGCGATGGTCGAAGCCGGCGTGCAGGCTGGCTATCCGCGCACCGACGACCTCAACGGCTACCAGCAGGAAGGCTTCGGCCCGATGGACCGCACGGTGACCCCGAAGGGCCGTCGCTCCAGCACTGCCCGCGGCTACCTGGACCTGGCCAAGCCGCGTCCGAACCTGACCATCGTCACCCACGCGCTGACCGACCGCATCCTGTTCTCGGGCAAGCGTGCGGTGGGCGTGCAGTGGCTGCACAACGACCAGCCGCAGCGTGCGACCGCCCGCCGCGAAGTACTGCTGTGCGGCGGCGCCATCGCCTCGCCGCAGATCCTGCAGCGCTCGGGCGTCGGCCCGGCCGACCTGCTGCGCAGCCTGGACATCGACCTGGTACACCACCTGCCCGGCGTCGGCGCCAACCTGCAGGATCACCTGGAGATGTACCTGCAGTACGAGTGCAAGAAGCCGGTCTCGCTGGCGCCGGCACTGAAGCTGTACAACCAGCCGGCCATCGGTGCCGAGTGGCTGTTCCTGGGCACCGGCATCGGCGCCAGCAACCAGTTCGAGGCCGGTGGCTTCATCCGCAGCGATGCCGAATTCGACTGGCCGAACCTGCAGTACCACTTCCTGCCGGTGGCGATCAATTACAACGGCTCCAACCCGATCAAGGCGCACAGCTTCCAGATGCACGTCGGTTCGATGCGCTCGCCCAGCCGCGGCCGCATCCATGTGCGTTCGAAGGATCCGCGCGAACATCCGAGCATCCTGTTCAACTACATGTCGCACGAGCAGGACTGGCGTGAGTTCCGCGCGGCGATCCGCATCACCCGCGAGATCTTCGCGCAGCCGGCGCTGGCACCGTACAGCGGCCGCGAGATCTCGCCGGGCAGCGCGCTGCAGACCGACGCGCAGATCGACGCATTCGTGCGCGAGCATGCCGAGACCGCCTACCACCCGTCGTGCTCGAACAAGATGGGCCATGCCGATGACCCGATGGCGGTGGTCGATGGCCAGGGCCGCATGCACGGCCTGGAAGGCCTGCGCATCGTCGATGCCTCGATCATGCCGCAGGTGGTGACTGGCAACCTCAACGCGCCGACCATCATGATGGCCGAGAAGCTGGCCGACGTGATCCGCGGCCGCACCCCGCTGGCCCGCAGCACCGCGCCGTACTACAAGGCCAACGGCGCACCGGTGCGCAAGCAGGGCTGACGCAAGCGGCCCGATCGAGCGCAGATGCCGGCCAGCGGCCGGCACTACCCAGCAAAGAGGCCCTTCGGGGCCTCTTCGCGTTTTCCCTACGGCGGGGTATGCTGCAATGAACGGCCATTGTCGCTACGCTCAGGGCCGAACCTAATACATCACGATTCCTGGAGGGGGAATATGAGTCTGGATCGTCCCTGGCTGCAGAGCTATCCGAACGGCGTTCCCGCCGAAATCGACGTCAACGAATTCCATTCGGTCGCCTCGGTCTTCGACGCTTCCGTCGCGAAATTCCGCGACCGTCCCGCCTACTCCAGCTTCGGCAAGGTCCTCACCTATGGTGAGACGGATGCGCTGGTCACCCAGTTCGCCGCCTACCTGCTGGGTGAGCTCAAGCTCAAGAAGGGTGACCGCGTCGCCCTGATGATGCCCAACTGCCTGCAGTACCCGGTGGCCACCTTCGGCGTGCTGCGCGCCGGACTGACCGTGGTCAACGTCAACCCGCTGTACACCGCGCGCGAACTCAAGCACCAGCTGGTCGACGCGGGCGTCAGTGCGCTGGTGGTGGTCGACAACTTCGGCGACACCGTCGAGCAGGTCATCGCCGACACGCCGGTCAGGCACGTGGTCACCACCGGCCTGGGCGACCTGCTCGGCGCCAAGGGCGCGATCGTCAACTTCGTGCTGAAGTACGTCAAGAAGATGGTGCCCAACTACCACATCAAGGGCGCCGTCCGCTTCAAGCAGGCGCTCAAGCTGGGCAGCCGCCTCGCGCTTCCGCCGGTCGAGATCGACCACGACGACATCGCCTTTCTGCAGTACACCGGCGGCACCACCGGCGTGGCCAAGGGTGCGATGCTGACCAACCGCAACCTGATCGCCAACATGCAGCAGGCGTCGGCGTGGCTGTCCACCTCGGGCATCGAGCCGGGCAAGGAAGTGATCATCACTGCCCTGCCGCTCTACCACATCTTCGCGCTGACCGCGAATGGCCTGGTCTTCATGAAGTTCGGTGGCTGCAATCACCTGATCACCAACCCGCGCGACATGAAGGGCTTCGTCAAGGAACTGAAGGGCACCCGCTTCACCGCCATCACCGGCGTCAACACGCTGTTCAACGGCCTGCTCAACACCCCGGGCTTCGACGAGATCGACTTCTCTTCGGTCAAGTTCACTCTGGGCGGCGGCATGGCGGTGCAACGTGCCGTGGCCGAACGCTGGAAGAAGGTCACCGGCGTGACCCTGGTCGAAGCCTACGGCCTGACCGAGACCTCGCCGGCAGCCTGCATCAACCCGCTCACCCTGCCCGAGTACAACGGCGCCATTGGCCTGCCGATCCCGTCCACCGATGCCTGCATCAAGGACGACAACGGCAATATCCTGGCGCTGGGCGAAGTGGGCGAGCTGTGCATCAAGGGCCCGCAGGTAATGAAGGGCTACTGGCAGCGGCCGGAAGAAACCGCCACCGCCATCGACGCCGACGGCTGGCTGCACACCGGCGACATGGCGAAGATGGACGAAAAGGGCTTCTTCTACATCGTGGACCGCAAGAAGGACATGATCCTGGTGTCCGGCTTCAACGTGTACCCGAATGAGGTCGAAGACGTCATCGCGATGATGCCGGGCGTGCTGGAAGTCGCCGCCGTCGGTGTCCCGGACGAGAAGTCCGGCGAAGTGGTCAAGGTCGTGATCGTGAAGAAGGACCCGAACCTGACCGCGGAAATGGTCAAGGAACATGCGCGGGCAAACCTGACCGGTTACAAGCACCCCAGAATCGTAGAATTCCGAAAAGAGCTGCCGAAGACCAATGTCGGCAAGATTCTCCGTCGCGAGCTGCGTGATACGCCCGCCCAGTAAGGGTTTCCGGGCAACGGGACAATACAGGGACCCCGCCGGAGACGGCGGGGTCTTTCTGTTACCGGAACGTGGCCGGTACAGCGCTTGCGGGCGGTTCACGACGGGTGCATAGAATCAGTCGCCGCCGCACGTTCAGCCCGCCCCCTCACTCCTCTCCGTCCGCTCTGCGGTTGGCCGGACGGTCACACGGAGAACTCCCATGTCCGCAGTACGCCCCATCATCACCCGCCCCTCGCAGCACCCTACCCTGCGTATCACCGAGGAGCCCGAGCGGGATGTCTACTGGATCCACATGCACGCCAACCTGGTCAACCAGCCAGGCCGACCGTGCTTCGCCTCGCGCCTGGTCGATGACATCGTCGACTACCAGCGCGACCTGGGCGACCGCCTCAGCGCCTCGCACGCCCTGTCACCCCATGTCGTTCTTGCCTCGGACAGCGACGTGTTCAACCTGGGGGGCGACCTAGAACTGTTCTGCCGCCTGATCCGCGAAGGCGACCGCGCCCGCCTGCTCGACTATGCCCAGCGCTGCGTGCGCGGCGTGCATGCCTTCCATGCCGGCCTGGGCACCCGTGCCCACAGCATCGCCCTGGTCCAGGGCAATGCACTGGGTGGCGGCTTCGAGGCCGCACTCAGCTGCCACACCATCGTCGCCGAGGAAGGCGTGCTGATGGGCCTGCCCGAGGTGCTGTTCGACCTGTTCCCGGGCATGGGCGCCTACTCCTTCCTGTGCCAGCGGATCAGCCCGCGCCTGGCCGAGAAGATCATGCTGGAAGGCAACCTCTACACCGCCAGCCAGCTGAAGGAGATGGGCCTGGTCGACATCGTGGTGCCGGTGGGCGAAGGCGTTGCCGCGGTCGAACAGGTGATCAAGGAAAGCCGACGCATTCCGCACGCATGGGCAGCGATGCGTGAGGTCAACGAGATCGCCACCATGGTGCCGCTGCATGAAATGATGCGGATCACCGAGATCTGGGTGGACACCGCCATGCAGCTCGGCGAGAAGTCCCTGCGCACCATGGATCGGCTGGTACGGGCGCAGGCCCGGCGCAATGGCGACCCGGCCTGAGCGTCTGGCGGGTCAGGACGGGCTGCGCTCGCTGTCGTCGCGGTGCGGTGCCCCCGCGCCACGGGCAGCCAACGCATTCCTGCCGTTGCGCAGGGCGGTCGCCAGGCTGCCGAGGCGGGCGCTCCATTCACCCTTCAGCTGCCAGTCCGCCATGCGCATGATTTCGCCACTGGAGGCGGCAACCTGGACAAGCCCCAGGTTGCTCGCCACACCGCGCAGCGCGTGTGCGTGCTCGCGGAAATCCTCCCAGGCCTGGCGCTCGCCGCAGCCCTGCAGCTGGCCCATGCTCGCGTCGACGTCCGCCAGGCATTGGTCGATGAACTTGCGTTCGAAGCCATCGCCCATGCCCAGCGACGCCAGCTCGTCCAGTACTGCGGTATCGAGCACGCCATCGCCGACCGGCAATGCCGGCACCGACTGGATGCCAGACTCGGCGCGGGTGTTGGCGGCGACATCGGCCAGCACTTCAAGCAGGCGGGTGGCCACCACGGGCTTGGCAAGGAAGGCGCGGGCACCGGCCTGCTCGCAACGCAGGATGGACTCGGGGGTGACGTCCGCGCTCAGCACCATGACTGGAACGTAAGGCATGCCACTGGCCTGCATCACCCGCAACTGCTTGAGCAGATCCAGTCCGCTCATGCCGGGCATGTGCAGGTCGACGATCGCCGCGTCGTAACTGGCCTGCTCCAACGCATCCAGCACTTCGGCGCCGCCATTGACGCAGGTGACCTTGTGGCCGGCCTTCTCCAGCAACCGCTGCAGCACCATGCGGTTGGCTTCGTGGTCGTCGGCCACCAGAACCCGCAGGCTGCGCACCCGTGCACGATGGCGCAGGAAGGGATTGGAAAACGCGATGACATTCCCAGCTTCAGCCACCTCGGACGGAACCGCCGGGGCTGATGAGGTGTCTGCGACGTCCAGCGTGATCTCGACCCAGAACACGCTGCCGCGCGGGCTGTTCGGCGCATAGCCGACCTGCCCGCCCATCGACTCGACCAGGCCCTTGGCAATGGCCGTGCCCAGACCGGTGCCTTCATGGCGACGGGCCAGGCCGACATCGCCCTGCTCGAAGGCATTGAACAGGCGCCCGCGCAACGCCATCGGCACGCCGATGCCGGTATCGACGATCTCGAATCGCAGGCGCATCCGCTCGCTGCCCAGCGCATCGGGGCTGGACACGCGCAGATGCACGTAGCCGCTGTCGGTGAACTTGACCGCGTTGCCCATCAGGTTCAGCAGGATCTGCTGCAGATGCCCGGCATCACCCAGCAGGCGCGGCGGCACGTTGTCGTCCACCTGCACGCGATAGTCCAGCGATTTGGAGCGGGTCTGCGGGGTGAGGATCAGGTTGATCGCCTGCAGCACATCGGCCAGCGCGAACTCGTGCCACTCCACGCGCACCTTGCCGGCTTCGATCGCGGAGATGTCCAGCACTTCTTCCACCAGCGCCAGCAGGCTGCGCGTCGAGGCCTGGATGGTGTTCAGGCACTCGCGCTGTTCATCGTCCAGGCGGGTGGTGGCCAGCACCTCGGTCATGCCGGCCAGCCCGTTCAACGGCGTGCGGAATTCATGGCTCATGTTGGCCAGGAAGCGGCTCTTTGCTTCATTGGCCTGGCGCGCCTCGGCCACCGCCCGGGTCAAGGCATGCAGCAGCGAATCGAAGTACAGCGGAATCGCGCCCAGGCCCAGCAGCAGGCCCCAGCCAAGATAGTCGTGGCCGCGCCAGTATGGCGACAGCATCACCGTGCACAGGAAGGCCAGGCAGCCCATGGCAGTGGCCACGCGCAGGTAGGTGCTGCCGTAGCGCATGCCGTTGCCGATCGTGACCCACAGCATCACCGCATACAGCGGTGCCGCCGGCTCGCCCTGGATCGTCATGATCCAGGCCATGCAGGTGTAGTCGGTCAGCATGCCGATCACCCTGCGCACATGCGACACACCCGGATTGACCAGGATCGCGGTCAGCAGGCCGGCGGAAATGGTCAGCTCGAAGGCGAGGATCAGCCACGTTGTCGTCAGCGCTTCCCCGCCACCGCTCAGCGAACGCCAGCCGAGATAGCTGATGAACAGCGCCGTGATGATGATGCGGATCAGGTTCTGCGCGTGCTCGCTGTCCTCGCGCCCGGAAAGGCGCTGCTTGAAGCGGGCCAGCAGCGAGCGCTTGTCGGAGCCAGCGGCGGGCGTCGTATCCATGGTCGGATGTCGCATCCTTCGGCGCAGCAGGGAGGAGCAGCACAACGGTACTGCCAGCAACCCCAACCACAGGGAAATGGCCAGGCCAAGGTTGGCCTGCCAGTAAGGGGTCAACAGCACGGTGGTGCCGAAACTGACCATCGCCAGCACGATGGCAGCGGCCAGGTAGCGCGGCCCGAAGCGCAGGCCGTTGCCCACCGTGACCCACATCACCACCGCATACACCCACGCCAGCGGCTCGCCCATCTGGATCATGCCGACCGCGATCAGGCCGTAATCGGCCAGCATCCCAGCCACGCGCCGCGGGTCCGAGCGCTCAGGCTTCCACAGCAGCCAACCGCACAGCAGTAGCGACAGGCCCAGCCCGGTCAGCACCGTTGCCAGCACGCCTTGGTACTGGTCCAGCCGGTGCAGGCGGGCACCGGACAACAGTACATAGACCAGGATCAGCGAGATCAGCACCACGCGCACGATCGCCTGGCCATGTTCCGAATCCGGACGCTGCGCCAGCCGACGCCTCACGCGTGCGAACAGGTCCTGCATGTCACCCACCCGGTCGCGTCGATGCCGTCGAGTGCTGGGCGCAGATATCCATCAACTGCTGGTGACCGCGCATCAGCGCATCCACGCAGCGCGGGTCGAACAGTCGGCCACGCTGGGCGTACAGATAAGCCAGTGTGGCTTCCATGGTCCATGCTTCCTTGTACGGACGGGGTGAGATGAGTGCATCGAAGACATCGGCCACGGCGACGATGCGCGCTTCCAGCGGAATCGCCTCACCGACCAGCCCATCCGGGTAGCCGCTGCCGTCGTAACGTTCGTGGTGGCGCAGCGCGATCAATGCGCCGACCTGAATGAAGCGGTTCTGGCTGCCGCTGAGCAGTTCATGGCCGATGCGCGGGTGCCGGCGCATGATCGCCAGCTCCTCGTCGTTGAGCTTGCCCTGCTTGAGCAGCACGGCATCGGGAATGGCGATCTTGCCCATGTCATGCAGCGGCGCCGCCATCTCGATCAGGCGCACGTCGTCTTCGGGCAGACCCAGCTGCTCGGCGATCAGCCCTGCCACGCGCGCCATGCGCTCGAGGTAGGCACTGGTGCCGGCATCACGGAACTCGATCGCCCGCGCCAATCGCGACAGGGTCTCGCGTTCGCGTTCCTCGACCTCGTGCATGCTCGCCAGCAGGCGCTGCTCCAGCGACAACGCGCGTTGCTTCACATTCTCGGTCTGCTGGCGCAGCTGCAGCAGGTTGTAGCAGCGCGCGCGCAGTTCGCGCGGGCGGATCGGCTTGACCAGGAAATCGATGACCCCCGCTTCCAGCGCCGCCTGACGAATCGGCTCGTCGCCGACCACGGTGATCAGGATCACCGGAATGTCGCGATGCTTGGGCAGGCGGCGGAAACGGCGGGCGAACTCCAGCCCGTCCATCTCCGGCATGCGGTAATCGAGCAGCAGCAGGTCGACCGGATGCGCCTCGCACCAGGCCAATGCGGTCAGCGGATCACCGAAGTCATACACGCTCAGTTCGGGCGCGATGTCCTCGATGACGTGACGCAGCATCGTCCGGGCGGACGTCTGGTCGTCAACAATGACGATGTTCAACGCGTACTCTGCCTGGTTTCTCGACCATGCTGGATCATCAGCAGGCGAGGATACCCTGCCGCTGCGAACGCTCGCACCCTGCATCGGCCTGACTCCCGTGTCATGCGTCCCGGTTCATGATCGTCATCACATTGTGAAGCGGACTCTCCACAATGCGTACTCCCCCTGGCGCCGATCAAGCCATAACAGACGTCAAGGTAGTGCATTAACGATACGCCGAGTGCGGGAGGCGTCAATCGCGCCGTCTCATTTCGCGACGGCGCGCACAAACAGGAGTCAAAAAGACGACTTACTGCTCCGGACGCATGTACGGGAATAGCAGCACGTCCCGGATCGAGCTGCTGCCGGTCAGCAGCATCACCAGGCGATCAACGCCGATGCCGAGGCCGCCGGTCGGGGCCATGCCGTACTCCAACGCACGGATGTAGTCGGCGTCGTAGTGCATGGCCTCGTCGTCGCCACCCTCCTTCGCCGCCACCTGGGCCTGGAAGCGCTGGGCCTGGTCTTCCGGGTCGTTCAACTCGGAGAAGCCGTTGGCCAGCTCCTTGCCGTTGACGAACAGCTCGAAGCGGTCTGTGTAGCCCGGATCGTTGTCGTTGGCGCGGGCCAGCGGCGAGACTTCCACCGGGTGGTCGGTGATGAAGGTCGGCTGGATCAGCGTGTGCTCGACAGTGGCCTCGAAGATCTCCAGCAGCAGCTTGCCCCAGCCGTAGGACGGCTTGACGCGGATCTTCAAGCGCTCGCAATGGCGCAGCAGCGCGTCGCGATCGGTGCAGTCGGCCGCGGAGATTTCCGGGTTGTGGTGACGCACCGCCTCGTCCATGCGCCAACGGCGGAACGCCGGGCCCAGGTCGATCTTCGCCCCGTCCCACTCGACCTCGGTGCTGCCGTTGACGGCCTTGGCCACGTCACGGATCACGCCTTCGGTCAGGTCCATGATCTCGTTGTACGTGGCGTAGGCCTCGTACAGCTCCATCATGGTGAATTCCGGGTTGTGGCGGGTGCTGACGCCTTCGTTGCGGAAGTTGCGGTTGATCTCGTAAACGCGCTCCAGGCCACCCACGGTCAGGCGCTTGAGGTACAGCTCCGGCGCCACACGCAGGTACAGGTCCAGGTCCAGCGCATTGTGGTGGGTGGTGAACGGCTTGGCCGCCGCGCCGCCGGGGATGTAATGCATCATCGGCGTCTCGACTTCCAGGAAGTCGCGGCTGTCCAGCCAGGCGCGCATGGCGCGGATGATCTTCGAGCGCTTGATGAACACCGCGCGCGATTCCGGGGTCACGATCAGGTCGACGTAGCGCTGACGATAGCGCTGCTCGACGTCGGCCAGGCCATGCCACTTGTCCGGCAGCGGGCGCAGCGACTTGGTCAGCAGGCGGATCGATTCGGCCTTGACCGACAGCTCGCCGGTCCTGGTGCGGGTCAGGCCGCCTTCGACGGCGATGATGTCGCCCACGTCCCAGCCCTTGAAGGCGGTATAGGCATCGCCCAGCACCGTGCCCTGCAGGAACAGCTGGATGCGGCCGGACTCGTCCTGGATCTGCGCGAAACTGGCCTTGCCCATGATGCGCTTGGCCATCAGGCGGCCGGCCATCTTCACCTGGCGGCCATTGCCTTCCAGCGCCTCGGCGGTCCACTGTTCGACATCGGCGAACTCTTCCTGCAGGCGGCCGGCGAAGTCCTCGCGACGGAAATCGTTCGGATACGCGATGCCCTGCCCACGCAGCGCTTTGAGTTTCTCACGGCGCTCGGCGATCAACTTGTTTTCGTCGACGGGGGGGGTATCGGTAGCTTCGCTCATGGATCTGCGGGAATCGTGTAGTGAGGGGGGATGCTGCGCCGGCAAAGCCGGTTGGACAGCATACCAAAACCGCCCCGCCCCGGCCCCGGCGCTACCTCAGCCGTTCCCCGGGAAGGCCTGCCGCAACTCATCCACCAGCACCCGCTGGTTCTCCGAATAGTCCACCGGTACCGACACCAGGTGCACCCCACCCTCGTTGAAGGCCGCCTCCAGGGTCGGGACGAACTGCTCGATGGCCGTCACCTCATGCCCCTTGCAGCCATAGGCCTCGGCATACTTCACGAAATCGGGATTGCTGAAGGTCATGCCGTAGTCGGTGAAACCATCCACCGCCTGCTTCCAGCGGATCATCCCGTAGGCACCGTCGTTGAGGATCAGCACCACCAGGTTCAGGCCCAGCCGGCGCGCCGTCTCCAGCTCCTGGCTGTTCATCATGAAGCCGCCGTCGCCACACACCGCCAGCACCCGTCGTTGCGGGTACAGGATCGAGGCCATGATCGCCGACGGCAGGCCCGCGCCCATGGTCGCCAGCGCGTTGTCCAGCAGCAATGTGTTGGCCACCTGGGTGCGGTAGTTGCGCGCAAACCAGATCTTGTACATGCCGTTGTCCAGCGCCACGATGCCATCGGGTGGCATCACCTGGCGCACGTCGTGCACCAGCCGCTGCGGGGTGAACCGGGCCTCGTCGGCACGGTCGGCCAGGTGCTCGAGGATGGTCGCGCGCAGCGGCAGCAGCGCATCGGCATTGGGCACTGCACCTTCGATGCGATCGGCCAGCTGGGTCAACGAACGGCCGATATCACCGATCACCTCCACCTGCGGGAAGTACACCTGCTCCACCGCCGCCTGCGAGTAGCCGATATGGATCACGGTCGGCCCACCCGGACGCATCACGAACGGCGGCTTCTCGGTGACCTCATGGCCGATGGTCACGATCACATCGGCCTGGTCGATGGCCATGTGCACGTAGTCGCGCTCGGTCAGCGCCGCGGTGCCCATGTACAGGCCCGAACCACCGGCCACCGCGCCCTTGCCCATCTGCGTGGTGAAAAACGGGATGCCGGCACGCAGCACGAACGCCGATAGCGCCTCGCTGGACTGCGGCCGCGACGCCGCCGAAGCGATCATCAGCAACGGTCGCTTGGCATTGCGGATGATCTCCGCCGCACGGTCCAGTGCTTCCGGACTGGCGATGGGACGATCCACCGCGTGCGGCGGAATCAGCGCCACGTCCCCGACCTCATCGGCCGCGATGTCTTCGGGCAGCTCCAGCAGCACCGGGCCCGGGCGCTCTTCCAGCGCGGTGCGGAATGCCTCGCGCACGATCGTCGGGATGGTGCGCGCCGAGACGATCTGCCGCGCCTGCTTGGTCAGTGGCTTCATCGTGCTGACGATGTCGACGATCTGGAAGCGCGCCTGCTTGCTGGCGACGATGCCCTTCTGGCCGGTGATCATGATGACCGGCCACGCACCGAGCAGCGCATAGGCCGCACCGGTGGTGAAGTTGAGCGCACCCGGGCCAAGCGTGGCCAGGCACACGCCGGGCTTGCCGGTCAGGCGGCCATAGGTGGCCGCCATGAACACCGCCGCCTGCTCGTGACGGGTGATGACCAGCTCGATGCTGGAGTGGCGCAGCGACTCGACCACGTCGAGATTCTCTTCGCCGGGGATGCCGAAAATGCGCTCGACGCCTTCGTTCTCAAGCGCGGCGACAAGCAGATCTGAACCCTTGGACATTGGAATGCCGTCCTTTTCGCTGGACTGATGATGGATCGTTGCAGGAAGGATGGAAGCTGCGCGTCAACGCTTGTCGAACCAGACCGTCTGCGCGTTGACGAACTCGCGGATGCCGAAGTGCGAGAGCTCGCGGCCGAAGCCGCTCTTCTTCACGCCCCCGATCGGCACGCGCGGGTCGGAAGCAGAGAATCCGTTGACGAACACGCCGCCGGTCTGCAGCCGGCGCGCCAGCTGCATCGCACGGGCGCGGTCGCCGCTCCACAGGTTGCCGCTGAGGCCGAACTCGCTCTGGTTGGCCAGCTCCACCGCATGGTCGGCATCACGAGCGCGGCTGATCGAGGCCACCGGCCCGAAAGTCTCGGTATCGAAGGCCTGCATGCCCGGCTCCACGTCGGCCAGCACGGTGGGTGCGTAGAACGCACCCGGGCGATCCAGCTGATGGCCACCGACCAGCAGCTTTGCGCCCGCGTCCACCGAGGCGCGCACCTGCGCATCCAGCTGTTCCAACAGGTCCTGGCGTGCCATCGGACCAATGCGATTACCCGCTTCACGGCCATCACCGATGGTCAGCGCCTGCACCTTCTGGCAGAACTGCGCCACGAAACGGTCGTATACCGCGTCTTCAACGATGATGCGCTTGCCGGCGATGCAGACCTGCCCGGTGTTCTGGAAGCGTGAGGCCACCGCCGCATCGACGGCAGCGTCCAGATCGGCGTCGGCCAGCACGATGAACGGATCCGAGCCGCCCAGCTCCAGCACCACTTTCTTCAGCGCCTGCCCGGCCTGGGCGGCGATGCTGCGGCCGGCCGCCACGCTGCCAGTCAGAGTCACCGCCGCGATGCGGTCATCGGCAATTGCACGGCTGGTGCCGTCGCGGCTGATGTTGGCGGCGATGAAGGTGCCTTCCGGCAGCCCAGCATCACGCCACGCCGCGTCGAGCAGCTGCGCGGTACCGACGATGTTCTCGGCCGGCTTCAGCAGGAAGCCGTTGCCGCCCATCAGGATCGGCACCGCTGCGCGCATCACCTGCCAGTACGGAAAGTTCCACGGCATGATACCCAGCACCACGCCCAGCGGCAGGTAGGACACGTAGGCCTTGTCGTCGGGCACCTGGGTCGGTTCGTCGCGCAGGAACTGCGCACCGTTGTCGGCGTACCAGTCGCACAGCACGGCGCATTTCTCGATCTCGGCCAGCGATTCGGCCTGGACCTTGCCCATTTCGGCGGTAGCCAGCGCAGCCAACTTCTCACGGTCGCGGCGCAGTACCGCGGCCATCGCACGCAGTACATCCGCGCGCTGTTCGAGGCTCTTGGCGCTCCAGGCCGCGAAGCCGACCTGACCGCGATCGAGGATTGTTTCCAGTTCGGCGTCGGTGGCGAAGGGATGGCTGGCGATCTGTTCACCGGTGGCCGGATCGCGCGAAATGGCAGTGCTGGGGGCAGCGGACATGCAGGGCTCCTGTTGTCTCGACAACGGGCGGTGGCCCGTCTCCTGCACAGGAATGTGGACCCGATTGGCGGAGGCAACAAGGCGTCTGCTTATCCTGTGACCTGCACTTACCTGTCTGAATGGGGGGAGGTGCCGGCAGGGCTGCGCCCTGCACCCGCAGAGGCCAGGGTAACGTCAAGGTCAAAGGCCTGCATTCCGTGGGATGGCGGGGTGGGTCCGGTTGCGGGGGACGGCGTGAATACGTCCATGTAGCCTCGGTCGCGCCATCCATGGCGCTCA
>NZ_JBQEMR010000045.1:0-30188 GCF_052045015.1 Stenotrophomonas sp. 22692
CCCCCCCCCCCCCCCCCCCCCCCCCCCCCCCCCCCCCCCCCCCCCCGCTACCGGTGGGGCCGGTCAGGCGTGGAACACGTCGCTCGAGGTCGGCGTGGTCGGAATCGGCGGCGCCGCGCGGCTGCCGCGGTGCACGAACATCTGCTTCCACGCGGCGTAGACCGCGCCGACATACAGCGGCATCAGCACCGTGGTCAGCACCAGCTGGGCGATGAAGGCCGCGGCCAGCGGGCCACCGATCAGCATCGCGATCTGGATCACGATCACGAACAGGATGTACATGCAGAACGCGGCGATCAGGCCGAGTGCGGCGAACACGAACATCGCGCCGATGTTCTCGATGCAGCCCTGCAGGCTCAGGCGCAGCGCATGCATGCCGCTCTGCTTGTCGAACACCACCAGCGCCGGCTGGGTGAACATCGCCAGCGACAGCGCCACCGCGCTCAGGAACACCAGCAGCATCCACAGCGCGATGCGCTTGGCCGGCAGGTTGGCGACCAGCGCCGCTGCATCGTCCGGCTTGATCTGCTGGCCACTGCGGCTGATCTCTTCCATCTTGGTCATGACCTCGCTGAAGGCGGTGAAGCCCTCGCGGCCGATCATCAGGAACAGCAGCGCGCCCAGCAGCAGCACCGCCAGCACCTGGATCGCCAGCGGCACCAGCAGGTGGCTGACGCGGTGGTCGCGGATCGGCTGCAGCAGGTGCGAGGCCAGGCCCGGGCGGCCTTCGTCGATCTCGCCCACGGCATACAGCATGCCGCCGAACATGATCGGCGAGATGGACAGGGTCATCAGCTGTACGGCCATGCCGGCGGCGCCGGGAATCAGCGTCGACAGCAAGGTCACCACCCAGCTCACCAGCAGCCAGGTCAGGCCGATCCGGGCCAGCTGCAGCGGCGCACGCCGGTACAGCGAGAACGTATCCAGCAACCACTGGGCGCCCGCCGAAGCCGGCAGCTTGCGAATCTCTTTCATGGACATCCGGGAAGGACAGGAGGGGCCGGGCGGCTGCCCGTGCCGCCGATTATCCCTGTTTTGCCGCCGGCTGGGCTGAAGACAGCCGCGCCTGGCGGACGAAGCGGCGCAACAGCTGGCGGGCCAGCGGCGCGGCGCTGACCGCACGCTCGATGCTGCGGGCACAACCGCCGTGGCGACCGATGCAGTCGGCACGGGCGCGCACGTAGCCGCGCATGTGGTGGGTGGCGAATTCCGGATGGAACTGCACGCCCCAGGCCTGGCGGCCCCAGCGGAAGGCATGGCAGCCGTCCAGTGGTGAGCGTGCCAGCACTTCGGCGCCATCAGGTGCGCGCAGCACGGTCTGCAGATGGGTGGCATGGGCGGCGAAATGCTGCGGCAGGCCCTGGAACAGCGGGTCCTGCGCCGCCTGCGGCTGCAGTTCCAGCTCGATCGTGCCCGATTCCCGCCCGGCCGGGTTGTAGGCCACCTCGCCACCCAGCGCGTGTGCCAGCAGCTGGTGGCCGTAGCAGATGCCGAACACCGGCAGATCGTCGTGGGCGGTCTGGCGCAGCCATGCGGCGCTGCGCTCACTCCATTCGGCGTGGTCGGTGACGAAGGCGGCCGAGCCGGTCACCAGCACGCCAGCGAACGCATGTGGGTCGGGCAGAGCGCCACCGTGTTCGACATCGACCACCACCGTCTCGTGTTCTTCCAGCCCGGCGGCGACCCGGATCCAGTGCGGAAAGCGCCCGTAGCGTCGCAGCGACGGTACCGGGCGGCCGGTTTCAAGGATCAGGAACGGGGCTGGGTTCATCCGGGGGCGGCAGGACTGACAGGACTTCCTCGATTGTAGTCAGCCCCTGCGCCACCTTTTCAAGCCCGGCCTGGCGCAGGGTTCGCAGCCCTTCAGCCCGTGCGGCCCGGCTGAAACCGGCCAGATCCATGTCGGCACGGATCTGCCCGCGCAGCCGCGAGCCCAATGGCAGCAACTCATACAGCCCGATGCGGCCAAGGAATCCGGTGCGCCGGCACTCCAGGCAACCGACCGGCCGACAGGGCGTGGCGGCATCTGGATATGCAGCATGGCTATCAGCCAGCACCGCCCAATCGGCGGCGCCGAGGCTGTGCGGCTGCTTGCAGTGCGGGCACAGCGTGCGCACCAGGCGCTGGGCGAGGATGCCGTTGAGGGTGCTGGCCAGCAGGTAATGCGGCACGCCCAGGTCGAGCAGGCGGGTGACCGCCGACGGCGCATCGTTGGTATGCAGGGTGGACAGCACCAGGTGGCCGGTCAGCGAGGCCTGCACCGCCATCTGCGCCGTTTCCAGGTCGCGGATCTCGCCGATCATGATGATGTCCGGGTCCTGCCGCAGCAGGGTGCGCACGCCGCTGGCAAAGTCCAGGTCGATGTTGGTCTGCACCTGCATCTGGTTGAATTCGGGCGCGATCATCTCGATCGGGTCCTCTACTGTGCAGACGTTCACGTCCGGCGTCGCCAGCCGCTTCAGCGTGGAATACAGGGTGGTGGTCTTGCCCGAGCCGGTCGGGCCGGTCACCAGCACGATGCCGTGCGGGCGCTCGACCAGCGCATTCCAGCCGGCCGCTTCCTGCGGGCTGAAACCGAGCTGGTCGATGCTCTTGAAGGCAGCATCGGGGTCGAAGATGCGCATCACGCACTTCTCGCCGAAGGCGGTGGGCATGGTCGACAGGCGCATCTCGACTTCGCGGCCGCCCGGCGAGCGGGTCTTGATGCGGCCGTCCTGCGGGCGCCGGCGCTCGGCCAGGTCCATGCGGCCGAGTACCTTGATGCGGCTGACCACGGCGGTCATCACCGCCGGCGGTACCTCGAACACCTTGTGCAGCACGCCGTCGATGCGGAAGCGCATGCGCCCCATCTCGCGGCGTGGCTCCAGGTGGATGTCCGAGGCGCGCTGTTCGTAGGCGTACTGCAGCAGCCAGTCGACGATGTGCACGATGTGCTGGTCGTCGGCATTGACGTCGCCGGTGCGGCCCAGCTCCACCAGCTGCTCGAAGCTGGGCAGGGTGGTGTTGGCCTCGCCACGCACGTCGCCACGGGCGCCGCGCACCGAGCGGGTCACCCCGTAGAACTCCATGGTGTAGCGGTGCAGGTCCAGCGGGTTGACCACCGCCAGTTCGATGCGGCGGCGGGTCAGGTGCTGCAGGTCGCGGCGCCATTCCTGCACCAGTGGCTCACTGGTGGCCACCAGCACGCGCTCGGCATCCACCGCCAGCGGCAGGAAACGGTGGCGGCGCGCGTAGGCGTGGGAGACCAGCGCGGTCACCGCGGCGACGTCGACCCGGGTCGGGTCGATGCGCAGGTAGCGGCTGCCGGTACGCCGGGCCAGCCACTCGGTGAGGCGCTCCAGGGTCAGTTCGCCGCCGCCGGTGGCGGCCAGCTTGAGGTTGGACAGCAGTACCAGCGGATGCACTTCACTGGCGTTGCGTGCGCCCTGCGCGGAAAACCGCATGCGCTCGCGGTCCTGCTCGGCCACCAGGTCATCGGCGACCAGGGCCGCGGCAATCTGCTCGAAATGCAGCCGTCCCCAGGGCAGCGGGACGCCGCCCGCCTCGCCGGGCGTGCCTGCCGGCAGCCGATGTTCCATCTGCCTGCTCCTCCCGGGTACGGAATGCCCCGCAGGTCGGCCGTTATACTAGCGCACCCCCTTGCCGGCCAAGACTCGTACGCATGTCCGCGACCCCGACCGTTCCGATCACCTTCCAGGGCCTGATCCAGACCCTGAACCAGTTCTGGGCCCAGCAGGGCTGCGTGCTCATCCAGCCGCTCGACCTGGAGGTGGGTGCCGGTACCTTCCACCCGGCCACCTTCCTGCGTGCGATCGGGCCGGAAAGCTGGAACGCGGCCTACGTGCAGCCGTCGCGACGCCCGACCGACGGCCGTTACGGCGAGAACCCGAACCGCCTGCAGCGCTACTACCAGTACCAGGTGGCGATGAAGCCGGCGCCGGACAACATCCAGCAGCTGTACCTGGATTCGCTGAAGGCACTGGGCATCGATCCGCTGGTGCACGACCTGCGCTTCGTGGAAGACAACTGGGAATCGCCGACCCTGGGCGCCTGGGGCCTGGGCTGGGAAGTCTGGCTCAATGGCATGGAAGTGACCCAGTTCACCTACTTCCAGCAGGCCGGTGGCCTGGAATGCCGCCCGGTGCTGGGCGAGATCACCTACGGTCTCGAGCGCCTGTGCATGTACCTGCAGAACTGCGACAACGTCTACGACCTGGTCTGGACCTACGGCCCGGACGGCCAGCCGGTGACCTACGGTGACGTCTACCACCAGAACGAGGTGGAGCAGAGCACCTACAACTTCGAATACGCCGACGTGGAAGAGCTGTTCCACCGTTTCGACGCCTGCGAGCGTGAAGCGCAGAAGCTGGTGGAAGTGAACCTGCCGCTGCCGGCCTACGAGCAGGTGATGAAGGCCAGCCACACCTTCAACCTGCTCGATGCACGCCGTGCGATCAGCGTGACCGAGCGCCAGCGCTACATCCTGCGCGTGCGCGCGCTGGCCCAGGCGGTGGCCAAGGCGTACTACGAGCAGCGCGAGAAGCTGGGCTTCCCGGGCGCGAAGAAGGCCTGACGGCCGCTCCCTCCCTCTCTCAACTTCCGGGGCGCCGGACGCGTTGCGCGCTGCGCCCCCATCACAGGATCGAACCGATGAGCCAACTGTCCCCCCTGCTGATCGAACTGGGCACCGAGGAGTTGCCGGTCAAGGCGCTTCCGGGCCTGGCCCAGGCGTTCTTCGACGGAGTCGTCGAAGGCCTGCGCAAGCGCGGCATCGCGCTGGAACTGGGCGATGCGCGCCCGCTGTCGACCCCGCGCCGACTGGCCGTGCTGCTGCCGGGCGTCGGCCTGGAACAGCCTGAGCAGCACAGCGAAGTGCTGGGCCCGTACCTGAACATCGCGCTGGACGCCGAAGGCCAGCCGACCAAGGCCCTGCAGGGTTTCGCCGCCAAGGCCGGGATCGACTGGACCGCGCTGGAAAAGACCACCGACAACAAGGGTGAGCGCTTCGTGCACCGCGCGGTGACCCCGGGCGCGAGCACCGCCAGCCTGCTGCCGGAGATCCTGCGCGAGGCGATCGCGGCAATGCCGATTCCCAAGCCGATGCGCTGGGGCGACCACGCCTGGGGCTTCGCGCGCCCGGCGCACTGGCTGGTGCTGTTGCACGGCGCCAACGTGGTCGAAGCCGAACTGTTCGGCCTGCAGGCTGGCCGCGTCAGCCGTGGCCACCGCTTCCACCACGACCAGACCGTGTCGCTGGCGCAGCCGCAGGACTACGTTGAAGCCCTGCGCGCTGCGTTCGTGCTGGTCGATCCGAGCGAGCGCCGTGCGCGCATCGTCGCCGAGGTCGAGGCCGCTGCGGCCAAGGCCGGTGGCAGCGCCCGCATCACCGACGACAACCTGGAGCAGGTGGTGAACCTGGTCGAGTGGCCGTCGGCGGTGCTGTGCAGCTTCGAGCGCGCGTTCCTGGCGGTGCCGCAGGAAGCGCTGATCGAGACGATGGAGATCAACCAGAAGTTCTTCCCGGTGCTGGATGACAGCGGCACGCTGACCGAGAAGTTCATCGGCATCGCCAACATCGAATCGAGGGACGTGGCCGAAGTGGCCAAGGGCTACGAGCGCGTGATCCGTCCGCGTTTCGCCGATGCCAAGTTCTTCTTCGACGAGGACCTGAAGCAGGGCCTGGTATCGATGGGCGACGGCCTGAAGACGGTGACCTACCAGGCCAAGCTGGGCAGCGTGGCCGACAAGGTGGCGCGCGTGGCCGCCCTGGCCGAAGTGATCGCGCCGCAGGTCGGCGCTGACGCCGCGCAGGCCAAGCGCGCCGCGCAGCTGGCCAAGAACGACCTGCAGTCGCGCATGGTCAACGAATTCCCGGAACTGCAGGGCATCGCCGGCCGCCACTACGCCGTGGCCGGCGGTGAATCGGCCGAGGTGGCGCTGGCCATCGACGAGGCCTACCAGCCGCGCTTCGGCGGTGACGACATCGCGCTGTCGCCGCTGGGCAAGGTGCTGGCGATTGCTGAACGCGTGGACACCCTGGCCGGTGGTTTCGCCGCAGGCCTGAAGCCGACCGGCAACAAGGACCCGTTCGCCCTGCGCCGCAACGCGCTGGGCCTGGCCCGCACGATCATCGAAAGCGGCTTCGAGCTGGACCTGCGCGCGCTGCTGGCCAGTGCCAACGCCGGCCTGGCCGCGCGCAACGTGCAGGCCGACATCGGCGAACTGTACGACTTCATCCTTGACCGCCTGAAGGGCTACTACGCTGACAAGGGCGTGCCGGCCACGCACTTCAACGCCGTGGCCGAGCTGAAGCCCGCCTCGCTGTATGACTTTGACCGCCGCCTGGATGCGATCGGCACCTTCGCCGCGCTGCCGGAAGCCGAAGCGCTGGCCGCGGCCAACAAGCGCATCCGCAACATCCTGCGCAAGGCCGAAGGCGAGATTCCCGGCCAGATCGACCCGGCGCTGCTGCAGGAAGACGCCGAGCGCGCGCTGGCCGAAGCGGTCACCGCCGCCATCGACGACACCAGCGCCAGCCTCCACCAGAAGGATTACGTGGCCGTGCTGGCGCGCCTGGCGCGCCTGCGCCCGCAGGTCGACGCGTTCTTCGATGGCGTGATGGTCAACGCGGAAGATCCGGCGCTGCGTGGCAACCGCCTGGCGCTGCTGACGATGCTGGGCGAGCGCCTGGGCAAGGTCGCGGCAATCGAGCATCTGTCGAGCTGAGATGTAGTGCCAAGCAAGCTTGGCACCCACCGGTAGTGCCGGTGGATGTCCATCGGGGTCATTGCCGGCATCGCGCACGATGCCGGCATCCTCGCCTGCGATCACGATGATCGCCACAAAGGCGCGTATTTTGACCGCCACTTAACAACCGATCCCCAATGACGTGATGCATTTCGCATCGTCACCTTCGGTCGGTATGCTGTGCCGCATGCAGCCAAAGAAATACGCCCTGCCGCTGATGGTCCTGTCGCTGGCCGCCACCTCTGTGGTCCACGCGCGCGGCACCATCGACAAGGTGGACATCAAGGGATTGGACAAGGGCGACGACGCCGCAATCATCGAGAACATCCAGGAATCGCTGTCGCTGTACGACACGATCGGCAAGGAACAGGGCGAATCGCGCCTGGAGTACCTGCTGTCGCAGGCCGAGCGGCAGACCCGCCAAGCACTGGAACCGTTCGGGTACTACAACCCGGTGATCAAGGTCGAGGCGCCGCGCGAGGACGAGCACGTGCGCGTGCTGATCCATGTCGACAAGGGCACCCCGGTGACCGTCCGCCGCGAGCACATCGACATCACCGGACCGGCGATGTACGACCAGTACCTGCAGGACGACCTGGCCGCGTTCAAGCCGCGCAAGGGCCAGCGTTTCGAGCACACGCAGTACGAAGCCAGCAAGATCACCGTCACCCGTCGCCTGGCGGAGCGTGGTTATTTCGATGCCGACTACACCCAGCGCCAGGTGCAGATCACCCGTGCCGACAACGCCGCCGACATCGACCTGACCTGGGACAGCGGTCGCCGCTACAACATGGGGCCGGTGCGTTTCGAGCAGGACTACTTCGTCGACAAGCTGTTCGACCCGCTGGTGTACTGGGACCAGGGCAGCTACTTCCACGAGGGCAAGCTGGACCGGCTGCGCGAGTCGCTGACCAAGCTGGACTATTTCAGCGTGATCGACATCCAGCCGCGGCCCGACCAGGCCGATGCGAATGGTGAAGTGCCAGTGGATGTGAAGCTGACCCGTGCCAAGCGCACCATCTACACCGCGGGTCTGAGCTACGGCAGCGAGAGTGGCCCGGGTGTGCGCGGTGGCATCGAACGGCGGTGGCTGAACAACCGCGGCCACAAGATGAACACGCAGCTGGACTATGCGCAGAAGCGCAAGAGCCTGGTCACCAGCTACCGCATTCCGGCCTTCAACTGGCTTGATGGCTGGTACACCTTCGCTGCCAGTGCGTATGACGAGCAGACCGACTACATCGACCTGCGCAACTTCAAGCTGATCGCCAGCCGCAGCGGCGAGATCAACGAACACTGGACCGCGATCGCCTCGATCAACGCGCTGCGCGAGCGCTGGCGCTATGCCTCCGGCACCGAATTCACCGACGCGGTCTACAACACCTCGACGCTGGTCTACCCGCAGCTGGTCGCTGACTACGTCAACGTCGATGACGAACTGTTCCCGCGCAAGGGCATCAGCGGTACCGCGACAATGCGTGCCGGCGTTGAAGGTGCCGGCTCGGACACCAGCTTCGTGCAGGCCAATGCCGTGCTGCGCTGGTACATCCCGGTGGGCGAAAGCAACCGCCTGATCCTGCGCGGCGAGGGTGGCACCACCTGGACCAGCGATCTGGTGGCGATGCCGCCGAGCCTGCGCTACTTCGCCGGTGGTGACCGCAGCATCCGCGGCTATGCCTACCGCGAGGTGGGCCCGCGGACCCCTGCACCGGACAAATACGCGCTGGGTGCCAAGAACCTGGTGATCGGCTCGGCCGAGTACGAGCACTATTTCAATGGTGGCCCCTGGGGTGCGGCGGTGTTCGTCGATACCGGCAGCGCCTTCGACAACACCATTGATCTGCACACCGGCGTCGGCTTCGGCGTGCGCTGGAAATCGCCAGTGGGTCCGGTGCGCGTGGATATCGCGCATGGCTTGAACAACCCCGATTCGCAGTTCCAGCTGTACCTCAACATCGGAGCGGACCTGTGAGTACGCCCGCACCCACTCCGAACCCGACCACGCCGCCGCGCGTGCGCTTCTACCGCCGCCGCCGCTTCTGGGCCTGGTCGGGTGTGGGCGTGCTGGGCCTGGTGCTGCTGGCCCTGCTGGCGGTCTACTGGCTGCTGCAGACCGTGGCCGGCCGTGACGTGCTGCTGGCACAGGTGGTGGCGCGGCTGCCGGTGGGCGCCAGCTTCACCTGGGACAAGGTGGACGGCCCGGTGGCCGGCCCGCTGACCCTGTACAACGTCGACTTCCGCTACGACGACATCCATTTCCACGCCGAGCGCGCGCACCTGGAGCCGGACCTGCGTCCGCTGCTGGGCCGCAAGCTGCTGCTGGACAAGCTGGAGCTGACCAACGCGACGCTGAACCTGGCCAAGAGTGACGAGCCGTTCAAGCTGCCGTCGTGGCCGGATTCGCTGCCGCAGATCGAGATGCCGTTGGCGATCCAGGCCGATGCCATCGCCATCGATGGCTTCCGCATCAGCCAGGCCAACGAGCCGGTGATCGACATCAGCCGCGTGCGTGGCGGCATCGAGATCGCCAACGGCGAGTTCCAGGCGCACAAACTGGTGGTGGACAGCGACATGGGCAATTTCACTGCCCAGGGCCGCTATATCCCGGCCAAGGACTACGACACCGACGTGACCGTCACCGCAGTGCTGCCGGCGCCGCGTGGCCGCACGGCCGCCACCGTCGGCCTGGTCGCCCGTGGCGACCTGTCGCACATGGAGGTGGCCGTAGCTGGGCGCGCGCCGAAGCCGCTGCACGCGATGCTGGTGTTCGATGGCCGCACCGATCCGAGCTGGAGCGCCAGCATCCGCAGCGACGAGCTGGATCTGGCGCTGCTGTCGCCGGCACTGGCCAGCTCGGCGATCGCACCACTGGCACTGGACTTCACCGCCGCCGGCAAGGGCGGCAACGCCAACCTGCGTGGCAAGGTGAAGCAGGGCGATCAGGCACTGGAACTGGCACCGTCGGTGGTGTCGCTGAAGGACCAGGTGCTGAAGGTCTCACCGCTGCTGGTGAAGGGGCTTGGCGGTGAGGTGCGCCTGGAAGGCACCGCCGATTTCAGCCAGGAAGACCAGCAGAAGCTCAACTTCTCGGTGGTCGCCCATGATCTGACCTACGTACCGGCGCCCGATCCGAACACCGCCGGCAGCGCACCGGTGCCGGTCACCCTGAAGGAAGCACGCTTCGGTCTGGCCGGTACCCTGAAGGCCTGGGCGGCGATCGGCCGCGCCGAGGTCGAGCGCGACGCGCAGAAGGCGCAGCTGCACTTCGACGTGCGCGGCAACGATCAGGCCGCGTCGATCCACCAGCTGCAGGCGCAGACGCCGGGTGGCCAGCTGCAGGTGGAAGGCCAGGTGGCGTGGGCACCGCAGCTGGACTGGGATGCCAAGGCCACGCTGAAGGATTTCGACCCCGGCTATTTCGTGCCGGGCTGGAATGGCCGCCTGTCCGGCAACCTGGCCTCCAAGGGCCGCCAGCTGCCGCCGCCGGCAAACGCACCGCCGGGTACCGCCGGCACGCTCGAAGCCACGGTCGATCTGCCGTCGTTGAAGGGCGTGTTGCGCCAGCGCAACCTCGACGCGCAGGGCAAGTTCGCGCTGCAGGGCGCGCAGGGCCAGGGTGACCTGAAGCTGTCGCTGGGCAGCAGCCGGGTGACCGCGTCGGGCAAGGTCGGTGATCGCCTCGACATCGATGCACGCTTCGAGCCACTGCAGCTGAGCGATCTGCTGCCGGGCGCCGATGGCGGCCTGCGTGGCCAGGTACAGGTGAAGGGCCCGCGCGATGCGCCGGACATCACCGCCGACCTGGTCGGCAACAACCTCAACTGGGACGGCTACGGCGCCGAGAGCGTGAGCATCAAGGGCCACCTGCCGTGGCGCGGCGACAGCGGCACGCTGGCGATCCAGGGCCAGCAGGTCAATGCCGGCATGCTGCTGGAACGCTTGAACGTGGATGCGCAGGGCAGTGTCTCCAACCTGCGCCTGGCCGCGCAGACCCGCAACGAGATGGGCGCGATCGAGCTGCAGGGCAGCGTCCGCCAGCAGGGCGCGCAGTGGCGTGGCGAGCTGGCCGCGCTGCGCATCGCACCGGTGAAGGGCGATGCCTGGTCGCTGCGTGCACCGGCGGCGTTCGCGATCAACGGCAGCACCTACACCCTGGGCGAAGCCTGCCTGGCCGCGACCAGCAGCGGCACGCTGTGCGCACAGGCCAACTGGCCGCGCGAGGGCCTGGTGGTGCGCAGCGATGCACTGCCGCTTGCGCTGGTGCAGCCGTGGTTGCCACCGCAGTCCGGCCGTCGCATCTACCTGCGTGGCGATGTCAGCCTGGACGCGCAGATCCGCCCGCGCGGCAATGCATGGGAAGGCCATGTGGAAGTGCGCTCGAAGGAAGGCGGCGTGCGCCTGGGTGAGAACCGCAACACCGTGGGCGACACCACCCGCGGCGAGCTGGTGCGCTATGACCAGTTCTCGCTCAAGCTCGACATGACCCCGGCCAGCATCAAGGGCTATCTGGGCATGGGCTTCCAGGGCAACGGCTTCGTCGATGCCAGGATGCAGACCGGCTGGGAAGCCAGTGCACCGCTGAACGGCGAGCTCTACCTCAACATGTCGCGGCTGTACTGGCTGGAGCTGTTCTCGCCGGACATCGTGCGACCGACCGGCCTGATCGAGGGCCACGTCAGCCTGCGTGGTACGCGTGGCCAGCCGTCGCTGGGTGGCGACGCGCAGCTGAGCAACTTCAAGGGTGAATTCCCCGCGCTGGGCCTGACCTTCGACCAGGGCAAGGGCAGCTTCGTGGCGCAGCCCGACGGTTCGGCCAAGATCACCGCGCAGGCCAACTCTGGTCAGGGCACGCTGTACGTGGATGGTGGCCTGTCCTGGTTTGGCGATGCACAGCCGCTGCAGCTGAAGATCCACGGCGAAAACGTGCTGCTGTCCAACACCAGCGAGCTGCGCATCGTCGCCAATCCCAACCTCGACTTCACCCTGGCCAAGGCGGCGATGGAGCTGCGTGGCACCGTGCACGTGCCCGAGGCCGACATCGACCTTGAGCGCCTGGATCGTGGCACCTCGGTGTCCGAAGACGTGGTGGTGCTGGACCCGGCCGATCCGGAGGAGTCGCGCACCTCGCCGCTGGACATGGACCTGACCGTCAGCCTTGGCGACAAGGTGAAGATGACCGGCTTCGGCCTGAAGGGTGCGCTGACCGGCAAGATGCAGGTCTGGGCCAAGCCTGGCCGCGAAATGACCGCCAATGGCGGGCTGGAAGTCAGTGGCCGCTACAAGGCGTATGGGCAGGACCTGACCATCACCCGTGGCAACCTCACCTGGAACTACAACGCGGTGTCCGACCCGCGCATCAACATCCGTGCCGAGCGCCGGATCGGTGATGTCACCGCCGGCATCGACGTGACCGGGCGTGCGCAGCAACCGCGTGCGGACGTGTGGTCCGATCCGGCGATGTCGCAGTCCGAAGCACTGGCCTACCTGGTGCTGGGCCGCAGCCTGACCGGTGCCAGCAGCGACCAGACCCAGCAGGTCAACGCGGCTTCCGCGGCGCTCTCGGCCGGCAGCGGCCTGCTGGCTTCGCAGCTGGGCGCCAAGCTGGGCCTGGACGACGCCGGTGTGAGCCAGTCGCGCGCGCTGGGCGGCTCGGTGATCGGTGTCGGCAAGTACATCTCGCCCAAGCTGTACGTCGGCTACGGCGTGTCGCTGGTCGGTGCCGGTTCGGTGATCACGCTGAAATACTTGCTGCGTCGCGGCTTCGACGTGGAAGTGGAATCGAGCACGGTGGAAAACCGTGGGTCGATCAACTGGCGGCGGGAGAAATGACCGGGTCGGGGGCGGTGCCCTTTCGTTGAGAGGGTCCGACCCCCGGCATCTTCAGCTGCGGCGCAGCCGCTGGCGGTGCCCGGACAGGTCCATGCTCCACAGCAGCAGCGCACCCAGCAGCGCCGGCAGCACGCTGAGCACGGACAGCATCACCAGGAATGACACTGGCAATTCCATGCGGGCGGGCTTGCCCCGGCGCAGCTGGTAGCGGATCCATGCCGTGGCCAGCACGGTCCAGGCCAGCAGCCAGCACAGCGGTGCCAACCACAGCGAAGGCGAGGGCACCCACAGGTAGACGGCGGTACCGACCGCTGCGATGGCTGCGCAGGCGACCGGCAGGGTCAGCCAACGCAGCCGGGAAGGCGGCACGGACGGGTCTTCAGGGGCGCTCTGCCAGACGAACAGATGACGCAGGCCAATGGCCAGCAGCGTGCCGAGCAGTGGCGCCAGCGCTGCCGTGCCCAGCACGATCGCCCTGCGCTGCTCTTCCGACTGGTAGGGCAGCAGCGTGCTGGCGATCTGGGTGGTGGCCAACGCGATGAAGGCCATCAACGTCAGCGCCACGCTTGCCAGCAGTGCACGCAGCAATGACAACTGTGCCGCGGTGAGGCGGGTGACATCGCTGGCGCCGGCCCAGAAACGGGCTTGGCCCGCATCGATGCCGGGCGGCAGAGGACGGTCCTCCTGGCAGCCCAGTACGTCCATCAACGCTGCGGCCTGGCGCGGCACGCGCAGCGGCAGCGCGGACATCAGGTTGCGCAGGTGCGAACGCGGTTCGCGCAGCTGCTGAAGGCGGCTGGCAGCGTCATCGTGGCTGGTCCAGCGCCCGCCACGCGCCTCCATCTGCTGGGCCAGCAGATCGGTCTGCGCGGGCAGTTGCAGCCAGTCCTGCCAGGCGTGTTCGGCCAGCTCGCGCAGTTCGCCTGGTGCCAGGCCGCAGCCCGCGTCGTCCCAGCCGAAGGCCTGGTAAAGCGCCGCGGCTTCGGACAGGTTCATGGGCGCCTGCCGCGCGCGCAGCGCCTGCAGCACCCTGGCACTGACTTCAGCGCGCTCGTCCAAGGACCACTGGCTGCGCAGGCCCTGCAGGTACACCGCGAAAGGCTGCGGGTCGGTGGATTTGGCGCGCTCCAGCAGGTCCATCCAGTTGCTCATGGGTTTGCCTCGTGTGGGGGCTGCAGGCTTGAACGATCACTGTGTGCATTGCCGGGGGAGCTGGAAAATGCCCCGCGGAGGATTGCGATGGTGGCCAGCAGGGCGCACGTCAGAAGCAGTGCCAAAGCGACCGTTCGCCGCGTGAAGCGTCTGCGTGACGGCACGGAATGGTGCAGGGCGTCGCATGCGGCCGCCCAGAACATGACCTGCCTGCGCTGCAATGGCGGTGGGAGCGCCACGTGCGCCATCACAGGCACGCCGACAAGGTAATGCAGCGTTTCACGCATTTCGTGCCGCGTGCGCGCGGACAGCGCCTGGATGTGCGCGCGCAGTGGGTGCCAGGGGCCACTGAGCCGGGCGACACGGGTGCGGGCCTGCACCACCGAAACCGGCGCATTCTCGAGATGCATGTAACGGGCGAGCGCGGTCTCGTTGCCTGGCACCAGCAACCAGCACAGGTGCATGCTGTGGCCGAGGGCGGCCATGTCGTAGCACTCGCGGATACTGTCCCGGTCATACCACTGGAAGCGGTCGGCCAGCTGCTCGAAGCTCGCTTGCGGGAACGGTGTAGTGCCCTTCATCAGCCGTTGCCAGGTTGCCAGGTTCACCGCGCCAGCATCCGCAGGGGGCTGCAGTTCCGGGGACTGCTGCAGCCAGGCTGCGAAGTCTGCCGGATCGCGTTGCTGACCGTTGCGGACGATGCGGTCGGCAAGCGCCTCGGCGGCAGATGGCCCTGTCGAATGCGTGGTGCCCAGATCGATTCCTGCGATCATCGGTCCTTCCCTGGTATCCGTGCCTGATTCTAGCCAGCATCGGTGCCCCCAACCATCGGCCGTTGCCCCATCGGCCCCCAGCGGCTATGGTCCCCGGCTGTTCTGTATTGCCGGAAACGCCGATGTCTGCCCGTAAAACCCTTCCTGTCGCCCTGGCCCTGGGCCTGACCCTCGCCGCAGGTGCCCATGCCGACGAAGGCATGTGGATGCCGACCCAGCTGCCGGAACTGGCCAAGCCGCTGCAGGCAGCCGGTTTCAAGGGCAATCCGGCCGACCTGGCCAACGTCACTGCGCCGCCGCTGAGCGCGGTGGTGCGCGCCGGTGGCGGCACCGGTTCGTTCGTGTCCGCCGACGGCCTGCTGCTGACCAACCACCATGTGGCGATGGGCGTGATCCAGTACAACAGCTCGCCCGAGCACGACCTGATCAACGGTGGCTTCATCGCCAAGGACCGTGCCGACGAGCGTCCGGCCAACCCGGACTTCCGCGTGCTGGTCACCGTCGGCTTCGACAAGGTGACCGACCAGGTGCTGGCGCAGGCGCGTGGCAAGACCGGTCGCGCCTACTACGATGCGGTGGATGCGGCCAGCAAGCAGATCGTGGCCGAGTGCGAGAAGGACGGCAGCGTGCGCTGCTCGGTGGCCAACATGTACTACGGCACCGACTTCTACCGCATCGCCCAGCTGGAACTAAGCGACGTGCGCCTGGTGTATGCGCCGCCGCGTGCGATCGGCAACTACGGCGATGAGACCGACAACTTCATGTGGCCGCGCCACACCGGCGACTTCACCCTGCTGCGCGCCTATGTCGGCAAGGACGGCAAGCCGGCCGCCTACAGCAAGGACAACGTGCCCTACCAGGCACCGGCGCACCTGCAGATGTCGGTGGAAGGCCCGAAGGAAGGCGATTACGCGATGCTGGCCGGTTACCCGGGCATCACCTACCGCCACCGTACCGCGGCCGAATTCGCCGGCCAGATCGATGCCGTGCTGCCGCGCCGCGTGTCGGTGTTCCAGCAGATGATCGACACCATCGAGGCCGCCACCGCCAAGGACGCGCAGGCGCGTACCCGCTATGCCTCGCAGCTGCAGTCGCTGAAGAACAACCGCAAGCGCGCCGCTGGCGAACTGGAAGGCCTGCTGCGCAGCGACGCCAAGGCCCAGCGTGCCGCCGACGAGACCGCGATGCTGGCCGCGACCGACCGCAAGTACCAAGGCGACATCAAGGCGCTGCTGGCCAACCTGTCGCAGGGTGCGGCGGTGGGCGAGCGTGACCTGCTGCTGGACCAGATCGCCGCGCAGAGCCAGCTGCTGCGCTCTGCGCTGCTGCTGGAGCGCCTGCGCATCGAATCGGCCAAGCCTGACGCGCAGCGCGAGAGCGGTTACCAGCAGCGCGACCAGGCGATGATCGAAGGCGTGCTCAAGCAGGTCCAGCGCCGCTACGCACCGGAGGTCGAGAAGGCCCTGCTGACCACCTTGCTGACCCGCTACCAGCAGCTGCCGGACGCGCAGCGCGTGGCCGAGTTCGACGCGGCCTTCGGCCGTACCCCGGAGCAGCTGGCCAAGGCGCTGGACACCCTCTATGCCGGCACCCAGCTGGGTGACGAGGCGCAGCGCCTGTCGCGCTTCACTGCCGCACGCGAGGGCAAGGCACTTGCCGCCGATCCGCTGATCGCCGTGGCCGGCCCGCTGGTGGCCGCGCAGCTGCGCATCGAGAACGAGAGCAAGACCCGCGAAGGCGAGCAGCTGCGCCTGCGCCCGGCGTACATGCAGGCGCTGTTCGCCTGGCGTGCCAAGCAGGGCCGTGCGGTGTACCCGGACGCCAACCGCACCCTGCGCATCAGCTACGGCAAGGTCGAGGCACTGCACCCGCGCGACGGCGTGACCTACTCGCCGGTGACCACCGTGGCCGGCATCGTCGAGAAGAACACCAACGCCTATCCGTTCGATGCACCCAAGCCGCTGCTGGCCGCGATCGCCAAGGGTGACTTCGGCAGCACTGCCGACCCGGCGCTGAAGACCCAGACGGTCAACTTCCTGACCAACCTGGACACCACCGGCGGCAACTCCGGCTCGCCGGTGCTCAACGCCAAGGGCGAACTGATCGGCCTGAACTTCGACAGCAACTGGGAGTCGGTCAGCGCCAGCTGGTGGTTCGACCCGCGCTACAAGCGCGCCGTGCACGTGGACATGCGCTACCTGCGCTGGCTGCTAGCCAAGGTCTACCCGGCGCCGGAACTGCTGAAGGAAATGGGCGTGCCGGCCCAGTAAGAAGCCGGCCACGACCAACGGTCGTGGCCCGCACCGCGTAGACCCCCACCCTGGTGGGGGCGGTTGCCCCCAACGAGCCCGCACCCCCGGCCACGCCTGGCCTACACTGCGGGTTCTTCCGACGGAAACGCACGCGTGGTCTCCAGCTGGATCCTGCTGCTGGTCTCGGTTGCCTATGCTGCGCTGCTGTTCGGCGTGGCGTGGTGGGGCGACCGTCGGCCGATGTACCCCGACCGGCCGTGGCTGCGACCGGTGGTCTACAGCCTGGCGCTGGCCGTGTACTGCTCGTCGTGGACCTTCTACGGCGCGGTCGGCACCGCCGTGCGCAACGGCGTGGGTTACCTGCCCATCTACATCGGCCCGCTGCTGCTGCTGCTGTTCGGCTGGCGCATCATCGAGCGCCTGGCGCTGATCGCGCGCAGCCAGAACGTGGTTTCCATCGCCGATTTCATCTCTTCGCGCTTCGGCCGTTCGCGGCGGCTGGCGGCGTTGGTGGCGATCATCGCGCTGATCGGCATCATTCCGTACCTGGCGCTGCAGTACAAAGCAGTGGCGATGAGCCTGCAGGTACTGACCGGCAACACCGGCCCGACCGGCTTCTTCACCGATCCGGCGCTGTACGTGGCGCTGCTGATGGCGTTGTTCGCCACCCTGTTCGGCACCCGCCAGGTCGATGCCACCGAGCACCACCACGGCATGATGCTGGCGATCGCCTTCGAATCGGTGATCAAGCTGCTGGCGATGGTGGCGGTGGGCGTGTTCGCCTACCTGTGGCTGAGCAACCGCACCGACGCGGTGGTCGAGTCGGTGCATACGCTGTTCACCGGCCTGCCGCCGGTGGGATTCATCTCGCAGACGCTGCTGAGTTTCCTGGCCATCATCTGCCTGCCGCGCCAGTTCCACGTGGCCGTGGTCGAATGTGGTGACGTGCGCGATGTGCGCCGCGCGCGCTGGATGTTCGGTGGCTATCTTGTGCTGATCTCGGGCATGGTGCTGCCAATCGCCACCGCCGGCGTGACCCTGTTCGGCACCGGCGGCAGCGTCGCCGACGATTCGATGGTGCTGGCCCTGCCGCTGGCCGAAGGCCGCAATGCGCTGGCGCTGATCGCCTATGTGGGCGGCTTCTCGGCGGCCACCGGCATGGTCATCGTGTCGTCCATCGCGCTGGCCACCATGGTCAGCAACGACCTGGTGATGCCGGTGCTGCTGCGCCGCAGTGGCGACCATCAGGAAGCCGCCGACGTCGCCTCGCGCGTGCTGTGGATCCGCCGCCTGGCGATCCTGCTGCTGGCGCTGATGGCCTACAGCTACTACCGCACCAGCAGCAACGACAGCACGCTGGCGTCGTACGGCCTGATGGCGTTCGCTGCAGTGGCGCAGTTCGCACCGGGCCTGATCGGCGGCCTGTACTGGCGTGGCGCCAGCCGGCGTGGCGTCGAGATGGGCATGCTGCTCGGCTTCGCGACATGGCTGTACACGCTGCTGCTGCCGGCGATGACCATGGCCGGCTGGGTTGATGCCGCCTGGGTGCAGCACGGTCCGTTCGGCATCGAGTGGCTGCGTCCGCAGCAGCTGTTCGGCATGACCGGCTGGGACCCGTTGACCCATGGCACGTTCTGGTCGCTGCTGGTCAACGCGGCGACGATGATGCTGGTGTCCGCACGCTGGCGACCCGGTGTGGACGAGCGCCTGCGCGCAGCACCGTTCCTCGACCCGTATGCCGAACGCCCGTCGGTGGCCGGCGGCTGGCCCGGCCACGTGCATGTGGGCGATCTGCTGGCACTGGCCTCGCGCGTGGTCGGCGAGCGCCATGCGCGGCGTTCGTTCTTCGAGCAGGCGCAGTCGCTGGGCCGTGAACTGCAATCCTCCGCGCCTGCAGACCGCCCGTGGGTGCAGTTCACCGAACGCCTGCTGGCCGCGTCGATCGGCGCGGCATCCGCACGCCTGTTGCTGACCAGCCTGCTGCGTGGCTCGGGCATGGACCTGGGCGAAGTGGTGGCAGTGCTGGACGAAGCCGGGCAGGAGCTGCGCTTCAACCGCGAGATCCTGTCGACCACGCTGGAGAACATCAGCGCCGGGGTCAGCGTGGTCGATCCGGACATGCGCCTGACCGCATGGAACCGCCGGTACCAGGACATGTTCGGCTACCCCGACGGGATGCTCTACGTGGGCCGCCCGGTGGCCGACCTGATCCGTTACAACGCCGAGCGCGGCGAACTGGGCGAGGGCGATATCGAAGTGCAGATCAACCGCCGCATCGGCTACATGCGCGCCGGTTCACCGCACGTGTTCGAGCGCACCCGCAGCGACGGCAAGGTGATCGAGATGCGCGGGCAGGCGCTGCCCGGCGGCGGTTACGTGACCAGCTACAACGACATCACCGACTACAAGCACGCGGAAAAAGCACTGCTGGAAGCCAACGAGACGCTGGAACAGCGCGTCGCCGAGCGCTCGCACGAGGCCGAGGTCGCGCAGCAGTCGAAGACGCGTTTCCTGGCAGCGATCAGCCATGACGTGCTGCAGCCACTGAACGCCGCGCGCCTGTTCGCTTCGGCGTTGCGTGACAGCGACCACGTGAGCGATGAGCAGAAGCACCTGGCCGAACGCGTGGATGCGTCGCTGCGCGCGGCCGAAGAGCTGCTGGATGGCCTGCTGGACGTGTCGCGGCTGGATGCCGGTGGCCTGCACCCGGTGATCGGCGAGTTCGACGTGAGTGCGTTGATGCGCGAACTGGCGGCGCAGTACACGCCGGTCGCCGCCGGTCGTGGCCTGCGCCTGGACCTGTTCGCGCGCCCGGCGTGGGTACGCAGTGATCGCCGCCTGCTGCGCCGCGTGCTGCAGAATTTCCTGGCCAACGCGTTGCGCTACACCCGCCAGGGGCGCATCGTGCTGGCGGTGCGCCATCGTGGCGACGAAGTGGAGCTGCAGGTATGGGATACCGGTCCCGGCATTCCCGAGCACCACATGCGGCAGATCTTCGATGAGTTCCACCGTTACCAGCAGCCGTTCGACTGGGGCGAGCAGGGTCTGGGGCTGGGCCTGTCGATCTGCCAGCGCATCTCGCGCCTGCTTGACCATCGCCTCAATGCGCGCAGCCGCGTCGGCAGCGGCTCGATGTTCTCGATCATCCTGCCGCGTGTGGCGCCGTTGCCGGGCTACGCCGAGCTGGCCACGCCGGTACAGGCGGTGGCTGCACCGGTACGCAGCGATTCGCTGGCCGGCCTGCGCGTGCTGTGCGTGGACAACGATGAGGAGATCCTCGACGGCATGCGTGCATTGCTTGGCCGTTGGCAGGTGCAGGTGATCACCGCTGCCACCGTCGACCAGGCGCTGGAGAAGATCGCCGAGCGCCCGCAGGTGATGCTGGTGGACTACCACCTGCACGACCGCATGGATGGCCTGGATGCGCTGGTGGCACTTCGCGAGGCTGCGGGCTACCCGTTGCCCGGCGCGCTGCTGACCGCCGATGGTCGCGACGAGTTGAAGCGGATGGCGCGCGAACGCGGCTACCGCGTGCTGACCAAGCCGATCAAGCCGGCCTCGCTGCGCGCCTTCCTGGGCGCGCTGCGGGATGCGCAGTAGCGCCGGGCGCCCCGCAGTAGATCCACGCCATGCGTGGATGTGACGTCTGGTAGTGCCGGCCGCTGGCCGGCAACCACGCAATCGCTTGCTTCCGATGCGTTACCCCACGCCGTGCAGGTGCTCGTACAGGATGGTCGCGCCGATGATCACCAGGATCACGCCACCGATGATCTCGGCACGCTTGCCGACCATGCTGCCCAGCACGCGGCCGAGCATGATGCCGGCGGTCACCATGGTCAGTGTGCACAGGCCGATGACCGCGGCCATCACGCCGATATGCACGTCCATGAAGGCCAGGCCGATACCCACCGCCATCGCGTCGATGCTGGTGGCGAAGCCGGTCAGCGCCAGCTTCCAGAAGCCGTGGTGCTGCGAGCGATCCTCGTCATCCTCGGCGCTGTCCGGGCGCAGGCCGTTGTAGATCATGTGGATGCCCAGCGCACCGAGCAGGCCGAACGCGATCCAGTGGTCGAAGGCTTCGACGTACTGCAGCGCGGCGCGGCCGAGCAGCCAGCCGATGATGGGCGTGATCGCCTCGATGACGCCGAAGATGATGCCGGCACGCAGTGCATCGCGGAACACCGGCTTGCGCATGGCCGCGCCCTTGCCGATTGCAGCGGCGAAGGCATCGGTGGACATGGCGAAGCCGATCAGAAGGATCGAAATGGGGGACATGGGCGGCTGTTGAGGTCGGGCTAGGACGGACGCACGGCCTGCGCTCGCGCCCAACCTGACGTTGCGCGCGCGGGCCGCTGGTCTCGCCAACCATCATGGTTGTCCACGCCACGGCGCACCGGCCGAGTATGTTGACGTGGACGATTCCTGCGAAGGAATCCGGCTACTCCCCAAGGGGACGCGAAGCTTAGCATCGCGATTCGCGCGTGGTGCATTTCCAGCGAAACGCGCAGGCAGGGCTGGTTTGTATAGCGATGGCTATAACACGGGCCAAGCAAAGGCGTGCCAAGCAAGCTTGGCACCTACCAGGACGGTTTCAGACGTTCCAGGCGAATGCCGGCCAGCGGCTGGCACTACCGTCAGTCTTCTTCCGGCGGCAGTACGATGGCGTCGTCGTCGATGGCCAGCTTGCCGGCCATCAGCACGGCCTGGGTGCGGTTGGTTACGCCGAGCTTGCGCAGGATGGCGGTGACGTGGGCCTTGATCGTTGCTTCGGAGACGTTGAGGTCGTAGGCGATCTGCTTGTTCAAGCGGCCGGCGCCGAGCATCTGCAGGACGCGGAACTGCTGCGGGGTCAGCTCGCGCAGGCGCTGGCCGACTTCGCGTTCTTCGCTGCCGGTGGGCGGCACGTTGTGCGCTTCCGGCGGTGCCCAGGTCTCGCCATCGAGGATGGTGCCGAGTGCATGGCCGATGGTGTCCGAGTCGGCCGATTTGGGAATGAAGCCGAGCGCACCGTGGTCGAGCGCGCGGCGCATCACCGTGGCTTCTTCGCGCGCGGACACCACCACCACCGGCAGCTGCGGATGCAGTGAGCGCATGTGCACGAGTGCGTTGAAGCCCTGCGCACCCGGCATGTTGAGGTCCATCAGGACCAGGTCGGCGTCGTTGTGCTGATCGGCCAGCGCGTACAGTGCTTCCACGCTGTCGGCCTCGAACAGTTGTACGCCCGGGATGACCCGCTGCACGGCCCCACGCAGGGCTTCGCGGAACAGCGGGTGGTCATCGGCAATCAGGAGGGTGGTCATGGGTCGAGCTTATCGATCAGGAAAAAGAGCGACGTGATGGCAGGTGCAGGACGGGTCGGACGCGGCCGGGTCCCTCCTCCCGGCCACGTCCCTGGCGCGTCCTGCGCCTGCAGTCACGCCATCAGCGCACCTTGCGCTCGTCCACCAGCGACGCCACCACCGACGGATCGGCCAGGGTCGAGGTGTCGCCGAGCTGGTCCGGCGCGTTCTCGGCGATCTTGCGCAGGATGCGGCGCATGATCTTGCCCGAGCGGGTCTTCGGCAGGCCCGGCGCCCACTGCAGGTGGTCCGGCGTGGCGATCGGGCCGATTTCCTTGCGTACCCACGCGACCAGTTCCTTCTGCAGTTCGTCGCTCGGCGCTTCTTCGGCCACCAGGGTCACGTAGGCATAGATGCCCTGGCCCTTCACGTCGTGCGGGAAGCCGACCACGGCCGCTTCGGCCACCTTCGGGTGCGAGACCAGCGCGCTTTCCACTTCGGCGGTGCCGATGCGGTGGCCGGACACATTGATCACGTCGTCAACGCGGCCGGTGATCCAGTAATAGCCGTCTTCGTCGCGGCGGCACCCGTCACCGGTGAAGTAGCTGCCCGGGTAGGTGCGGAAATACGTATCGATGAAACGCTGGTGGTCGCCGTACACCGTGCGCATCTGGCCCGGCCAGGAGTCACGGATGATCAGGTTGCCCTCGGTCGGGCCGTCCTGGATCTCGCCATCGGCATTGACCAGCGCCGGCTGCACGCCGAAGAAGGGCAGGGTGGCCGAACCCGGCTTCAGATCCATCGCACCGGCCAGCGGCGAGATCAGGATGCCGCCGGTCTCGGTCTGCCACCAGGTATCGACGATCGGGCAGCGGCTGTCGCCGACCACCTCGTAGTACCAGCGCCAGGCCTCCGGGTTGATCGGCTCGCCCACGCTGCCGAGCAGGCGCAGCGACGCGCGCGAGGTCTTCTTCACCGGTTCCTCGCCTTCGCGCATCAGTGCACGGATGGCGGTCGGGGCGGTGTAGAAGATGCTCACCTTGTGCTTGTCGATGACGTTCCAGAAGCGGGAGGTATCCGGGTAGTTCGGCACGCCTTCGAACATCAGCGAGGTCGCGCCGTTGGCCAGCGGACCGTACACGATGTAGCTGTGGCCGGTGACCCAGCCGACGTCGGCGGTGCACCAGTAGATGTCGTCCTCGCGCAGGTCGAACACCGCTTCATGGGTGTAGGCCGCGTACAGCAGGTAACCGCCGGTGGTGTGCAGCACGCCCTTCGGCTTGCCGGTGGAACCGGAGGTGTAGAGGATGAACAGCGGGTCTTCCGCGTTCATGCGTTCCGGTTCGCAGGTGGCCGGCTGGCTGTCCACCACATCGTGGAACCAGCGGTCGCGCGGGGCCTGCATGTCCACCGCGCCGCCGGTGTGGCGCACCACCAGTACGGTTTCAACCGTGTTCGTGCCCGGCAGCTTCAGCGCGGCATCGACGTTGGCCTTCAGCGGAATCCTGCGGCCACCGCGCAAGCCCTCGTCGGCGGTGATGATCAGCTTGCTCTGGCAGTCACTGACGCGGTCGGCAATCGAGTTCGGCGCGAAGCCACCGAACACCACCGAGTGGATCGCACCGATGCGGGCGCAGGCCAGCATGGCCACCGCGGCGTCGACGATCATCGGCAGGTAGATGGTGACCCGGTCGCCCTTCTTGACGCCGAGGTTGCGCAGCGCGTTGCCGAGGCGGCAGGTGCGCTCGTACAGCTCGCGATACGTGACGTGCTGGGCCGGTGCATCCGGGCCGTCCGGCTCGAACAGCAGGGCGGTCTTGTCGCCGCGCGTTTCCAGCTGGCGATCCAGGCAGTTCACGCTGGCATTGAGTTCGCCATCTTCGAACCACTTGATGTGGAAGTCGGACAGGTCGTAGCTGACGTTCCTGATCTTCGTCGGCTTGCGCATCCACTGCAGGCGCCCTGCCGCCTTGCCCCAGAAACCATCCGGGTCGGTCACCGAAGCCTGGTACTGCTGTTCGTACGACGTCTTGTCGATGCGTGCCTTGGCGGCGAACTGCGGATCGACGGGGTAGATATCAGCCATGGCACCCTCACTTGCACGTTGACTTTGTGTGTGCGGTCGCAGCATCGCAGCGACCGATCCCCCTCAGTTTGCCCCATCCACCCCCGGTCGCGTCACCACTCTGGTTAGACCATGGTCGAAAGTGAGCGCCCAGCAGGGCCGGGTTCGACCAATGGCGAATAGCCGCTATACATAATCGCCCCGCAGTCTCGGCTCGACCGTGCCCCACGCGCGGCATCACCTTGCCACTTGGGAGAGAGGGCAACATGAGCCACCGTACGTTGAAAGCCGTGCGCACACCTTTGGCGGCCTGCCTGTTGGTCGCCCTGGTCGCACCGGGCATGGCGTTCGCAGAGACCGCCAAAGAGAAGGCACTGGAAGCACGCGTTGCCGAACTGGAACGCCAGGTCCAGCTGCTGCTGTCTTCGCAGCAACAACAACAGACCCAGATCAGCCAGACCCAGCAGGCCGTAACCGAAGTCCGCACGGTGCAGGCCGAGCAGAAGCCGGTCGCACAGGTGCCGGCCGGCAAGCAGCCCATCCAGGTCACCACCATCACCCCGGGCGCGGCGCCGGGCACCACGGTCAAGATCGGCGGCTTCATCAAGGCCGACTTCCTGGCCACCCAGACCAGCGATGGCCAGCTGGCCGACGACGCCACCGGCCGCTCGCTGTACCTGCCGGGCCAGACCCCGGTGGAAGGCGCTGGCGGCAGCGGCAAGCGTTCGGGCACCGACTTCAATGCCCACGCCAAGTTCTCGCGCTTCAACCTGGGCATCGACAACGTGAGCGAATCGGGCAACAAGGCCGGTGCGTTCTTCGAGATGGACTTCTTCGGCAATTCACTGGGCAACCAGACCGCCACCAATACCTACGGTGTGACCCTGCGCCACGCCTACATGTACTGGAACAACTGGATGGCCGGCCAGACCTGGTCCAACTTCATGGACGCGGCCGCACTGCCCGAGGCGGTCGACTTCGTCGGCCCCACCGATGGCGTGATCTTCGTGCGCCAGGCCCAGGTGCGTTACACCCAGGGTGGCTTCAGCGTCGCGCTGGAAAACCCGGAAACCACCACCCTCACCGGTACCCGCAACCCGGTCACCGGGGCATGGACCAACGCCAGCGCCAACTCCGACCGTGGCAGCCTGCCCGATCTGACCATGCGCTATGGCTGGAAGGGTGATTGGGGCACCTTCGGTGTCGGCGGCATCGTCCGTCAGCTGAAGGTCGACAACCAGGCCACCGGCGCCAAGGCCGACAAGGTGGCTGGCGGCCTGACCCTGGGCGGCAAATGGGTGATGGGTGACAGCGATTCGCTGCACTACCAGCTGACTGGCGGCGAAGGCATCGCCCGCTACATCGGCCTGGGCATCACCGCCGACAGTGCCTATGACGTGGCCCGCGACGAACTCAACCCGACCGGCGTGCTTGCCGGCTACGTGGGCTGGCGGCATGCGTTCTCGCCGAAGTTGCGCACCAACCTGATCTACGCGCGCAGCGACTACGACAACGACAGCATCCTCGGCCCGCTGGTAACCAAGAGCGTGCAGAGCATCCGCGGCAACATCTTCTATTCGCCGCTGCCCAAGGTCGATATCGGTGCGGAGCTGATGTACGGCCGTCGCGAAGTGGAGAACGGCAACAAGGGTGACATCACCCGATTGCAGTTCACCACCAAGTACAGCTTCTAGAGGAGTGCCGACCAAGGTCGGCACCTATAGAGATTGCGTGCCGGCCAGCGGCCGGTACCTACCGAATTGAGTGCCGACCAAGGTCGGCATCTACCGAGGGAAAACGCCCCATGTCCAGCACACCCAGTACCGCACACAAAGCGGGCACCCTGACCAAGGGTCACAAGAAGGTCATCTTCGCCTCGAGCCTCGGCACGGTGTTCGAGTGGTACGACTTCTTCCTGTACGGCTCGCTCGCGGCCATCATCGCCAAGCAGTTCTTCAGTGGCGTCAATGAAACCACGGGCATGATCTTCGCCCTGCTGGCGTTTGCCGCCGGCTTCTTCGTGCGTCCGTTCGGCGCGGCCTTCTTCGGCAGCCTCGGCGACCGCATCGGCCGCAAATACACCTTCCTGGTCACCATTCTGATCATGGGCATCTCGACCTTCCTGGTCGGCGTGCTGCCCAACTACGCTTCGATCGGTTTCGCCGCGCCGGTGATCCTGATCATCCTGCGCCTGGCCCAGGGCCTGGCGATGGGCGGCGAGTACGGCGGTGCCGCCACCTACGTGGCCGAGCACGCGCCGGACGACAAACGTGGCCTGTACACCAGCTTCATCCAGTGCACGGCCACGCTCGGCCTGTTCATGTCGCTGCTGATCATCCTGGCCTGCCGTTACTTCCTGGGCAATGAAGCCTTCGAAGCCTGGGGCTGGCGCATTCCGTTCCTGGTCTCGATCCTGCTGCTGGGTGTCTCAGTGTGGATCCGCCTGCAGCTGAGCGAGTCGCCGCTGTTCCAGCAGATGAAGTCCGAGGGCAAGGGTTCCAAGACCCCGTTCCGTGACAGCCTGAAGGGCGGCAACCTGAAGCTGATGCTGCTGGTCCTGCTCGGTGCGGCGGCGGGTCAGGCGGTGGTCTGGTATGGCGGCCAGTTCTACGCGCTGTTCTTCCTCAGCAGCATGCTGAAGGTCGATGCCACCACCTCCTACCTGCTGATCGCGGCCGCGCTGGCGTTGGGCGTACCGTTCTTCATCTTCTTCGGCTGGCTGTCCGACCGTATCGGCCGCAAGAAGATCATCCTGGCCGGCTGCCTGCTGGCCGCCGTCACCTACATCCCGATCTTCAAGGGCCTGACCCACTTCGCCAACCCGGCCATCGAAGAAGCCCGCAGCAGCTCGCCGGCCCTGGTCGTGGCCGATCCGGCTACCTGCTCGTTCCAGTTCGATCCGGTGGGCCTGCGCAAGTTCACCAGCTCCTGCGACGTGGCTACCGCCGCGCTGACCAAGGCCGGTGTGCCGTACGACGTGCAGCCCGCCGCCGCCGGCTCGCTGGCGATGGTGAACGTGGGCAGCGCCAGTGTCACCTCGTATGAGGCCGCCGGCCTGACCAAGGAAGACGGCAAGGCCAAGGCCGATGCGTTCGGTGCGGAACTGAAGACCGCCCTGACCGCCGCCGGCTACCCGGCCAAGGCCGATGGTGCACGCATCAACATTGCCGGCACGGTGTTCATGCTGTGGCTGCTGGTGCTGTACGTGACCATGGTCTACGGCCCGATCGCTGCCTACCTGGTGGAACTGTTCCCGACCCGCATCCGCTACACCTCGATGTCGCTGCCGTACCACATCGGCAACGGCTGGTTCGGTGGCTTCCTGCCGGCGATCTCCTTCGCGCTGGTGGCCGGTACCGGCAACCTGTACTACGGCCTGTGGTACCCCATCATCATCGCGCTGATGTCGGTGGTGATCGGCGGCCTGTTCCTGCGCGAAACCAAGGACGTGGATATCACCCAATAACCGGCGTGCCGACCAACGGTCGGCACCCACCGGATTTCAGGGGCCGTGGTGCAGACCACGGCCTTTTCGTTTCCCTGTAGCGCCGAGCGATGCTCGGCGACCGCGCTACGCGCGGCACAAAATTCCGCAGACGCGAACAGACAGCGTTCAATGCCGTCATCGCGGTTGACAAGCATCCGAAGCCACACGCCATCTCGTGCCCATCGAGACGTGCCGCACGCCGTATAGTCGCGGCATGACCACCATTCCGCCGGCCGAGCTCCCCGCCATCCTGCACACCCTGCGCAGCGCCTGGCAGTCGCAGCGCCCCACGCTGGACCAGCGCGAGGCAGACCTGCGCCGCCTCCGCGAAGCGCTGAAGGCACGCCTGGACGATATGGCTGCGGCCATCGCAGAAGACTTCGGCCATCGCGCCCACGTTGAATCGAAACTGGCCGATGGCATGAGCGTGCTGTCGGCCGTTGACCACCTGCGCCGCCACCTGCGACGCTGGTCGAAGCCGCAGCGGGTCGGTGCCGGTTGGCGACTGTGGCCGGCGCGCGCGCAGCTGCGACCGACGCCGTTGGGTGTGGTCGGGGTGATCTCGCCCTGGAACTACCCGGTCACGCTGGCACTGGTGCCGTTGGCTACCGCCATCGCCGCAGGCAACCATGTGCTGCTCAAGCCTTCGGAACATACGCCGCGTACCAGCGCGTTCCTGGCCGATCTGCTGGCCAGTGTGTTCCCGCCCGATCGGGTGGCGGTGGTGCAGGGCCGGGCGGACGTGGCCGCGGCGGTGTCGTCGCTGCCGTTGGACCATCTGCTGTTCACCGGCTCGACCGCCGTGGGCCGCAAGGTGATGGCGGCGGCCGCCGAGCATCTGGTGCCGGTCACGCTGGAGCTGGGTGGCAAGTCGCCGGCCATCGTCTGTCGCGATTTCCCGCTGGACAAGGCCGCCGCGCGGCTGGCCACCGGCAAGTGGTTCAACGCCGGGCAGACCTGCATTGCGCCGGACTATGTGCTGATCGACACCGCGCGCCAGCGCGAGTTCGTGCAGGCGCTGCAGCAGCAGGTGCGCGAGCGCTATGACGATTTCAGCAATGCCGACGACTACACGCGCATCATCAATGAAGGCCAGTACCGGCGCCTGCAGGGTTATCTGGCGCAGGCGCGCGAACGTGGCGTGCCAGTGATCCCGCTGACGCAGGTGGATCCTGCGCGCGCCGACCGCGAGCGCCTGCTGGTGCCGACCGTGGTGCTGGACCCGCCCGACGACCTGGACCTGATGCGCGAGGAGATATTCGGCCCGATCCTGCCCGTGCGGGCCTACCCGGACCTGGATGCTGCGCTGGCCGACGTGCTGTCCCGTGACCGGCCGCTGGCGCTGTATCCCTTCAGCCATGACACGGCCACGGTGGAGCGCATCCTCGGCCAGGTGGTGGCGGGCGGGGTGACGGTCAACGACACCCTGCTGCACTTCGCCGCCGATGGCCTGCCGTTTGGCGGGGTTGGCGCCAGCGGCATGGGTGCATACCACGGGCGGGCGGGTTTCGATGCGATGAGCAAGCGCCTGCCCGTGCTGTGGCAGTCGCGCTGGGCGGCCAGTGACCGGCTGCGGCCGCCATATTCGAAGATTGCGGGGTTGTTGAAGCTGTTGCTGCGGTGAAGCCACGCATGGCGTTGCTCTACGGAATCAGCGCCCGATTCTTCTGTAGAGCCGAGCCCACGCTTGGCTGCCCTTGGCTGGTCCAGGCAGACGCAGCCGAGCGTGGGCTCGGCTCTACAAGGCAACCCAGGCCTACCCGGGTAGAATGCGCCCATGAAGATCGCCTCGTGGAACGTCAATTCGCTCAATGTCCGCCTGCCGCACCTGGAGCAGTGGCTCAAGGATTTCGGCCCGGACATCGTCGGTATCCAGGAAACCAAGCTGGAGGACCACAAGTTCCCCGATTCGGCGCTGATCGCCGCGGGTTACCGCAGCGTGTTCGCCGGCCAGAAGACCTACAACGGCGTGGCGCTGCTGTCGCGTGAGCCGGCGCAGGACGTGCAGATCGGCATTCCCGGTTTCGAGGACGAGCAGAAGCGCGTCATCGCCGGTACCTTCGGCGACCTGCGCGTGATCAACCTGTACGTGGTCAACGGCCAGGACATCGGTACCGACAAGTACGACTACAAGCTGCGCTGGCTGGAAGCGGTCCATGCCTGGATCGCCGAAGAGCTGCAGCGCCACCCGAAGCTGATCGTGATGGGCGACTTCAACATCGCCCCGGACGCGCGCGACGTGCACGACCCGGAGGTGTGGAACGACAACCACATCCTGACCTCCACCGCCGAGCGCGGCGCATTGAACAAGCTGCTGCAGCTGGGCCTGCACGACGGCTTCCGCCTGCACAACGACGAGGCGGGTACCTTCAGCTGGTGGGATTACCGCGCCGCTGGTTTCCGTCGCAACCTGGGCCTGCGCATCGACCTGACCCTGGTCTCCGATGCGCTGAAGAGCGGTGCGGTGGCTTCGGGCATCGACCGCGAGCCGCGCACCTGGGAACGTCCGAGCGACCATGCGCCGGCGTGGGTACAGTTGGGTTGAGTTGAGGTAGCGGGGGGGGGGGGGGGGGGGGGGGGGGGGGGGGGGGGGGGGGGGGGGGG
>NZ_JBQEMR010000046.1:0-28069 GCF_052045015.1 Stenotrophomonas sp. 22692
TTTACTCGGAATGTTCCGCGCCGGTCTTCCGCAAGTATTGAAAGTGTGTCCAGGCAGCGCTCGGCTGCCCGTGGCTTTAGAGGGCCGTATGTTGGCGCAGGTCGGTAAGCCGCCGTCACTACCTTCAGGTAAATTGCTCGGCAGCCGGGCGAACACAGCTGCTGCCCCCATTCTCAATCTCGTCCTGGATGACTGATGCGGTACTTTGTTGGGATTCTGGCAATGGTGGTTTTGTTCTGGTCCTCGCCGTTAGCGGCTGAAGGCAACTGCCCGTCTGGTTTCTACCCAATTGGCGGGCAGGGTGTCAGCGGGTGCGCTCCGATCCCTGGTGCGGGCAGCGTCTCTTCCCAGCAACAGCTGCCATCGCCCCCACCGCAGCCGACAGGGCGTTGGCATAAGACCTGGGGTGCCGTTGCCATGGGTGAAAAGGGGGATACGGGAGTTGCAAAGCAGAAGTACTCCCGTGAAGAGGCTGAGCAGGAAGCGCTAAGTCAATGTGCGACGTGGGGTGCGCGAAGCTGCGTGGTCAAGATCTCGTATGAGAACCAGTGTGTGGCGATCGCGTCTCCCACGGCCTCCCAGACAGGCGCGCATATCGCGCGTGATGGCATTATTGCCAGAGCAGGTGCTGTAGCGCTCTCGGGTTGCAAGAAGCAGGGGGGTGTCGGGTGTGAGGTTATGTACTCCGAGTGCAGCGATCCCATCTTTGAGAAGTTCTAGAAGCTCTAAAGACTGCAAGATCGATACGACTTATAGAAATCAGTGTGTGGCATATGCTGATCCTGCCCCTGGCAGTAAGGGTACTGCTCGGAACCTGTTTTTGAGTCCTTCTAGCTGAGTCAATTCGGGGTATTCGTGGGTTCGCCGACTCGCCCGGGTCGCAGGGCATCAGTGAGGCTTTCGTTTTGCTGAGTCTTGGCTGACGCACGTATTCAGCCTTATGAGCCGTGGTGCAAAAAAGAGGATTGAGGCTGAGCCCGCGTTTTGTAGCTGCGCTTGGGCCCGTCTTAAAGGTGAGGGTTTCATGCGATCTACTCTATTTAACCTGCTGTCTTTGGGAATCATTGCAGCTTCAGCTTTCTCTGCACGTGCAGAAGGTGGAGCCTGCCCTCCCGGTTACTACCCCGTGGGGGGACAAGGGGCAATGGGGTGCGCACCAATTCCCGGCGCGGCGTCTGGTGGCGCCGCCCAGCAGTCTCCACGTCCTCCTCCGCAACCTACGGGTGAGTGGATCAAGACCTGGGGCGGAATTGCGGTATCCGCCAGCACTTCCGATGCCGGCGTTTCTACGGGGCACCGGTCAAAGAAGGAGGCGGAACGCAAAGCCGTCTCAGAATGTGCTGCCAGTGGAGCAAGCGATTGCAAGGTCAGCATGACCTATTTCAATCAGTGCGTTTCCTGGGTCATCCCGAGCGGAAGGACTGGAAATGGCCTGTCAGGAATTGGCACCGGTCCGACTCCGGGTGATGCCGAGCGGGCTGCTCAGGGAGTCTGCAAGAATGACAAGCCGGGAGCCTGTGCTCCTGTGTATGCAAATTGTACCGAGCCCTTGTTCAGGAATTACTGAAACGGCCGTGCTCGGGATGATTGCATTGACGCGGAGCGCTATTTGTTTGTTGCAATTTGCGCGCACAGAGGTTTGGCTCCGAGAAGCCTCGGGCGCGGCTGCGCTGCTGCAGCTGAGAATGAGGCCGACCCTGACCGCTCTGTTTTGCACGGCGGCGTGTGCAAGGACGTTATGATCTTCCAGGGACATGGCTAGCTTGATGGCATGAGTGGTCGGGTCAACGCGCGGGTTTCGACTGTGCAGGGGCATGTTGGAAGCCTGCTTGGATCTAATGGGTCTGGCGGGGCGTGTATACCCATCGGTACGGCCAGATGGCCATGCTGCAAAAAACTGCTGGATATTCTGGGCCCAGAATTTCATGGCGTGATTGATGTGCTGGTTAAAAATAGTCAACGGGGAGACGCCCCGACCATGGATGCTTGCCTTGGCGCTTGGAGCACGTAATGAAGTGGTTCACTAGGCTGGCTATTCCATCTTTCTTCTTGACTCTGTCTTTTTCCGTGATGGCTGAGGGCAACTGCCCCTCTGGTATGTATCCGATCGGAGGACAGGGAGTACAGGGCTGTGCGCCTATCCCGGGAGCAAACAATGGCGGGGTTACCGCTCCCATTTCGCCGCCACAACCGTCTGGAGAATGGGTCACCACCTGGGGTGCAATTGCCACCTCCAAGCGAACTTCGGATGCAGGTGTATCGACAGGGCAGCGAAGGAAGAGTGGAGCGGAGCAGGAAGCCCTTGGCAAATGTGCTTCCGCGGGTGCGAACGATCGCAAGCTTGTGCTTGCCTACTTCAATCAGTGTGCGGCATGGGTAGTTCCCAGCGGCCGGACAGGTCAGGGTGGCTCTGGCATTGGACGAGGACCGACACTCGACGTGGCGGAGCGCGAAGCTCAGAAAGGCTGCACGAATGATCAAGCCGGGGCATGCGAGGTTTTCTACGCGGATTGCACAGAGCCGATCTTCAAGGCGTATTGATGCTATTGCCCCCCTATGCCTCCGCAACCGTTGGGCGAAGGGTTGACTGGATGGAGAGCCGTTGCCAAATTTCACATGTCCAAATAAATCGAGTCCAGTGAGTGGCAGGCGATAGCTGTCGCCATCAAAAGATGCGTGGTTGAAGGAGCAAAGCGTTGCAAGCCTTCTGTGACCTGTTTCAACCCGTGGGTCACACCTGCGGTGCCATTCTCGGGGACCCACCCAGCTGGGTCCGCATGATCAATTGCGGGGCGCTGACGGGTGGTGCATCCCGAACTTGGATCCATCAGCGTCGATCCCGCTTTTATGTGATCAAGTCCGCTTTTCGCTCCGTTCCCCCTTCGACGACTGAAGCCTCCTCGAAGTAAGCTGCCTGCGCGCCAAAATTCCGGCGCATCAGTGCCATCGAACGCAGGAGCTTTCCCGTCCATGAGGACGCTGACGACCCGCGGTGCGGGTGACGCACCCCCACAACACCACCGCCGCAGGGCCGGGGCTATCATCCGCTCTGGCGGACACCGGGGCCTGCGGCGCACTGCGCGGTGTCCCGGCCGGCGCACGGGTACTGGCAAGACGGGATCGAAGGAGTGGCAGGGGATGCAGAAGGGGAGCGGCACGAACATGGACAATGCGTTGGCGTTCGTGCCGTCCGGCGCGAACCTGCTGGAAGCCGTGCGCGGTGATCTGACCGGCAATGGCATCGACGACCAGTTGCTGGTGATCGATCAGCCCGCCCCCGATGGCCTGGTGCCGGGCGAGCACGGTCCCAACCGGGTGCTGTTGTTGCTGCTGGGCGATGCTGCCGGCCGATGGCAGCTGGCGGCGCGCAACGACAAGCTGGTGCCATGCTCTACCCGCGGCGGCATTGCCGGTGATCCCTTCGCCTACGTGACGATCGAGGATGGCGCGTTCAGCGTGATCACCAACGGCGGCAGCCGCGAGCGCTGGAGCAGCACCTACACGTTCCGCTACGCGCCGTCCGAGCAGGTCTGTTGGGTCCATGGCGTGCAGCGCCGGGTGGTCGACACCGAGACCGAGGCAACCCACACCCGTGACTTCTCGGCGGCCGAGCTGGGTAGGGTACGGTTTGAGGACTTTGACCCGTCCGTGGTTGCCGACGTGAGCTTGCCTTGAGTGCCGCGCCTGTGAGGAGGCAGGAGGACCCCACGATGATCGAGCAGGAGTTTGACCGTGTCGCAGGATAGAGAGTCGCAATTGTTGCGACAGGCCACGGAGGCCGGCATCACCTCGTCCCGGGAACTGGCCAACTTCATGGCGCAGGCCGGGCATGAATCCCGTGGCTTGAGCCGTCTCAACGAGAGTTTCAACTTCACCCGGGGCATCTCGCAGATCCCGGTGGAAGCAGCGTGGCGCAATGGCAACGGTGCGCTGGAGAGTGCCCGCCAGGAAGCGCTGCGTGGCCACCCGGAAAACCTGGCTGAGCTGATGTACGGCGGGCGCATGGGCAACGATGCCCCTGGCGACGCACTGAAGTATCACGGCCGCGGCTATCTGCCGCTGGTCGGCAAGGAGAACTATGAGCGTGCCGGCAAGGCGCTGGAACTGGACCTGGTGAATCACCCGGAACTGGCCGCGCAGCCCGAGCACGCAGGTCGCATTGCCGTGTGGCAGTGGCAGACGCGGGTGCCGGAGGCGGCGCGCGAGGATGTGCGCGAAGCCACGCGTGCCCTGAATGGCGCGCTCAACGGCATCGAAGCCCGCCAGCAGCGTTTTGACGTGTGGCAGCAGAAGCTGACCCCCGATGTGATGGCGCGCCTCGAGCGTGGCGAAGTGGGGGCGCCTGCCCAGCAGGCAACGGGACGCGACATGTCGCAACCGGGCGAGCCGGGATACACGCTGTTCTCGGGAGCGCGCCAGCACCTGCAGCAAATGGGGCCGCAAAGCGGTCTGCGCAGCGTGCAGGAACTGGACAATGCCGCCGGCGCACTGGCGCTCAGCGCGCAGAAGGCCGGAATGTCGCGTATCGATCACCTGTTGGCCGGCAATGACGGTCGCACGTTGTTTGCCGTGCAGGGCGCGCTGGGTGACCCGGCCATGCTGCGCGCATCGGTCGATCGCGAACAGGCGGCGCAGCAGCCACTGGCGCAGAGCAGCCAGCAGTTGGCTACCAGCGTCGCCCAGCAGGACCCGGCGGCTGCGCTTGCCCGCGAGCAGGAGCAGCGTTCTAAATCCCTGTAGCACCTGATGCCTGCGGGCAGGGTGCCCGCAGGCGCTTTACCTACGACGCGTGGCGCCCTGTGGCGCCGACATGGAAACCCACTCGTAAGGACACCACATGCGAATCGTTCCCCAGAATGCCCGGCACGCCGCCGCCCACTGCAGTGCATCCGTGCGCCGCCTGCCGCCGCTCTGGCTGCTGTCACTTGGACTCGCCGCAGCGTCGGCACAGGCTCAGGAGGCCGCAGCACCCCTCGTGGAGACGCCCCCCGCTGCCGAGGCGGCCGTTGACGCGCCTGCAGGGACGACGCACGTTGCAGCACCCACGGCGGCCGAAGCTGTTGCCGCGGCACCGGCTCCCAAAGTGCCGGCTGCCGTGACACCTCCTGTGACACCTGTGGTGGACGCGCAGCCGGCGCCGGCTGCGGACCCGGCGCCTGCGCCCGTTGCGCCCGCAGCGGCGGCGCCTGTGGCTGCACCGCCTGCCGTCGTCGAGCCAGCCGTCCCGGCGGTAGCTCCCGCGCCACCCGCCTTGGTCATCGTGCCGTTGCAGCCCGAGCAGGCCACCGAGCGCGCGCTTGGCGCCCGTTGCCCGGTGGATCTGGCCGGGCGGCTGGCGACCCAGGGCGAGCTGCTGATCGGCGCCTGCCAGGGCAGGATGCCGGCGCATCTGGCCGCGCTGCTGGTCGCGCTGCCCCAGCAGGACATCCACCTGCCGCGCAGCTGGCGCGAGCGTGAGGTGCAGCAGAAGGCGTGGTTCAAGGCGGTGCCGGGCTACGGCCAGCGCCCGGACTTCATCGTGCGGATGGGCGACATCTGGGTGCGCTCGCTGGAAGGGCGCGACGCCGACAGCACGTTCTATCTGGTGTCAGCACCGTTCACCTGCAGCGACCAGGTCGCCAACCGCGATGAGTACGGCGCGGAGCCGGTCCGCGTGCCAGCGGGTGATTGCCGCGAGGCCTACGTGGCCCAGCGTGTGTACCAGGTCCGCGGGGACGCGGCGCCGAGGGATGTGACCGCCGATGCCATGCCGGCCATGCCCCCGGTCACGGAGGCCGATCGTGCGCGTCAGCTGTCGCGTAAGGGACGGATCAGCTTGGACCATAGCAAGTTGCAGTACGGCCCGGCCATGCGCTGGTTCGTGCAGTACCCGGAGTCTGCGCAGAAGGGCGGTCCGCGCGCCTACGGTGACTGGAACCGCGAGCACATCGCGTTCGTGGTCTGGACGGGGGATCGCTTCGAGCTGCGTGAGAAGGTCGCGCGGGCGCAGTGGCCCTGTGACCCGGTAGCGCCGGGCGATCGCGCCTGTGGTGGCTTCCCGGATTCCGGGCCGGATCTGTTCGTAACCGCCGGTGCGTCGGCGCCGGTCGCGGCCTCCAGCCCCTGACGCGCGATGCTGAAGTAAAGCGGGAGCCGGAATGACCGGCTCCCGCGCTGTTCATCAGGCCTGCATGCTGCGGGTCTGGTTCTGCTGTTGTTCCAGTTGCTGATCGCGGTCCTGTGCCAAGCGCTGTCCCGCGGCTTGCTGATCAATCCGCTGGCTGCTCTGCTCCAGCGGCGTGTTCATTGCCACCGCCGTGTCCACCGACACGCGCAGGTGTGCCGGGTCGCCGCCCTGGCCCTGCACGGCGAAGCTGCGTGAGGCGTCGGCATTCATCACCACCTCGTCGATGCGCTTGCCGCCTGCAGCGTGCATCTCCGCCGCCAAGCTACCGGCCAACTGCGTACTCATCACATCCGGCACGCGGCCGACGCGAACGTCCTGCGCATGCACGCCGCGGATCGCATCGTTGAACAATGGGTTGCCCAGGTGATTGGCATCGTCCATGCGCAGCATGCTGGTGTGATGGCCGTTCTTCTCCGCTTCGCGGCGTGCCGGTTCACCGGGCTGCAGCGGGCCGCGGATGTGGTCGTACAGATCGATGGCACCGCCCGGGATGCCCCGTGCCGCGCGGGTGACGCCGCGACGCAGTGACTCGACGTCGTCGCGGTACTCCTCGATCATCCTGGCGTTGTCTTTTGCCAGCTTCTGCGTTTCCGGGTGTTTCAGAACCGAGCCGTCGCCGAGGAAGTTGCCCAGCTTGTGCGCGCCGAAGGAGCTGGTGGCCGCGATGATCGGGCGGTCTGGGATCAGGTCACGCAGGGGGTGATTGCTGAAGCCGTTCGCTGCCAGCGTCTTGATCTCATCGGGCTTGGCATAGACGCGCACCTGGCCGAAGTGCGGCGAGGCAGCGCTGACCGGATCGGAGGCCATGACATGGTTGATCATGGTGTTGCCGCCTTCCGGAATGCGGTAGCTGAGGCTGACCGCGCCGTAGGCGTTGAAGGTCTCGCCCTTGACGTTGAAATGGTGCGAGGTGATCTGGGCGAGGGCGCCGCCGAGGGAGTGGCCTGTGACGGTGACCTGGGGGGCAGGTCCGCCGCTCAAGCGGGACTGAAGTGCGGCGCCTTCAATTGTCCTCTGCGTCAATGCGATCGCGTCAGGTGCCTGGACATTGGTGCGTGCAACCACCATTCCGCCATCGGTCAGAATCGCGTCGCGGGCGATCTGCTCGGTGCCACGATGGGCAATGACGATCTCTTTGGTGTCTACGCGCTGATAGACGGTGCCCTGATAGCCGTTGAGACGATTGTTGACATGCTCAAGTATCTTGTACTCATGGCCGTTTAACGTGACTTTTTCTTCTTGGCCGGGTTCACGTCGGCCGACGGCCCGATCCTTGTAGGCGTCATTGGATAACGCGGCGTAGTCCTGAGAGGTGACGGTCACGGCGCCACCTCACTTGCGGAGAGGGTGATCGTAAACAGCTTGTCCTGCAGATCAGGGGCGTAGTTGCTGCGATCGGGCTCGCCACTGGCTGGGAAGTTGGGAACGCGATCTGCCTTCGGATAGACCAGATCCGGATAGTAGAGCGTATGGGCGCCACCTTCGGTCAGCGGCTTGGCGTCGACGAAAGTGAGGAAGCGGGTCTCTTCTTCGGCACCCGTCGCCTTCAGCATTGCCCCGGCACCGGTGAACTCCCACTTGCAGACGCCACGACCGTAGTAGTCTTCATCCAGCATGCGGTCCACATACAGCGTGCCGCGGTACTCACCATCAGCGACCTTGCGCAGCTCCACCGGCTCCTGGCTGGTGATGCGTGCCGCCGTACCGGTGGCCGGCTCGATGTGGCCGCACTGGTCTTCGTTGGTGACGTCGTACTGGGCCACGCCTTCGACCACCGCGAAATCGCCCGGGGCGTCCTTCAGGCGCAGCACCAGCTCATAGGCCTTGCGCGGGCTGGGGTTGAGCTTGGCGAGGCCACGCCCACCCTGGGCGACATCGGCTTCAGCAGCGGCACGTTCCTGGTTCATGGCGGTCTCCGGGTTGCAGGCGGTCAATAGAAGCAGAGCAAGGCACGGAATCATCTTGTGGCGCAATGTCGGCCTCCTTTGGGGGTAGAGGTAAATGTGACACTGGCAGTTCATGGCACAAGCTTCTGCACAGTAGTGGTGGTTGAGAACAGCGCATTGCGCAGCTCTTCTTTGTACGCTGAAGGATCTTCCTTGCCGCTCGCTCCGTATCCGGTGATCTCTTCGATCCGCGGGTAGTCGGCGCGTGGGTAGTACCGTGTCAATTGGCTCCCCGCGTCCATGCGCTTCTTGTCGATGAACGTCAGGAATCGCGTATCCGCCTTGCCGTTCGTGGCGCGCAACATCGCACCGACACCTGTCAGCGACCAATGGCAGACGCCACGCCCGTAGTAGTCCTCGTCCAGCATGCGGTCCAGGTAGAACGTGCCGCGGTATTCGTGCTCGCCGACCTTGTGCAGGGTGACGGGCTCCTGGCTGGTGATGCGGCCTGCAGTGCCCGTTGCAGGCACGATCCGTCCACAGTCTGCGTAGTTGCTGGCGTCGTACTGGGCCGAGCCCTCAACAATCGCGAACGGGCCCGGCGCGTCCTTCAGTGTCAGCACCAGCTCGTAGCCCTGCTGCGGTGACGGGTTGAGCTTGGCCATGCCGCGTCCACCTGCGGCAACGTCACGCTCTGCGTCCGCGTAAGGCGAGCAGGCCGTCAGTGCCAGCAAGAGGCCCATCGGTACCAGATGGCGTCCCTTGCGTGTCGGCATGGCTACATCCATGGCGGCATCCTGCATCGTGCGTCCGTGTCCATATATCCTTCCCTGGTGACAGGTTTATCGATTATGGAGTGTTCTGGAAACCTGGCGCCAGCTAGGGCAAGGCGTGGGTGACGGAATTTTGACGCATTCAGCGTTCGGCGGCGTCGCCGAATCGATTGCGGCACAGGCGATTCGAGGTTCTCGGAGCCATTACGCTTCACGTTCTGTATTTCGCCATATATTTGTGACGTCAATCGCTAATTCACGCGACTCTCACGCAAGCGAACATTACGCCATGAACTACACCATCCGTGCCGAAGCCATTGATGATCATGCCACCCTCCGTGCGCTCACCGAGGCCGCATTCCGGGATGCTGCGCACAGCAGCCATACCGAGCAGTTCATCGTCGACGCCCTGCGCGCCAGCGGGCAGCTGAGCGTTTCGCTGGTGGCCGAGATGGACGGGAAGGTGATCGGCCATGTGGCGGTGTCGCCGGTGACGATCAGCGATGGCAGCACGGGCTGGTTCGGCCTGGGGCCGATCTCGGTTTTACCCGCGTGGCAGGGGCAGGGCATCGGTGCGGCCCTGATGCACGCCGCACTTGAAGCACTGCGTCAGCAGGGTGCACATGGCTGTGTATTGCTGGGCGAGCCGGCCTATTACGGTCGCTTCGGCTTCCGTGCCGAGCCGGGCCTGGTCCTGCCGGGTGTGCCTGCAGAGTACTTCCAGGCACTTTGCCTGCAGCCTCCGCTGGCACAGGGCGAGGTGCAGTACTCTCCGGCCTTCGAGGCGACGGCCTGATCCGGGCCTGGCACGTTCCGGCTCAGGGCGCCCGCCAGACAGTCGGTTCGGGTTGCGGCTTCGGAATGCGGTAGCCGCCGATGTGTTCAAGCAGTTCGTTGGTACGGCGCTGCTCGACCAGTACCTCACGCAGCAGGTTGCGCACGGCGAAGATGGCGAACGGCACCAGGATCCAGACCAGGCTGATGCCCAGCGCAAACAGGGTCAGCAGGGCTTTTGCACCATCCATGCACGGCGTTCCTTGGTCGAAAGCAGCCACGCTAGCACGTGGCCGCTGCCGACGGATGTCAGCCGTTATGCCGAAGATGGATGAGCGGATACGGACGGCCTTGCGAATCGAGCGGTGAGCGGCCGCTTTCGACGAAGCCCATGCGCAGGTAGAAGCCGACGGCCTGTGCGTTCTGTTCGTTGACGTCAGTGCTCAGCTGCGGATGCTGGGCAAGTGCATGTTGCAGCAGTTGCCGGCCGATCCCGGTGCCACGTACGTCGGGATCGATGAACAGCGCTTCCATGTGCGTGCCGTCGATCAGCATGAAGCCCAGCGGCCGATCCTGTGCATCGACAGCAACGGTCATCGGCGCCTGCGGCAGGAAACCGGCCACTTCGGCATCGATGGCCTGGCGGTCTTCGGCACTGAGGAAGTCGTGGGTGGCGTCGACGGCGCGACGCCAGAGGTCGACAAGGGCGGCGCCGTCGTCGGCGCGAGAGGGGCGCAGGGTGGTCATGGGTTCACCAAGGTGCTTCGGAAGAGTGCGAAGTATGAGGCTTTCCGGTAGCGCCTGCAGGCGAAGATTCATCCCGCGTCGCGGTGGCGGATGAAGGGGCTGTGCGCAGTCGCGTCCGCGCGCAGCACCACCCCATCCTCGAAGTCATCGCTGTCGTTGAAGGGCACAATTGGCCACTGCCGCCAGTGCGTCAGTCGCTCGCGGTAGGAGAGGGTGGCTGCAACCAGTGCTTCGTCGTGGGCCTGCACGCGTTCCGCTGCAAGCCCGGAACGCACGCCATGCACCACGCATGGCTCCATCACCTCGAAGCCGACGTAGCGCAGGCTGTACATCAACGGCCACAGCAGCAATCGGGTGTCGCCTTCGCGGCCGTCCACCGCGCATGCCCGTGCCGATGAACCGGTGGTGACGCTCAGCAATGCACGCTTGCCCTGCATCACGCCATGTTCGTGGCGCTGACGGCTGTTGTACATCGGCCCATATACCAGCACGCGGTCCAGCCAGCCCTTGAGGATGGCTGGCGCCGCGAACCACCACAGCGGGAACTGCAGGATCACCAGGTCTGCGACCCGCAGCAGGTGCAGGTGACGTCGCACATCGGCGGGCAACTGCTCCAGTTCGGCGCTGTGGCGTTGTTCGCGCTGGGCATCGAAGCGCTCGGGCTGCAGGCGCCGTGGATGGTGCCAGGCCGCTTCCAGCGGATCGAAGCCTTCCGCATACAGGTCGACCACATCCACCTGCGAGTGGTCGTGCCTCAGCTGCTCGGCCGCCTGCGCGGCGAGGTTGGCATTGAAGGAGCGGGGTTCGGGGTGGGCAAGCAGGATCAGGGCGCGCATGGGCGAGGTGTTCGAGGAGTGTGCGACCATCCTCGCGGTGCCGGCATGCCCCGGCAATTACGCACCTTGAGGTAACCATGGCCTATCCGGGCGATGTCTATGCCGCCGATTGCTCGGCGCGCGATGCGCTGGCGCTGATCTCCGGCAAGTGGGTGATGCTGCTGCTGCCGGCATTGGCGCAGGGCCCGCTTCGCAACGGCGCGTTGCTGCGGAAGATCGAAGGCATCTCGCAGAAGGTGCTGACCCAGACTCTGCGACAGCTGGAGCGCAATGGGCTGGTCGAGCGGTGTGACCGGGGCAGCAAACCGCTGCATGTCGAGTACCGCCTGACCGAGGTCGCGCACGGTCTGGTCGAGACGTTGTCCGCCCTGGACCGCTGGGCGGAGCACAATTTCCCGGCGCTGGATGCGGCCCGCGAGCGCTTCGACGCGCGCTAGCGGCGCCTGTACGGCCCGGGGCGTACAATGCGGCCCCGGCCGGCCATCCTGGCCCTGCACACACGCGAGAACCGCCATGACCGACGCCCTGGGCGTGCCGGTGCACGACACCGATGAACACTGGATGCGCCACGCGCTGGCGCTGGCCGAGCGCGCGCAGCGCGAGTTCGACGAAATTCCGGTCGGAGCCGTGCTGGTGGGTGCCGATGGCCAGCTGCTGGGGGAGGGCTGGAACCTCAACATCGCCTCGCACGACCCCAGCGCGCACGCCGAGATCGTGGCGATGCGGGCCGGCGGAAAGCTGCTGGCGAACCACCGCCTGCTCGGCAGCACGCTGTATGTGACCCTGGAGCCGTGCGCGATGTGCGCGATGGCGATCGTGCATGCACGCGTCGCCCGTCTGGTCTACGGCGCCAGTGACCCCAAGACGGGCGCCTGCGGCAGCGTGTTCGACCTCATTGGCGACGCCCGCCACAACCATCGCGTCGAGATTCACGGCGGGGTGCTGGCCAAGGAAGCCAGTACACGCCTGACCAATTATTTCCGCGCCAAACGTGGCAAGCCGCCGCTGCTGCTGGAAGACCACGCCGGCGAGGGCTGAGGGGCGAACGGGTATGATGGGCGCCTCTTTTCATTACCGGTGGGCCGCGCGCCTGCCCAGCAACGAGGCGACACAATGGCGGACACCGGCGCGGCCAACGAACGACTGATCTGGATCGACCTGGAAATGACCGGGTTGGACACCGACAACGATTCGATCATCGAGATCGCCACCGTGGTCACCGATGCCCAGCTCAACGTGCTGGCCGAGGGCCCTGAATTCGCCATCCATCATCCGCTGGAAACGCTGGAAGCGATGGACGAGTGGAACCGCAACCAGCACCGTCGTTCGGGCCTGTGGCAGCGCGTGGTGGACAGCACCACCACGCTGGCCCAGGCCGAGGCGCAGACCGTGAACTTCCTGGCGCAGTGGATTCCGGCCGGCCTGTCACCGATGTGCGGCAACTCGATCTGCCAGGACCGCCGCTTCCTGCACCGCCAGATGCCGCGCCTGGAGAAGTACTTCCACTACCGCAACCTGGACGTGTCCACGGTGAAGGAACTGGCCAAGCGCTGGGCGCCGACCGTGGCCGCCGGCGTCGGCAAGAACAGCAACCACACCGCGCTGAGCGACGTGCACGACTCGATCGCCGAGCTGCGCCACTACCGCCAGTTCATGGGGGCGCTTTCCGGCCTTTCGACGCCTTGATCGGTAGTGCCGGCCGCTGGCCGGCAACGCCGGGGGCGGATGCCTTTCCAGCGGAAAGGGCTCTGACCCCTCTGTCGTGCCCCGCGACGAACCGTTCAACTCCCTGGCGCTAAGATCGGCGCCATGAACGAGCCCATCCTGCTCCCCCGCGACATCGCCCACGACGCCCGCGACTGGTCCGACCTGCAGCGGGCGGTGGCGCTGCTGGAGGCGCCGACCCTGACCGCGCGCATGGCCAACCTGGTTGGCACGCCGCTGGAGTTCGCGGTGAAGGCGCTGCCCAGTTCGGTCTCCAACCGCATCCACGGTGCGGTGCAGGCGGCGCTGACCAAATCGGCGCAGGCCGCGCTGTGGAGCATGGACAACACCCCGGGCAAGGGGGCCTCCACCCGCTGGCACAAGCTGGCGGCGGCCACCTCCGGCGCGGTCGGCGGGGCATTTGGCTTTGCGGCCTTGTTCATCGAGCTGCCGGTGTCGACCACCATCATGATGCGCGCGGTGGCCGACGTGGCCCGCAGCGAGGGCTTTGACCTGTCCGGGTTCAGCACCCGCCAGGCCTGCCTGGAGGTGTTCGCGCTGGGTGGCAACTCGCCGCGCGATGACGCCAGCGAGACCGGCTACTACCTGGCCCGCGGCTTCACCACCGACGTGATGCGCCACCTGTCGGCCGAATTGGCCGGGCGCGTGGTGACCGGCCGCGACCTGACCCTGGGCGTGGCGCCGAAGGAGGCCGGCAAGCTGCTGGCGAAGATGGTGGAGAAAGTGGCGGCGCGTTTCGGCGTGGTGGTCACCGAGAAATTCGCTGCGCAGGCGGTGCCGATTGTCGGTGCCGCTGCAGGTGCAACGCTCAATACCATGTTCACCGACTACTACCAGGACATGGCGCGCGGTCACTTCATCGTGCGCCGGCTGGAGCTGAAGTACGGGGAAGACGTGGTGCGCACCTGCTATGACCGCGTGGCGCATGGCGCGGTAAAGATCGAACCCCGCCTGGAGTAGATCCACGCCATGCGTGGATGAGCCTTCATGCCGGGCCATCCTTGCCTGCCGGGCACAACTGTTTTGCCACAACACGCCTGTTGCCTTTCGCAGGCGGTCCCCATTCTTGCTGGCACTCCCCCCGCAAGAGATGTCCGCCATGTTGTTCACCTCCCACCGTCTGGGCCCGCTGACCCTGCCCAACCGGATCGTGATGCCGCCGATGACCCGCTCGCGTGCGGCTGCCGGCAACGTTGCTACCGCCGAGATGGCGACCTACTACGCGCAGCGTGCCGGTGCCGGCCTGATTGTCAGTGAAGGCACCCAGATCAGCCCGCAGGGCCAGGGCTATGCCTGGACGCCGGGCATCCACAGCCCCGAACAGGTAAAGGGCTGGCGGCAGGTGACCGATGCGGTGCACGCCGCCGGTGGCCGCATCTACGCGCAGTTGTGGCACGTCGGCCGCGTCTCGCATGTGGCCCTGCAGCCCGATGGCGCAGCGCCGGTGTCTTCCTCGGCATTGCTGGCCGATGGCGTGAAAGTGTTCGTCGACCCGACAGGGGCAGGTCCCGAAGCCGGCGTCGGCGAGATGATCCAGCATTCGATGCCGCGTGCGCTGCGCGAAGACGAGATTCCGGGCATCGTCGCCGATTACGCGCAGGCCGCCCGCAATGCGCTGGAGGCGGGCTTCGACGGCGTCGAACTGCATGGCGCCAATGGCTACCTGATCAACCAGTTCATCGACTCGCAGGCCAACCAGCGTACCGATGGCTATGGCGGTTCGCTGCAGAACCGGCTGCGCTTCCTGCGCGAGGTCGTGCAGGCGGTGGTCGCAGTAGCCGGTGGTGACCGCGTTGGCGTGCGCTTGGCGCCGCTGACCACGCTGCAAGGGGCGGTGGACGATACGCCGCAGGCGACCTATCTGGCTGCCGCACACCTGCTCGGTGAGATGGGGGTGGGCTACCTGCACATTGCCGAAGCGGATTGGGATGATGCGCCGCTGATGCCGGTGGCGTTCAAGCAGGCGCTACGCATGGTCTACCCGGGCACGCTGATCTACGCCGGCAAGTACACCGCCGAGCGCGCCGGGCAGGCGCTGGCCGAAGGCTGGGCCGATCTGATCGGTTTCGGCCGGCCGTTCATTGCCAACCCGGACCTGCCTGAGCGCCTGCGTGCGGGTGCAGAACTGAATCCGCCGGATCGCGCCACATTTTTCGGTGGTGGTGCGAAGGGTTTCACCGATTACCCGGCGCTGGAAGAGGCCGCCGAGGCCTGATGCCCATCGGTGGGTGCCGACCGTTGGTCGGCACTCCCGGGTTGGATCAGGGCTTGTCGCGCACCAGCGCGTCCGCTTCGACCACGCCGCCATCCTTGCCATGCAGGTACAGGTGCATGTCCTGCTGCGGGTACGGGATGTTGATGCCGGCCTTGTCATAGCCCAGCTTCAGCTGTTCCAGCAACGTGACTTTGGTACCGAACCAGTCGGCCGACTTCACGTAGCAGCGGATGCCGAGGTTGATCGCGTGCGCGCCGAGTTCGTATACCACCACGTCCGGTGCTGGCGTCTGCAGCACGCGCGGGTCGGCCTTCATCAGCGCCAGCGCGGTGTCGCGTGCCAGCTGGATGTTGTCTTCGTAGCCGATGCCGATCACCAGTTCGACGCGGCGCGTCGGTTCGGCGGTGAGGTTGATGATCGGCGCGGCGGTGATCAGTGTGTTCGGAATGGTGGTGTGCTGGTTGTCGGCGCCGGTAAGCACGGTCTGGAAGATGCGCACTTCGCGCACGGTGCCGGTCTGGCCGGCCACGGTGACCACATCGCCCACGCGGAACGGTCGCAGCGTCACCAGCATCACGCCCGAGGCGATGTTGGACAGCGAATCCTTCAATGCCAGACCGACCGCCAGGCCAGCGGTGCCGAGCACGGCCAGCAACGGGGTGATCTGCACGCCCAGCGTGCCGATCGCCAGCACCACCACGATCACAAGCGATGCGGCATACACCACGTTGCGCAGGAAGCTGCCCAGCATCGGGTCCACGCCCATGCGCGCGGTCGCCCGTGGCATTGCATTGGATAGACGTCGTGCCACCCACAGGCCGACCAGCAGCACCACGATCGCGGCCAGCAACGGTACGCCGTAGGTTTCCAGCAGGCGCTCCCAGTCGAGCGAGTGGAACCAGGGCGTTGCGGCGGGCGAGGGCGGTGCGGCGGCGATCATGCGGAAATTCCTTTGCTGCTGCGGGACAGGTGCGAGGTACGCGTGGCGTGCAAGGACGCCAGAAACAGCAAGCCCCGCAGAGGCGGGGCTTGCGTGCAGCAGCAGTATCGGCTGACGCCGATGAACACGACGTCAGCCTGCGGCCTTTACGGCATCAGCCGTTGGCCTTCAGCTTGGCCAGGCGCAACCAGGTATCGACCACGGTGTCCGGGTTCAGCGACACCGACTCGATGCCTTCCTGCATCAGCCACTCGGCCAGATCCGGGTGATCGGACGGGCCCTGGCCGCAGATGCCGACATACTTGCCCTTGGCACGTGCTGCCTTGATCGCCATCGACAGCAGCTTCTTCACTGCCGGGTTACGCTCGTCGAACAGGTGCGCGACGATCGACGAGTCACGGTCCAGGCCCAGGCTCAGCTGGGTCAGGTCGTTGGAGCCGATCGAGAAGCCGTCGAAGATTTCCAGGAATTCATCGGCGAGCAGTGCGTTGGACGGCACTTCGCACATCATGATGATCTTCAGGCCGTTCTCGCCCTGCTTCAGGCCGTTCTGTTCCAGCACCTCGATGACCTTGCGGCCTTCTTCCAGGGTGCGCACGAACGGAATCATGACCCACAGGTTGTCCAGGCCCATTTCGTTGCGCACGCGCAGCACGGCCTTGCACTCCAGCGCGAAGGCGGCCGAGAAGCTCGGGTCGACGTAACGGCTGGCGCCGCGGAAGCCGATCATCGGGTTCTCTTCGTGCGGCTCGTAGTTGCTGCCGCCGATCAGGTTGGCGTACTCGTTGGACTTGAAGTCCGACAGGCGCACGATCACCGGGTTCGGCGCGACCGAAGCAGTGAGGGTGGCGATGCCTTCGGCCAGGCGGTCGACGTAGAAGCTGACCGGATCACCGTAGCCGGCGATCTTCTCGTCGATCTTCTTCTTGGTCGCGGCATCCTGGCGGTCGTATTCCAGCAGCGCGTTCGGGTGGATGCCGATGTGGCTGGCGATGATCATTTCCAGGCGGGCCAGGCCGATACCGGCGTTCGGCAGCTGGCCGAAGTCGAAGGCACGTTCCGGGTTGGCCACGTTCATCATGATCTTCAGCGGTGCCGGCGGCATGTTGCCCAGATCGGTGGTGGTGCGCTCGAAGCCGAGCTTGCCCTCGTAGATGAAGCCGGTATCGCCTTCAGCGCAGCTGACGGTGACCAGCTGGCCATCTTCGATGACCTTGGTGGCGTTGCCCGAACCGACCACGGCCGGCACGCCCAGCTCGCGCGCGATGATCGCGGCGTGGCAGGTACGGCCACCACGGTTGGTGACGATGGCCGAGGCGCGCTTCATCACCGGCTCCCAATCGGGATCGGTCATGTCGGCGATCAGCACGTCGCCCGGCTGCACGCGGTTCATGTCGTCCAGCGTCTTCACCACGCGGGCTACGCCCGAGCCGATCTTGGCACCGACGGCACGTCCTTCGGCCAGCACGTTGCCGCCCTTTTCGGTCAGCGCGAAGCGCTCGATCTGGGTGGCGTGGCTGCGCGACTTCACCGTTTCCGGGCGTGCCTGCACGATGAACAGCTTGCCGCTGACACCGTCCTTGGCCCACTCGATGTCCATCGGGCGGCCGTAGTGCTTTTCGATGACCAGCGCCTGCTTGGACAGTTCCTGCACGTCCTCGTCGCTGATCGAGAAGGTGTTGCGCAGCTCTGCCGGGGTGTCCTCGATCTTCACGCGCTCGCCGGGGACGTCCGAATACACCATGCGGATCGCCTTGCTGCCGAGCGAGCGGCGCAGGATCGCCGGCTTGCCGGCCTGCAGGGTGGGCTTGTAGACGTAGTACTCGTCCGGGTTGACCGCGCCCTGCACGACCATTTCGCCCAGGCCGAACGAAGAGGTGACGAACACCACGTCGCGGAAGCCGGACTCGGTGTCCAGGGTGAACAGCACGCCGGAGGAACCGACGCCCGAACGCACCATCAGCTGCACGCCGGCGGACAGGAACACGTCCTCATGCTTGAAGCCGTGGTGCACGCGGTAGGCAATGGCACGATCGTTGTACAGCGAGGCGAACACTTCCTTGACCTTGTGCACGACGTCGTCGGCACCGGTGACGTTGAGGAAGGTTTCCTGCTGGCCGGCGAAGGACGCATCCGGCAGATCCTCGGCGGTGGCCGACGAACGCACGGCCACGGCCACGTCGCCGCCGCCATTGTCAGCGCTCAGCTTGGCGTAGGCGGTGCGGATGTCCTGGTCCAGCTGCGGCTGCAGTGGCGCGTCGATCACCCAGCTGCGGATCTCCTTGCCCGCGGCGGTCAACGCGTTGACGTCCTCGACGTCCAGCGTGGCCAGCTTGTCGAAGATGCGCTTGGACAGGTCGTTGTGCGCGATGAAGTCCTTGAAGGCTTCAGCGGTGGTCGCATAACCTCCGGGAACGGAGACGCCCAGACCGGCCAGATTGCCGATCATCTCGCCCAGCGAGGAATTCTTGCCGCCTACGCGGGCCAGGTCGGCCAGACGCAGTTCGTGCAACCACAGGATGTTCTCGTTCAAGCGCGATGCTCCGTTTGGCCATCGCCCGAGGCGGGCTGAGTGGCCGCGTCCGTAGGAAGAAGCCGATATGATGCCGGGCAGACCGCTGTCGACACAAGCTTGTGTTGGCGGCCCTTTTAGGCTTCGTAGGGGGTAAAAGCGCGCATGTCGACCATCCGTCCGGTGTTCTACGTTTCCGATGGAACCGGTATCACCGCTGAAACCATTGGGCATAGCCTGCTGACCCAGTTCTCCGGGTTCAGCTTCATTACCGACCGGATGTCGTTTGTCGACGACCCCGAAAAAGCCCGGGAAGCCTGTTCCCGGATCCAGGCGGCGGGGGAGCGGTACCAGGTCCGGCCGATCGTGGTGAACTCCTGCGTGGACCAGAGCCTGAGCCTGATCCTGGCCGACAGTGGTGCCCTGATGCTGGACGTGTTCGCGCCGTTCATCGAGCCGCTGGAGCGTGAGTTGTCCAGTTCGCGCGTGAACCGTGTGGGCCAGGCCCATGGCATGGTCGACTTCGATACCTACCACCGCCGCATCAACGCGATGAACTTCGCGCTGACCCATGACGACGGTATCGCGGTGAATTACGACGACGCCGACGTGATCCTGGTGGCGGTGTCGCGCGCCGGCAAGACACCCACCTGCATCTACCTGGCCCTGCATTACGGGGTGCGCGCGGCCAACTACCCGCTGACCGACGAGGACCTGGAAAGCGACCGCCTGCCGCCACGGCTGCGCAACTACCGGCGCAAGCTGTTCGGCCTGACCATCGACCCGGACCGCCTGCAGCAGATCCGCCAGGAGCGCCGCCCGAACTCGCGCTACGCCAACCTGGATACCTGCAAGCGCGAGGTGGCCGCGGCCGAGGTGATGTTCCAGATGGAGCGGATCCCGACCCTGAGCACCACCCATACCTCGATCGAGGAGATTTCCAGCAAGGTGCTGGCCACGCTGGGGCTGCAGCGCGAGCTGTATTGAGGCGCGCGCCACGACCAACGGTCGTGGCCTACCGATGCTGCGGGAAACCCTCGTGCGTGGTGGGTATCGACCGGTGGTCGATACCGGGCCCCTTTGGCCGGGGCGATCCCGCCCCCACGTTGAAGCACCAACGTGTAGGATCGACCCATGGCCCGAGCCTTGCCCCGCACCGAACGCATTCCCCGCCTGAGCCGGCTGAGCTGGCTCATGGGCCTGTACGCGGAAAACTACCGCCACCTGGTGCGCCTGTTCGAACCGGCCGGACTGGTGGCGGGCAGCTACATTTCCTCGATCGGCGACGGCCTGGATGTTCGTCTGGACGTGATCGAGTGCCACCGTTACACGGTGGAACTGCGCCTGACCTACGACCTGGCCGACCCGGTCACCGGAGAGCCGGACCCGTCGGCCTATGTGCGGCTGTACCGTGACGCCCGCCAGGCCGAGACCACCCACTGCTACGTGGGCCGCCGCTGGCAGGACACGATGGGCCTGTATCCGCCGCCGGCGGAGCTGATCAGCCATCGCATGCGGATGAACACCTTCCTCGGCAAGTGGCTGGAATACCTGGCCGAGCGCGGCCACGGCGTCGCCACCCTGCGCCGTGATCCCGATGGTGCCGGCACGCCCACTGAGCGCCGCCTGTCGCTGGTGCGCTGATCGGCCATAATCCATGGCTGACCTGCCGCTGGATGCTGCCCCATGCCGTATACCCCGATCGTCGCCACCCTGGGCTACGTGCTGTCGCCCGATCGTCGCCAGGTGCTGATGATCCATCGCAATACCCGCCCCGGTGACCATCATCTGGGCAAGTACAACGGGCTGGGTGGAAAGATCGAGGCGGACGAGGATGTGGCCGCCAGCATGCGCCGCGAGATCCAGGAAGAGGCCGGTATCGACTGCACCAGCATGCGCCTGCGCGGCACCCTCAGCTGGCCGGGTTTCGGCAAGCACGGCGAGGACTGGCTGGGCTTCGTGTTCGTCATCGATGGATTCGAGGGCACCCCGCACGGCGGCAACCACGAGGGCACGCTGGAGTGGGTGGACCTGGACAAGCTGGACACGCTGCCGATGTGGGAGGGCGACCGCAACTTCCTGCCGCTGGTGTTCGATACCGACCCTCGCCCGTTCCACGGCGTGATGCCGTACAAGGACGGCCGCATGGTGAGCTGGTCCTTCAGCCGTCTGTAACCTGGCGAATCGTGTGGGTGCCACCCATTCCGGTGGGGGCCAACCGTGGTTGGCACGCTCTTCTGGTTGATTAATGCCCGGGTAATATTGACGGCCGCAAATTACCCGGGCAATATTGGCGCATCGCCTCTGATGCCATTGCCATGCCTGCGTCCCGACTCCCTCCCTTCAGTTGCTTCGACGGCCATCGCCTGGTCGCTTCCGGTACCCCGGAGGTGGCGGCGCTGGCGCTGAAACAGCTGCGCGCCGGCAACGCTGCCGGACCGCTGCTGGTGTTCGACAACGCTACCGGCCGCACCCGTGATTTCGATACGCGTGGTAGCGACGCAGAACTGCTGGCGCGGGTCATCGAAGCGTTTCCCGCCGCCGTCGAGGCGGATGCCGACATCACTGCCGAAGATGTGCCGGCAACCCCGCGCGGCCGTGGCCGCCCCAAGCTGGGCGTGGTTGCCCGCGAGGTGACGTTGTTGCCGCGCCATTGGGCGTGGCTGACCGAACAGCCGGGTGGCGCCTCCGTGGTTCTGCGCAGGCTGGTGGAGGCGGCCAGCCGTGCCGGTGCGGACAAGGACCAGCAGCGCCGCCACAGCGAGCGTGCCTATCACTTCCTGCAGACCATCGCCGGCGACCTGCCGGGTTTCGAGGAGGCGATCCGTGTCCTGTTCGCGCACGACCGGGCGGGCCTGGAAATGGCGTTGCGCAGCTGGCCCGAGGACGTGCGCAACCACGCCCTGCGCCTGGCATTCGAGAGCGCCGACGGCTGAGCCATCGCGCCGTCGTTGAGCGGCGGCGCCACCTGATCGCGGGCCACGGCCCGCTTCCCCTGTGCGTGCTTTGCTGGCGGAAACGCCGGGCAGGGCAGCCCTTGCCCAGAGAGTCCCATGACCCCCCCTGTACATCCGACACCCCCGGCCGCACCACCGCTGTGGCGCACCTACTTGGCCCTGCTGCTGCCGATGCTGCTGACCAATGCGCTGCAGCTTGCCGCAGGCACGCTGGACAACATCTACCTCGGCCATCTGCTGGGGACGCAGGCGGTGGCTGCCGCCGCAGCGTTCTTCCCGGTCTTCTTCCTGCTGTTGGCCCTGGTAATGGGCCTGGCGACCGGTGCGATGGTGCTGATCGGCCAGGCCTGGGGCGCGGGCCGGCCGCAGCAGGCGCGCGCTGTGGCTGGCAGCGCGGTGGCGCTGATCCTGCTCATGTCGGTGCTGGTGATGGTCGTGGGCGGCGGTTTCGCTCCAGAGCTGCTGGTGGCACTCGGTACGCCGGCCCCGATCCTCGGCGAATCCATCGTCTATGCCCGTATCCTGCTGCTGGCGGTACCGGTGTTCTTCCTGCTGTGGCTGGCCACTGCGGTGAGCCGCGCGGTGGGCGATGCGAAGACGCCGCTGCATGCGCTGCTGCTGGCCACGGTGGTCGGCCTGCTGTGCACGCCGCTGCTGATCCTGGGCTGGGCCGGCCTGCCGCAGCTGGGCGCAGCCAGTGCGGCAGTCTCGGCGGCGCTCGCCTCGCTGCTGGCCCTGGCCTGGCTGATGTGGCGGTGGCAGCGGATGGGGCACCCGTTGGCACCGGGGCATGAGTTGCTGCGAGCGATCCGTTTCGATGGAGCACTCATCCGTCCGATGCTACGCATCGGCGTACCGTCCTCGCTGCAGATGCTCAGTCTGGCCGTGGCCGAGATCGTGCTGCTGGGCTGGATCAATCGCCACGGCTATACCGCCACGGCCGCCTACGGCGCGGTCAATCAGTTGATGAGCTGGGTGCAGCTGCCTGCGATGTCGCTGGGCATCACCGCCACCATCCTCGCCGCGCATGCGCTGGGGGCGGGATGTACGGCACGGCTGCCCGCCATCGCCCGCACCGGCGTGCTGCTTGGACTGGCGATACTGAGCGGGGTGGTGATGCTGGTTGTGGCGCTGGCGCCCTGGTTGACTGGCCTGATCCTGGCGGCGACCGACGTGCGCGAACTGGCCACGCAGCAATTGCGCACCGTGGTGTGGGGCGTGCTGGCGATGGGAGGCAGTGCGGTGCTGGTCGGAGTGATGCGAGGCGGTGGCACGGTGTTGTTGCCGGCGTTGCTGGGCATGGCGGCCGTATTGCTGCTGGAGCTGCCACTGGCGATGTGGCTGCAGTCCCGGCACGGACTGGCCGGGCTGTGGTGGGCGTGGCCGCTGGGGTTGCTGGCCATGCTGGTGATGCAGGTGCTCTGTTTTGCTCGCTGGAGGCGGGTGCAGGCTGGGTAGTGCCGGCCGCTTGCCGGCAATCCGGAATGGCCGGGGCAGTCGGCCAGGGGCCGGCTCTACCACTCGGTCAGGCGGGCAGCTTCAGCGCCGCTGTGCCAACAGCAGGTGGAAGTGCTTTTCGCGGGTCTGGCCGTCATTGCCGGCCGCGGATTCCCGGTGGCTGCGCCAGGCCGAGACACGGAAGCCCGATACCCGCAGTGCGAGCTCCACCACATCCAGCTCATGCAGTTGGAAGTCGGCAGCGAATGCCAGGCTGCGCATGAAGCTGGCGTCGCCAAAGGCCAGGCACAGGCGGCCGCCCCGGCGCAGTACCCGCGCCAGTTCGTCCAGCACCGGGGCCAGGTTCGGCCAGAAGTACAGGGTGTTGACCGCCAGCGCGGCATCCATCGCGGCATCGGCGACCGGCAGCGCATGGGCGTCGCCGTGCCGCATCGCCGCACGCTCGGCCAACCCGGCGCTGGCCAGCCGCTGGTTGCCGGCCTCGACCATGGCGGTGGACAGCTCGATGCCCAGATAGTGGCTGCCGGTGGCCTGCAGCATCAGCGGCGCGAAGGCCGCATTGCCCGGGCCGACCTCCAGGACCTGTTCACCGGCGCCGACGGCCAGCAGTCCGATCGCGGCCAGGTTGAGTGCGCCGTTGCTGCGGTTCATCGAGACGGCGACCGCCAACGCGGCCTCGCCATGGGGCTGCCGCAGTTGTGCGGCCAGGGTGGGAGCATCCAGCATCATCATCGTCCATTACAGAGTTTCGGACGTGGCGGCGGCGGGTCCGCCGGTGACCATAGCGCCGACCTTGTGGCTTGGGAAGTAGGGAAACCCCGATGCAGGGTGATGAGGAAATGTCCAACGTCGCAGTCGGTGAGATCTGGTTGTCCACAGGGGGTGTGGATTACGCGTGGGCAACTTTGTGGATAAGCCGCGACAGGCGCCACCCCCCTAGGCTGTCAAGATGGGTGGCGAAAAATTCACCGCTGGTGAGGGCAGGTGAGGGAGCGGTGAAGGCTGGGTCCTGCCAGCGCTGTCGCCAGTGGCGGCGCTCGCGGTAACCTGTGGGCCTTGATGCTCCGTGAGACCCCATGAAACGTCACTTCTCGATGCTGCGCGAATTCCAGCTGGCCGACTGGTTCACCCTGGCCAATGCTTTCTGCGGCACCGGTGCGGTCTTTGCCGCGATGCGCTTCCTGCAGGACGGCGAGCGCGGCTACCTGCTGTTCGGCATGGCGTTGATCCCGCTGGCTTTCATCTTCGATGCGCTCGACGGGCGCATCGCGCGCTGGCGCAAGTCCAGCTCTACCCTGGGTCGCGAGCTGGACTCGCTGTCCGACGTGATCTCCTTCGGCGTGGCGCCGGCGGCGCTGGCCTATGCCTGCGGCATGCAGGGCGGCTGGGACTGGCTGGTGCTGAGCTACTTCGTCTGCTGCGGCGTCAGCCGCCTGGCGCGCTACAACGTCACCGCCGAGGCGCTGGCCGGCGACGAGGGCAAGGTCAGGTTTTTCGAGGGCACTCCGATCCCGACCAGCCTGGTGCTGGTGATCGTGCTGGCGATCGCCGCCGGTACCGATGCCATCGGCCAGGACCTCTGGTTCGGCCAGTGGCAGATCGGTCCGTGGCAGCTGCACCCGATGGTGCTGCTGTTCGCCCTGTCCGGGTCGCTGATGATCAGCAAGACCCTGCGCATTCCCAAGCCATGAGCCAGCCCTGCGGAGGCCTGTGATGACCAGCTCGGCCCATGACGCCGGCAGCAGCGATTTCGAAGCCCTGGCGCGGCAGTACTTCGGCGCCTGGGGCGATGCCCTGCGCCATGCGAGCACGCCCGGTGCGCCGGCCGGTGACGACCCCGGCAGCTGGCAGCGGTTGTTCGACTGGTGGGGCCAGCTGTTGCCCGAACAGGGGCAGGGCGCACCGGGAGATGCCGTGCGCCGGTTCCGCGAACAGGCGGGCAGCTGGTACGGCACCATGCAGGAAGTGGCCGCGCGTTTCGCCGGCCGCGACGCCAGCAGCGCGGACGTGGCCCAGGCCTGGCGCGAGGCGGTGCAGGGGCAGGGCGACGGCATGCTGCAGTGGATGCTGCAGGGGGCCCGTGGCAGCACCCACGCCGGCGCCGCCGTGCCCGAATTCGCCGCATGGCTGCAGCAGTTCCAGCTGCAGGCTGGCCCGTGGCTGCAGAGCCCGGCATTCGGCCCGGGCCGCGAACACCAGGCGCGCTGGCAGGCACTGCTGCGCGCACAGGAAGAATACCAGCAGCATTCGCGCGCCTATGTCGACCTGATCAAGCGGGCACTGGACGAGGCCTTTGCGTTGTTCGAGCAGCGCCTGGCCGAGCACGAACAGCCGGGCAGCCAGCTGACCAGCGCCCGCGCGATGTTCGACCTGTGGATCGAAGTGGCCGAAGAGGCCTACGCCAAGGTCGCCATGTCCGAGCCGTTCCAGCAGGTATATGCCTCGCTGGGCAACGCACAGATGCGCCTGCGCGCCGGCCTGCAGCGTGAGGTGGAACAGATGAGTGAACGCATCGGCCTGCCGACCCGCAGCGAGATGGATGCCGCACACCGCCGTATCGCCGAGCTGGAGCGCAGCCTGCGCCGCCTGCAGGCACAGGTGGCGGTGCTGGCTGGAACTGCCGAGGTGGACCCAGTGGCGCAGCCGGCGCCGGCGAAGGTGAAGCCGGTCGTACGCAAGGCCGCGAAGAAGGCCGCGCCGGCAAAGAAGGCGGCTGCGAAAAAGGCGTCAGCGAAAAAGGCCGCACCTCGCACTTCCACTCGGACGCGTGACCGATGAAGGGGCCGCTGGGCTTCAACGCCGATGACCTGATGCAGGAAACCCTGGCCATGCAGCGCAAGCTGATGGAAGGGCTGAAGCTGCTGCCGCAGGTGGAAGACGTGGACTATGGCGTGACCGCGCGTGAGGAAGTCTGGCGCGACGGCAAGGTGGTGCTGTACCGCTTCGTCGGCGAACAGTCACCGACCCGGCGTACGCCGCTGCTGATCGTCTACGCGCTGGTCAACCGGCCGTACATGGTCGACCTGCAGGCCGACCGTTCGCTGGTGCAGAAGCTGCTGGCGCTGGGCCAGGACGTGTACGTGCTGGACTGGGGCTACCCGGATCGCTCGGAGCGCTTCCAGACCCTGGAGGACTACCTGCTGCGCTACATCGATGGCGCCGTCGATGCGTTGCGTGCGCGCAGTGGTGGCCCGGTCGACCTGCTGGGTATCTGCCAGGGCGGCGTGTTCGCACTCTGCTACGCCGCGTTGCGCCGGCAGAAGCTGGGCAAGCTGATCACCATGGTCACCCCGGTCGATTTCCAGACGGACGACAACATGCTCTCGCATTGGGCGCGGCAGGTGGACGTGGACCTGCTGGTCGACACGCTGGGCAACATCCCGGCCGACCTGATGAATGCCAGTTACCTGATGCTCAAGCCGTTCCGCTTGAACGTGCAGAAGTACGTGGGCCTGCTCGACATCCTCGATGACAAGGCCGCGCTGGAGGACTTCCTGCGCATGGAGAAGTGGATCTTCGACTCGCCGGACCTGGCGGGCGAGGCGTTCCGCGACTTCATCAAGCAGTTCTACCAGGGCAACGGATTGATGAACGGCACGGTGCGGATCGGCGAGGAGGCGGTGGATCTGTCGCAGGTGACCCTGCCGGTGCTGAACATCTACGCCGAGCAGGACCATCTGGTACCGCCGGACGCCTCGCGCGCGATGCGTGGGCGCTTGGGCACGGACGACTACACCGAGTCCAGTTTCCGCGGTGGGCATATTGGCATCTACGTTTCCGGCCGTGCGCAGCGCGAAGTGCCGGCCACGATCGATGGCTGGTTGAAGGCGCGTGACCTGTAGAGTCGAGCCATGCTCGACTGACCTGGGGGGATGATGACGTACCGGATTCTGTTGATTCTTGCGGCACTGCTGGCAGCGCCGCTTGCCCACGCCGCACCCAGTGCGGATGCACGGCGGGAGATCGCCCAGCTGATCGCCAGCCTGGACGGCTCCCAATGCCGCTTCCAGCGCAATGGCAGCTGGCACGATGGCAGTGATGCGCGTGCGCACCTGCAGCGCAAGTACGACTACCTGCTGAAGAAGGACATGGTGGACAGCGCCGAGCAGTTCATCGAGCGCGCTGCCAGCCAGAGCAGCATGAGTGGCAAGCCCTACCGCATCCAGTGCCCGGGACAGCCTGAACAGACCGCAGCCGCCTGGTTCGGCGCACGCCTGCAGGCCCTGCGCCACCGCACGCCGTAGACATGGGGGCGGTGTAGAGTCGAGCCATGCTCGACTGCTTTTTCCCGCAGCCCAGGAGAACCGCCATGAACACCACGCCGCGCACGCTGTCGCGTTCGTTGAACGACCGCATGATTGCCGGCGTGATGGGCGGCATCGCCCACCGCTTCGGCTGGAACCCCACGCTGGTGCGGATCGTGTTCGTGCTGGTCTCGATCGGCTCGGCGGCCTTCCCTGGCATCCTGGTCTACCTGATCCTGTGGCTGCTGATGCCGAACGAGGCCGATTGAAGACTGCCCCTGAGCCCTGGCCGATCTGGCTGCGCGCGCTGCAGGTACTGGGCGCGGTGTGGACGTCACCCAATTCCCTGATCGGCCTGATCGGCGGCCTGGCCGGCATGCTCGGCGGCGCGACATTGCGCTGGAGCGGCCGTGACTGTGCGTTGGTGTTCGACCGCTGGCCGTGGGGGCCGGGTGGGGCGATCACGCTGGGCAATGTGATCCTGCATACCGGTCATGATCTGGGCATTTCGTGCCGGACCTATGCGCATCAGGCGGGGTGGGGCGTGGAGCCGCTGATCCGGCTGGACGACCACGAACGCGCGCACGTCTACCAGTACATGGTGCTGGGGCCGCTGTACCTGCCGGTGTACCTGCTGTGTGGCGGGGTGAGTGCGCGGAATCCATTCGAGCGCGCGGCCGATCATTTTGCCCGGTTCGGGCACGGCTGGTGGCCGTAGGTTCCAGCCAACGGCGCAGCCCCTCGTGGCTTGGTCGCGGAATACGTTTCATGCGATTGGGCCGGGGGGGGGGGGGGGGGGGGGGGGGGGGGGGGGGGGGGGGGGGGGGGAGGGGGGG
>NZ_JBQEMR010000047.1:0-13631 GCF_052045015.1 Stenotrophomonas sp. 22692
CCCCCCCCCCCCCCCCCCCCCCCCCCCCCCCCCCCCCCCCCCCCCCCCCCCCCCAGGACGGGCCTCAGCCCGCGCTGCCGCCCAGCGCCTTGAACAGGGTCACGTCGTTGTTCAGCTGGCCCTGGCGCACGCGCGCCAACGACAGCTCGGCATCACGCCGGGTCTGCTGCGCTTCCAGCCAGGTGCGCAGGTCGGTGGCACCCACGCGGTAGCGCACTTCCTGCGCGCGCTCCACTTCCACCGCTTCGTCATACGAAGCCTGCGAGGCCGCCACCTGGCGCGCCAGCTGCTCGCGTGCCGACAGTGCGTTGTCCACTTCCGAGAGCGCGGTGTACAGCGTCTTGCGGAAATTGGTCGCGGCGATCTGGTAGCCGGTGCCGGCGATGTCGGTATCCAGCTGCGCGCGCTGCAGATTGAGGAACGGCAATGACAGGCCCGCACCCAGGGTGGCCACCGGGTTGCGCAGCACATCACCCAGCGAGGTCGCACTGGAGCCGAGGCTGCCGGTCAGGCTCAGCGCCGGGTAGTAGTGGGTGGCGGTCACCTTGATGGTCTTCAGGCTGTTGCGCAGGCGCAGTTCGGCTGCGCGCAGGTCGGGACGGCGGCCGAGCAGGTCGGTCGGCAGGCCTTCGTTGATCCCGGGGCTGCGTGCGGCCAGCAGGTCCTGCGGTTCGTCCTGCTGTGGCCACGGCGTGCCGTCCAGCAGCACGGTCAGCGCATTGCGCACTTCCACCCGCTGCTGTTCCAGCGCGCTCTGTGCGGAACGTTGCGACTGCAGGTTCTGCAGTGCCTGGCGTACTTCCAGGCGCGATACCGCACCGGCGTCGAAGCGGGCCTGGACCAGTTCGCGGGTACGTTCCAGCCGCTCCAGGTTGGCCTGGCCGGTGGCGATCGACTGGTTGAGATAGGCCAGGTTCCAGTACTGGGTGATGGTGTCGCCGATCACCAGCAGCGCGGTGTTCTGCCGGTCTTCCTCGCTGGCCTCGGCTTCCCAGCGGGCGATGTCGCGCTGGGTGCGCAGGCGGCCCCACAGATCGACCTCCCAGCCCAGCGAAACGCCGGTGGAATAGCTGCGACGCCAGTCATCAGCCTGGTCGGTGGCGCGGCTGGCGCTGCCACTGACCCCGGAAGACGAAGGCTGCGGCCACAGCGCGTTGCTGGCCAGGCCAGCCTGCAGGCGCGAACGCTGCACGGCCAGACCGGCGGCGGCCAGATCGCTGTTGGCGGCCAGCGCCTGCGCCACCAGACGGTCCAGTCGTTCATCGCCGAAGCCGGTCCACCAGGTGTCCTGGCGGATGTCGCGGCCGGGTGTATCCAGGCTGCTGCGCGGGTCGTCGGCCGGTGCGTTGAGGGTGGCATCGCCACGCCCGTAGCTGGCCGCCACGTCGGGGGCCTGCACCGGGTAGCGGCCCACCGATGCACAGCCTGAGAGGGCGAGCAGAACAGCGCCCACCAGCAGCAGGCGCGAGGGAGCAGGGAAGGGCAGTCGGATCATCTTCTTCATTCGCGGGCCAGGGCCTCCACCGGATCGAGTTGCGCGGCGTTGCGTGCGGGCAGGAAGCCGAACGCCACGCCGATCAAGGTCGAGCAGGCGAACGCGGCAACGATCGAGGCGGTGGAGAACAGCACCTGGAAATCGCTGGCGAAGCGGCCGATCATCGAGCCCAGCAGCAGCGCCAGGCCGATGCCGAGCACGCCGCCGAGCAGGCACACCAGCACCGCTTCGATCAGGAACTGTTGGCGGATATCACTCTGCCGCGCACCCACGGCCATGCGCACGCCGATCTCACGCGTACGCTCGGTGACCGACACCAGCATGATGTTCATCACGCCGATGCCACCGACCAGCAGCGCGATGGCGGCGATCGCGCCGATCAGCAGCGTCATCGTGCGCGTGGTCTGTTCGATGGTCTGGCGGATCTCGGCGCTGTTGCTGAGGAAGAAATCCTCGGTGCCATGGCGCATCGTCAGCAAGCGGGTGATCGCTTCCTGCGCCGCATCCATCGGCGTGTCGTCGTCCACGCGCACGGTGATGCTGGAGACGTGGCTCTGGCCGAGCATGCGCGACATCACCGTGGTGTACGGCACCCACACGCTGAGGCTGGTGCTGCCGCCGAAACCGAAACTCTGGCGCTTGGCCACGCCGACCACGCGTGCTGGCACGTTGCCGAGCAGGATCACCTGGCCGACCGGGTCGACATCGGGGAAGAACTGGGTCTGGGTGTTCTCGTCGATCACCGCCACCTGGCCGAGGCCCTTCACTGCATCACTGTCGAAGAAGCTGCCACTGAGCAGGGTCACGCCCTTGACCCGGAAGAACTGTTCGCCGACGCCGCTGACCTGGGCGGTGGACGACTGGTTGCGGTAACGCGCGGTGACCGAGGTCGACACGCTGGGCGTGGCGCTGTCCACGTAGCTCTGCTTTGCCAGTGCATCGGCATCGCTGGCCTTGAGCGTCTGTACCCGCGCCGAGCGCATGTCGCCGAAACCACGGCCTGGATAGACGTCGATGGTGTTGGTGCCGAGCGCGCTGATGTTCTGCAGGATCTGCTGCTGCGAGCCGTTGCCCAGCGCCACCACCGACACTACCGAGGCGATGCCGATGATGATGCCGAGCATGGTCAGGAAGGTCCGCAGCCGATGGGCGTTCATCGCCAGCAGCGCCATGCGGAACGCTTCGGTGAAGCGGTCGCGGGCCGCCCGCCAGCTGTTGCCGTGGGCGGCCCCGGTACTGGCTTCGCGCTGCGCACGGTAGGCCGGCGCATTCGGGTTGGCGCGGTCGGCGATGATCTCGCCGTCGCGGATCTCGATGATGCGCTGTGCGTGCTGGGCCACGCTCATGTCGTGGGTGACGATGATGATGGTGTGGCCTTCGGCATGCAGTTCGCCGAGGATCGCCATCACTTCCTCACCGGATTTCGTATCGAGCGCGCCTGTGGGTTCGTCGGCCAGGATCACCTCGCCGCCGTTCATCAGCGCGCGTGCGATCGACACGCGCTGCTGCTGGCCACCTGACAGCTGGCCAGGCTTGTGATGCATGCGGTCGCCCAGGCCCAGGCGTTGCAGCAGCTGCTCGGCACGCGCATTGCGCACTGCGCCCGGGCTGCCGGCGTACACCGCCGGCACTTCCACATTGCCGCGCGCGTCGAGGTCGCCGAGCAGGTGATAGCGCTGGAAGATGAAACCGAAATATTCGCGGCGCAGTTCGGCCAGTTCGTCCGGCGCCATCTTTCCGGTCTCGCGGCCGGCCACCTGGTAGCTGCCGCGGGTGGGGCGGTCGAGGCAGCCGAGGATGTTCATCAGTGTCGACTTGCCCGAGCCGGACTGGCCGACGATGGCCACCATCTCGCCAGCATGGATGTCGAGATTGACGTCGCGCAGCACGGCGATCACATCATCACCGGCCGGGAACTCGCGTCGCAGGTCGCGCAGGCGCAGCAGCGGCGCCGTCGTGCTCATCGGCGCGGCCCCATGCCCGGGCCGCCGACCCGCATCTGCATGCCGCCTCGGTTCCCGCCACCGGCACCGGCACCGGCGGCGCTGGCTTCGCCGACCACCACGCGCTCGCCTTCCTTCAACCCGGACAGGATCTCGGCGGAGGCGCCATTGTTGATGCCCACCGTGACCTTGCGCGGCTGCGGCTGGCCCTTGTCGTCCAGCACCCGCACCATGCGCTCGTCGCCACGGCGCTTCGGCCCCAGCGCCACCGCCGGCACCATCAGCACGCCCTTGGCCTGCTTGAGCAGTACCGAGACCTGCGCGGTCATGTCGATGCGCAACGTGCCGTCCGGATTCTCCACGTCGAACAGCGCGTTGTAGTAGACCGCGCTGCTGGAACTGGAACTGGACGAACTGCTGGAGCTGGAGGAGCTTTCGTTGGCGATCGAGGCCGGCGCCGGATTGATCTGGCGCAGCGTGGCGTGGTACTTGCGGTCCGGGTCACCCAGCGTGGTGAAGTACACCGGCATGCCGGGCTTGATCTTGACCACGTCGGCCTCGGAGATCTCGGCATTGACGGTGACCACGTCCAGCCGCGCCAGCATCACGATGGTCGGTGCGGTCTGGTTGGCGTTCACGGTGCGGCCTTCCTCCGCCACCACCGCCACCACGGTGCCGTCCATCGGCGCGGTGATGCGGGTGTAGGCCAGGTTGGCGCGGGCGGTGCCCAGTTCTGTTTCGCGGCCCTTGATCTGCGCCTCGTAGGACTGCAGCTGGGCGCGGGCGGTCTTCAGCTGTGCCTCGGCGGCATCGTATTCCTGGCGCGAGGTGGCTTCGGCGGCGAGCATCTGCTGCTGGCGCGCGAACTCCAGTTCGGCCTGGCGCAGGGTGGCCTGCTGCACGGCACGCTGGGCGGTGACCTGGTCCAGCGAGGCCTGCGCGTTGAGCACCTGGTTCTGCTGGGTGGTGGCGTCGATCTCGGCGATCAGATCGCCTTCCTTCACGGTGTCGCCCAGCTGCACCTTCAGCGACTTGATCTGGCCCGAGGCCTGGGCACCCACGCTGACCAGCTTGTAGGCGTCGATCACACCGGTGGCCTCCACCGTCTGCTCGATGTCACCACGGCTGACGGGCGTGGTCGCCACCGCCGGGGCGGCGGGCTTGCGCAGCAGCCACCAGGCGGCTGCGGCGACGGCAAGGGCAAGCAGGGCGATCAGTATCAGGCGACCCCGGCGGGTCGCGGGCAGCAGGCGGAACGTCACGTCGTGGCTTCACTCTCGGGGCCGCGGCGGCGGCGTTGGTGGGCATTGTGAAGACCGGGCGATGGGCGGCTCAATCCTCGGGGTATGTCTCTATGTAACACTGTCGGTGAATACGCGTAACCACAGGTATCCCGCCCACGGGTGGATACACTGGTACGCATTGCCCCGGATGCGGTTCAGCTGCCGACACGGGATGATCGCGACATGGAGACTGAAAACACGATGCACCGACTGCTGATCGTCGACGACGACAACGACATCCGCACCCTGCTGGCCGAACAGCTCGGCCGTGCCGGCTACCAGGTGAGCACGGCTGCCGACGGCACCGCCATGCGCCAGTTGCTGGACCGCGAGCACGTGGACCTGATCGTGCTCGACCTCAACCTGCCGCGTGAGGATGGCCTGACCCTGTGCCGCGACCTGCGCGCACGCTCGAACACGCCGGTGATCATGCTGACCGCACGCGCCGAGCCGATCGATCGCGTGCTGGGCCTGGAAATGGGCGCCGACGACTATCTTGCCAAGCCGTTCGAACCGCGCGAGCTGCTGGCGCGCATCCGCAACGTGCTGCGCCGGACCGAGGCGCTGCCAGCCAACCTGGAGCCGCTGGCGGTGCGCCGTGCGCGCTTCTCGCGGTGGGTGTTCGATCTGGAGCATCGCCACCTGGTGGACCCGGACGATCGCGTGGTGGTGCTGTCCGGCGCCGAGTTCCGCCTGCTGCGGGTGTTCATCGCCCATGCCAACAAGGTGCTGTCGCGCGAGCAGCTGGTCGCGCTCAGCAGTGGCCGCAACTACGAGGCACAGGATCGCGCGATCGACCTGCAGGTCAGCCGCCTGCGCAACAAGCTGGGCGACGATGGTGGCCCGGACGGGCTGATCAAGACCGTACGCAACGAAGGCTATGTACTGGCCTCCTCGGTGAACCTGGAATAAGCCGCGATGAAGCGCCTGCGCCATTTCCTGTCCTCGATGGTCGGGCGGTTGTTCGTGATCCTGCTGCTGGGCATGAGCGTGGCCGCGATCGGCGCGACCATGCTGGCCACCTCCAAGCGCCAGCAGGAGTTCGAGCGGCAGAACCTGAACCGCATCGCCGACCGCCTGCAGGGCTACGTCAACCTGCTCGACGGCAATCCCGAGCTGCGTGAGCGCCTGCTCGAAATCGGTGGGCCGAGCGTCCGCGCGCTGCAACCCGGCGCGCGCCTGGGGCGGGCCGACACGGCGTTGATGGAAGTCCTGGATGACCGGCCGGGGCCGGTCGCTCGCGCGCATGTGCACTTCGCTTCGTTCCGCTCCTGCATTCCCAAGCTGCAGGACCTGTTGCCGCCGCCGCCGCCCGGGCATCGCAAGCACCCGCGCGAGCGTGATCCGGCATTCATCCCGCCCAAGTGCCGTGCGGTCGACGTGACCCTCAACGACGGCACGTTGCTGAAGCTGGCGCTGGATTCGCCGGCGGTGGCGCACAACGGCATCCTCGCCGTTGATCCGTGGTTCCTGACGCTGCTGGTGCTGGCGATCGCGGTGCTGGCCTACATCGTCGCGCGCATCGCCAGCGCGCCGTTGCAGGAGCTGGCGGCCGCCGCCGAAGACCTGGGCGACGACCTGCAGCGCGATCCCCTGCCGCTGCGCGGGCCGCGCGAGGTGCAGCGTGCTGCCGAAGCCTTCAATGCCATGCAGCATCGCCTGCAGCGGCACCTGGCTGAGCGCACGCAGATGCTGGCGGCGATCACCCATGACCTGCAGACCCCGCTGACCCGCCTGCGCCTGCGCCTGGAGAACGTCAGCGACGAGGTACTGCGCGAGCGCCTGATCGGCGATCTGGCCGCGATGCAGGCGTTGGTGCGCGAAGGCCTGGAGCTGGCGCGCAGCGCTGAGAGCGCCGAGCAGCGTGCCGCACTGGACCTGGATTCGCTGCTGGAGAGCATCGTTGAAGACACCGCCGAGGGTGGCGGTGATGTCGTCTTCGAAGGGGGCAGCGGTGCGGTGTTGATGTTGCGTCCGCTGGCCATGCACCGGCTGTTTTCCAACCTGGTGGACAACGCGGTGATGTACGCCTACCGGGTGAGGGTACGGGTCGAGCGCAGTGGCGGCGCGATCACCGTGGTGGTGGCCGACGACGGCCCCGGCCTGGCCGAAGATCAACTGGAAGCCGTGTTCGACCCGTTCGTGCGGGTGGAGACCTCGCGTTCGCGCGAAACCGGCGGCGCCGGTCTGGGCTTGACCATCGCCCGCGCTCTGGCCGAGAAGGATGGCGCGAGGCTGTGGCTGCGCAACCGCGCCGAAGGCGGGCTGGAGGCGGTAGTGCAGTGGCCGGCCAGTGCACAGGTAACGCCGCCGGGGCGCGCGGGCTGAGTCTTCGCGGCTGGCGATGGTGACGCCGTGGGCCGGGTTTGGCCTATCATCTGCGCATCTTCCCAGTTTCCCCCCGATGAGCCAGCCCGTTCCCGCCGGCATGCCGTTCAGCGCTGCCTGGCAGCTCCCGCATGCTGCCAGGCCCGGCAGCCCTGCCTGGCCGCCGCCGCTGCACTGATGGCCGGACAGGGGGACATCGGGCGCTGGGCGGAGCGCTGCGGATCAGGTATCGGTCGATGGCTGCGACAGGGCCTGCTGTGGCTGCTGCTGGCCCTGTCACTGCCGGTGGCTGCGCAGGAGGGGGCACCGCCGCTGCGCGATTACGCCATCGATGTATGGACGTCGCGCAACGGCCTGCCACACAACTCGCTGCGCGACATCGCGCAGACCCCCGAAGGCCACCTGTGGTTCGCCACCTGGGAAGGCCTGGTGCGATACAACGGCCTCGATTTCACCGTGTTCGACCGCAGCACCCGCCCGGGCCTGCGCGACAACGGCATCGGTGCGCTGTTCGTCGACCGTCAGGGCGGGCTGTGGATCAGTGATTCGCGCGGCAACGTCAGCCACCGCGGTAACGATGGCCAGTGGCGGGTCTGGGAGCACCAGGCCGATACCCCGCAGGTACTGATCCAGTCCATGCAGATGGACAGCCAGGGCCGCCTGTGGCTGCTCTATGAAGGCAAGGGCATCGGCTATCTGACGCCGGACACCGGCATCGTCTACCAAGCGCCGGCCGCCGACCTGCCGATGGCGATGAGCTTCACCAAGCTGGTGGTCGATGCGCAGGACCGGGTCTGGGCCGGTACGTTGGACGGGCTGGTGCTGCGCGACAACGACGGCGTGCTCAAGCGGGCGCCCGCGGCGTGGGGGCTGGGCGCCGGCAGTGGCCTGTCGTGGCCGTACCGCGCTCCGGACGGCGCGCTGTGGATCGTCGCCGGCGAGCGCCTGTACCGCGTGGAAGATGATCAGCTGGTGCTGATGCACCGCCTGCCGGGCCAGCTGCACCTGACCTCGATGCTGCAGGACCGCCATGGAGACCTGTGGCTGGGCACCGAGAACCAGGGCCTGCTACGGATCTCCTCGCATGGACTGGAGCGGCTGCCGGCGGGCCTGAACCTGCCGGGTGGACGCGTGGTCAGCCTGCGCGAGGATGCCGAGGGCAGCATCTGGGTCGGTGCCAACGGCGGCCTGTACCGCCTGCGCGAAACGCTGTTCAGCAGCTACACCGAGCGCGATGGCCTCAGTGGTGATTATGTGCGCACCGTGTTCGAGGACCGCGACCGCCAGCTGTGGGTCGGCAGTGCCAGCGGCCTCGATCTGCAGACCGCCGATGGCCGCTTCCGTGCGATGCCGCTGCACAACCGCGGCGGCAAGGCACCTTCGGTGCTCAGCCTGGCGCAGGGCCCGGACGGTGACCTGTGGGTCGGAACGTTCGGCGATGGCGTCTACCGTCTTGGTCGTGACGGCCGGCTGCGGCACAACTATGCCGCCGCCGATGGCATGCCGGGTGGCAACATCCGCGCGATCAGCGTGGACCCGCAGGGTGTGGTCTGGGCCGGCACGCAGAAGGGCGTGGTCCGCATCGACGGTGACCGTGTGCAGGTATCGAACGTCCCGGCCATGCCCGGCGGCCTGATCACCGCACTTGAGCACGATCATCAGGGCAACCTGTGGATCGGCACCATCGAGGGAATCCGCGTGCTGCGCGGCGACCACGTGCAGTCGATCGACCTGGCGCCGCTGGGCGGTGGCCGCAGCGTGTTCGGCTTCCATCAGTTGGGCGACGCGATGTGGATCAGCAGCGACCGCGGCCTGTACCGCTGGCGGAACGGCACGCTGGCGCGGGTGGGGCTGGAGCAGGGCATGCCGGTGGATGCGGTGTTCCAGCTGGTGCCGGATCGCCTTGGCAATGTGTGGATCAGCAGCAACCGCGGTGTACTGCGCACCGACATGGCCACCCTCAACGCCGTGGCCGATGGCCGCGCACCCCGGGTGATGGTGGAGCGCTACAACGAGATCGACGGCATGGCCAATGCGCAGGCCAACGGCAGCTCCGGGCCATCGGCGATCCTGCGCCAGGACGGCACGTTCTGGGTGGTCACCGCCGGTGGCCTGAGCACCGTCGACCCGCAGCGCCTGCAGCGTTTCCGTGAGCGCCTTTCACCGCCGGCAGCGATTGAAAGCGTGCAGGTGGATGGCGCACCGGTGCATTGGGAGGGCCCGGACCGCAACTACATTCCCGGCGGCCGTCGCTTGACGGTGAGCTATGTCGGCCTGAGCTACCTGATGTCTGACCGGATCCGCTACCGCACGCGGCTGGATGGCCTGGATGCGGGGTGGGTCGAACGCGGCCCGCAGCGCAGCGTGGAGTTCGTCGGCCTGCCGCCGGGCGATTACACCCTGCACGTGGCCGCTGCCCATCCGAGTGGCAGCTGGGGCCAGCAGGAAGCGGTATGGAGCTTCACCGTGGAGCCGTTCTGGTGGCAGCGACGCAGCGTGCAGGGGTTGGGTGGACTGTTGCTGCTGGCCGGGCTGGTGGCGCTGTACCGCCTGCTGCTGCAGCAGCTGAAGGCCAGCAACCTGCGCCTGGCGCGGCGGGTGGACGAGGCCACCTTCGACCTGCAGGCGAAGACCGTGCACCTGCAGGCGCTGAACCAGGAAAAGACCGAACTGGCCGAGCGCCTGGCACGCCAGGCCGAGGCCTTCGAACGGCAGGCCCGCGAAGATGCGCTGACCGGCCTGGCCAACCGCCGTGCCTTCGATGAAACGCTGGCCCGCGACTTTGCGCGTTCGCAGCGCAGTGGTCATCCGCTGTGCCTGGTGGTGCTGGATATCGACCACTTCAAGGACGTCAACGACCGCCACAGCCACAGCATCGGCGATGCCGTGCTGGTGCAGGTGGCGCGGCTGATCGCCGCCGCCAGCCGCGACTCGGACCTGCCCGCGCGGACTGGTGGCGAAGAGTTCGCGCTGCTGCTCAACGACACCCGCCTGGAGGAAGCCGCACAGCTGTGCGCACGCCTGCGCGGCCTGTTCCATGACCACCCCGACTGGGCCGGTGTGGACGGCCTGCGCGTGACCTTCAGCGCGGGGCTGGTGGAGCTGGACGCCGACGACCGCACCCCGGCGCTGCTGTACCAGCGCGCAGACCGCGCGCTGTACCGCGCCAAGAGCGACGGCCGCGATCGCACGAGCATTGGTTGATCGCATCCACGCATGGCGTGGATCTACTGGAGTGCCGCACCAACCGGCGGTGCCGACCAATGGTCGGCACCCACCAAAGGAGTACCCACCACAGAGGTCGTCGGCAGCCCCAACGAGCGCAGCGATCCGCTGTTGCTCCTGCTTTTCTGATCTTTCCGTGGCACCCAGCAACGTGTCCGTGGCCGGACGGGTGGGCTGCGCAGGGGCGTGAGCCGCATGGGCCTGAGGCATGCCTCGGGCGGGTTGGGCCGGATGCCCAACCCCGGTCTTGCCGTGTGCGCAGGACAGCGCACACGAGCAAGCGGCGACCGAGCTTACATGGACGTACTTGCAGCGTCCCCTGCGCAGTCCACCCGTCCGGCCCAACGGATGATTCGCTTCACGCCACGAGGGGCTCCGCCGTTGGCCGCTTCACCGCGGCCAGGCGTTGGCGATGGTGCAGAACAACCGCGCGGTCTGCTCGGTGTCATACACCGCGCTGTGCGCCTCGTTGGCGTCCCAGCCCAGCCCGGCGGCCGTGGCTGCACGCGCCAGCACGGTCTGCCCGTAGGCGATGCCGGCCAGGGTCACCGTGTCGAACACGCTGAACGGATGGAACGGATTGCGCTTGTGACCGGTACGTGCAACCGCCGCGTTGACGAAACCGAGGTCGAAATGGGCGTTGTGGCCGACCAGGATCGCGCGCTGGCAGCCGTATTTCTTCATCGCCGCACGCACCGGGGTGAAGATGTGGTCCAGCGCGGCTTTCTCTTCCTTGGCCAGCCGGAACGGGTGGTCGAGGATGATGCCGGTCACTTCCAGCGACTTCGGGTCGATCTCCAGGCCTTCGGCCGGCACCACGTGGGCGCTGGCGGTCTGGCCGGGGTAGAGCAGGCCGTTCTCGTCCATCTCGATCGGCACCGCAGCGATCTCCAGCAGCGCATTGCGCTGGCTGTCGAAGCCGCCGGTTTCCACGTCCACCACCACCGGCAGGAAGCCGCGGAAGCGTTGTGACATCGCGCGCTGCGCCTGGGGTACTGCGGAATCGGGAGCGGCGGCAGGTGCGGGGGTGGGGGCAGTCATGCGTGAATTCTAGCAGAGCGACCCTGAGCGACCGGCCAGCCTTCTGTGCTTGGGTTCCCTGCGTGGTCGTGTGTCGACCAAGGTCGACACCTACCGGGCACCGCACGCTCAGGCTTCCGGTAAGTGCCAACCTTGGTTGGCACGGTGCGCGCCGACCAGGGCCGGCATCTACCGGACTGCGGGCCGTGCCGTCGTGCCCGATGGCCGCCACCGCGTCAACCACGCATCCACGCTCAGCCTGCCGGCGCCGGTGAAGATCAGCGGCAGCAGCATCGCCATGAACAGCACCGGCAGCTTGAAGTTGCCGAAGCCCTGGTCAGTGATCGCATAGCCCATGGCGAGGTCGGCCAGCGAGTTCCACTCCATCGGCCAATGCACCGCATAGGTCGCTACAACGGTCAGCACCAGCAGGCTGGCCGCGGCAAACCGGGTGCCGAAGCCAACCAGCAGGCAGGCCGCGCCGATCAGTTCGAACCACGTGGCGAGCTGCCAGTTCAGGGTGGCCGGCAGCTGGTCGAACGGGAACGGGAAGGTATCCTGTAGGTCGGCGAACCAGTTCTGGCCGTGCAGCTTCTCGCGGCCGGATTCGAAGAATTCCCAGGCCAGCAGCAGGCGCAGGCCGAGCGGGGCCAGCCAGGGGGCGAGACGGTCCAGCTGGCCGCGCACGGTGGCCAGGGTCGGGAGGTTCATCGGCGGTTCTCCGGGGAAAGGGGGCGTCAGCCGGGGACTGCGAGCGGGCCGATCACGCCGGCCTGCAGGAACTGCTGCAGCAGCGCAGCACCGGGTCCGGCCAGCGCGTCCTCGGCCAGGCCGTGCGCGGCGGCCAGGTGCCGCAGGTAGCCATGGCCATCCAGGCCGGGGTGTTCGCCGATGCTGGACAGCAGGTACACCGCCAGCGGGCTGAGTACGGCAAAGCGCACCTCGCCATCGGCCTCGCGACGGACCAGCAGGCCGGTCGGTTCGGCTGGCGGTTGTGACGGTGCGTCCTCGGCACCGAGCCGGTGCACGGGCCACTGATACAGCAGTGGCCATGCCAGCGGCGAGCGCCGCAGCGGAACCCGTAGTGGGTCGATGTCACCCGGCACCGGCAGCGGCTCGGCAGGAAGCTGGTACAGCGCGGTTTCCACCCACTCGTAATGAGCAAGTTCGGCCAACGCCGGATGCGGCAGCTGTGGCTGCGCCTGCAGCCACTGCACGAATTCGGCGGCCAGTTCGGTGAACAGCGGCGTCTGGCAGCGATGGGTCGCGAAGTACTGGCGCAGCAGTCCGCTCCAGGCCGGTTCGCCGAGCAGGCGCACGCAGACCGGGAAGCCGTTGCTCAACAGGCCGAGCAGATTGTCGAACAGCAGCCGTTGGTACACCGCCACCCGGCGTGGCTCCAGACCGGCCGGTGGTGGTACGCCCTGCGGATCGCGCAGGTGAGCGGTGAACGCGTGCTGCTGCGCGCGCAGGGTGTCGGTGGTGTCAGCCATGTACAGCCCCGGCGTGCGCGGCCTGCAGGCGGCGGATGGTCTGCAGTTCGCCCTGCAGTTCGGCGTAGGGCGGGAAATTGAAATCGCGTTCGAGCAGGGTGGGGCGTGGGCCGATGCGCGCGTAGGTACGCGCCAGCAGCTCCCAGACCGGGTCGATCACCGCGCTGCCATGGGTATCGATCTTCAGGTCCGGTGCCTCGTCCAGGTGCCCGGCCACATGCAGGCAGACGATGCGCTCTGCAGGCAGCCCGGCAATGAAGACGTCGGCGTCGTAACCATGGTTGCAGGCGTTGACATAGACGTTGTTGACGTCCAGCAGCAGGTCGCAGTCGGCCTCGGCGAGCACGGCCTTGGTGAAGGCCAGTTCGTCCATTGCCGGCTCCGGTGCCAGGTAGTAGGACACGTTTTCCACCGCGATGCGGCGACCCAGCAGGTCCTGCACGCGGGCGATGCGTGCGGCGGTATGGCGCACCGCTTCGTCGGTGAACGGAATCGGCAGCAGGTCGTACAGGTGGCCGTCGTCGCTGCAGTAGCTCAGATGTTCGCTGTACAGCGGCACGCGGTGCATTTCCAGGAATTGGCCGACCTGTTCCAGCAGCTGCGTATCCAACGGCGCACTGCCGCCCAGTGACAACGACAGACCGTGGCAGCTCAACGGATGGCGCTGCGCGAGCTCGGCCAGCGCATCCCCAGCGGGGCCACCGACATGGATCCAGTTCTCCGGCGCGCATTCGAGGAAATCGAAGTCACCCGCCGGTGCATCGCGCAGATCCTGCAGCAGCGCCCTGCGCAGCCCCAACCCTGGGGGGGAAAGAGGAAGAGGGGGAGAGGGGGGGGGGGGGGT
>NZ_JBQEMR010000047.1:13641-26800 GCF_052045015.1 Stenotrophomonas sp. 22692
GGAAAAAAGATAACCCCCCCACACCCCCCCCCCCCCCCAGGTGGACGGCGCTGGCGCGGACGTCAGTGCTTGGCACCGCACTTGCCTTCGCCGCACTTGCCCTCGGCCGATTTCTTGTCGCCGGTCTTGGCCTTGGCGCCTGCCGCAGCACCGGCGGCCTTGCCCTTGTCGGCGCCGCACTTGCCTTCGGCACTCTTGCCGTCGGCACCACATTTGCCTTCGGCGTGCTTGGTCGCGTCGGCGGCCATCCTGGTATCTGCTGCCTTGGCATCGGTGCTGGCCTTGGCTGCCTGGCCGGCCACCAGATAGCCCTGGGCCAGGTCGCTCATGCTCAGCGCCGAGGCACTGGCGGTCATGCCCAGGCCGGCGGCCAGGGCGGTAGCAGTCAGCAGGGACAGGGTCTTGTTGGAACTGCTCATCGGTCGTGCTCCTGGGTGGTGTGGGCGGGTGCCCGGGTGGCCGGCAGGGATGCCGGTGGAAACGATGGTGCAGCGATCCTACTCAACGAATCCTCGCCAAGACCTCAAATTTTCGTGAGGTTTGTTACAGAAGCATCCGGAAGGTTCGCACCGGGCAAGCCCGGCGCCCACAACGCGGGTGGAACGCCCAGAAACAAGAAGGCCGCTGTCACCAGGACAGCGGCCACCTTGGAGTCGACTCCGGTGTTGCAGTGCAGCGTCAGGGCTGGCCGGTGCTGGAGGTTTCGTCGCGCTTCTCGCGCGGCGGCAGCGGCTGCTCGCCGTGCACCAGGAACCACACGTTCTCGGCGATGTTGGTGGCGTGGTCACCCACGCGCTCCAGGTTCTTGGCCATGAACAACAGGTGCGTGCACGGGGTGATGTTGCGTGGGTCTTCCATCATGTAGGTCAGCAGCTCGCGGAACAGCGCGGTGTACTGCGCGTCCAGGCGGGCATCGTCCTCGCGCAGTGCCAGCGCGGCGTCGGCGTCGTTGTCGCGGTAGGCGGCAATGGCGCGGCGCACCTGCTGCGCGGCCAGGCGGCCCAGTGCGCGCAGGCCCTGGATCTGCGGCAGCGGCGGCACCTTGCCCAGGGCGATGGAACGCTTTGCGACGTTGGCGGCGTAATCGCCAATGCGCTCGATGTCGGCCGGAATGCGCAGGCCGGCGAGGATCTCGCGCAGGTCGCGCGCCATCGGGCCACGCAGCGCTAGGCGCATCACGTCGTGGCTGATCTGCTGCTCAAGCGCATCGATCGCTTCGTCGTTGGCGATGATGCGATGGGCGGCGTTCTCGTCGCGCTTCTCGATCACGTCCATCGCCGCTTCGAGCTGGGCGACGGCCATCTCGCCCATGCGCACGATTTCGGCCACCAGGCGCTGCTGCTCTTCGTCGTAGCTCTTGACGATGTGGTCGTTGGGAAGATTCATGGTCTGCAATCCGGGTAGAGCCAGGCCATGCCTGGCTGGAACATGTGGCGAAGGAACAGCGTCGATCAGCCGAAGCGACCGGTGATGTAGTCCTCGGTCTGCCGCTGCGACGGCTGCGAGAAGATCACTTCGGTGCGGTCGTGCTCGATCAGGTCGCCCAGGTACATGAAGGCGGTGTAGTCGGATACGCGCGCGGCCTGCTGCATGTTGTGGGTGACGATCACGATCGTGTACTCGTGCTTGAGCTCTTCCACCAGCTGCTCGATGCGGCTGGTCGAGATCGGATCCAGCGCCGAGGTCGGCTCGTCCAGCAGCAGCACCGACGGGCGCAGGGCCACGGCACGGGCGATGCACAGACGCTGCTGCTGGCCACCGGACAGGCCCAGCGCGCTCTGCCCCAGCTTGTCCTTCACTTCGTCCCACAGCGCGCCCTGGCGCAGCGCCTGCTCGACACGGTCGGCCATGTCGGCCTTGCTCAGCTTCTCGTGGTGGCGGATGCCGTAGGCCACGTTCTCGAAGATGGTCATCGGGAACGGCACCGGCTTCTGGAACACCATGCCGACCTTGCTGCGCAGGCGGTTCATCGGGTACTTCGGCGACAGGATGTTCTCGCCGTCCAGCAGCACTTCACCGCGCGCTTCCAGCTTCGGGTACAGCGCGTAGATGCGGTTGAAGATGCGCAGCAGGGTCGACTTGCCGCAACCGGAGGGACCGATCAGCGCGGTTACGCGCTTTTCCGGAATCTCCAGGTTGATGCCCTTCAGGGCGTGGAACTTGTCGTAGTAGAAGTCCAGTCCACGCGCAGCCAGCTTCACCGGCGACGGCGTGTGCAGGCTCTCGTGCGAGGACGGCACGGCGATGCGCTGCATCGGCACGGCGTTGGAAAGGTCGTTCATGGCGTTATCCACGGAAAGGTCAGTCATGGGAGATACGGTTGCGCAGCAGGATGCCGCGGGCGGCAAGGCTGACCAGCAACACGAAGACAGTCAGCACCAGGGCACCGGCCCAGGCCAGCACCTGCCAGGATTCATACGGGCTGCCGGCGAACTGGTTCATCACCACCGGCACCGAGGCCATCGGCTGGAAGATGTTGTTGTTCCAGTACTGGTTGCCGAAGGCAGTGAACAGCAGCGGCGCGGTCTCGCCGGAAATGCGGGCCAGCGCCAGCAGGATGCCGGTGATGATGCCGGCCGATGCACTGCGGTACAGCACCTGCACGATCACCTTCCACTGCGGGATACCCAGCGACAGGGCCGCCTCACGCATCTGCGAGGGCACCAGGCGCAGCATCTCGTCGGTGGTACGCACCACCACCGGCAGCACGATGAAGGCCAGTGACAGGGCACCGGCGAACGCCGAGAAGTTGCCGCCGGTCTGCATCACGTACAGGGTGTAGACGAACAGGCCGAGCACGATCGATGGCGCCGACAGCAGGATGTCGTTGACGAAGCGGACCACGGTGCCGGCTTTGCGGGCGTTGCCGTACTCGGCCAGCCAGGTGCCGGCCAACACGCCCAGCGGGGTGCCGATGCCGATCGCCATCGCGCACATCACCGCGCTGCCGAAGAAGGCGTTGGCGAGGCCGCCTTCCTGCATCGGCGGCGGCGTCATCTTGGTGAACAGATCCCAGTTGATGCCAGCCATGCCCTTGGAGGCCAGAGTGAACAGGATCCAGCCCAGGAAGAACAGGCCGAACAGGGCGGTGGCGCAGGAGGCAGTGATCGCAACGACGTTGCCGATGCGACGGCGCAGGTACAGCGAATCAGCGGTGGTGGACATCAGTTGCCCTCCTTGCGGGACAGGCGCATCAGCATCAGTCGGGCAATGGCCAGCACCACGAAGGTGACGATGAAGAGGACGAAGCCGAGCAGCAGCAGGGCCGAGCGGTAGGTTTCAGTGGCTTCGCCGAAATCGTTGGCGATCAGCGCGGCGATGGTGGTGCCCGGTTCCAGCAGCGACGGCGACAGGCGCACGCTGTTGCCGATAACGAATGCCACCGCCATCGTCTCGCCCAGAGCGCGGCCGAGGCCGAGGAAGATGCCGCCGATCACCGCCGAGCGGGTGTAGGGCAGGACGATGTCCCAGCTCACTTCCCACTTGGTGGAACCCAGCGCGTAGGCCGATTCCTTCAGGCGGGTCGGCACGGTCAGGAACACTTCGCGCATCACCGAGGAGATGAACGGAATGACCATGATGGCCAGCACGAAACCGGCGGTAAGCATGCCGATGCCCAGCGGCGGGCCCTGGAACATCGGGCCGATGATCGGCCATTCGCCCAGGGTTTCGTTGAGGAACGGGGTGACGTACTCGGTCATCACTGGCACCAGCACGAACAGGCCCCACATGCCGTAGATGATCGAGGGGATGCCGGCCAGCAGTTCGATGGCGGTACCGACCGGGCCACGCAGCCAGCGCGGCGCGACTTCGGTGAGGAAGAAGGCGATGCCGAAGCTGACCGGCACGGCGATGACCATCGCGATGACGGCGGTGACCAGGGTGCCGTAGATCGGGGCGAGGGCGCCGAACTTGTTTTCGACCGGATTCCAGTCGGCGGAGAAGAAGAAGCTCAGGCCCTGCATTTGCAGGGCATGGCGGCCGCCCCACAGCATCGACAGCGCGGCGCAGGCCAGGGCGATCAGGACGAAGATGACGGTGCCGACCAGCACCCATCGGAACAGTTTGTCGTTGCGGGCATCACGCGCATCGCGCGTGGACGGGGCGGCTACAGGCTGGGCGATGGCATTCATGGGGACGGCAGGGCCAGGAAGGGGCGGGGCGGCATGGCGTGGAAGAAGCGGTGCCCGCGCGGGGCGGGCACCGTCGGGTCCATCACTTCAGGTCGGTCGCCCAGTAGGCCTCGATCTGCTTGACCAGTTCGGCCGGCAGCGGCACGTAGTGCAGCTCGTTGGCCTGGGCCTGGCCGTTCTCGAAGGCCCACTTGAAGAAGGCCAGGGTGTCCTGGTTGCGCTTGGCGTCCTTCGGCTTCTTCTGCATCAGCATGAAGTTGGTGGCGGTGATCGGCCACGCCTGCTCGCCCGGTGCGTTGGTGATGACCAGGTTGAAGTCCTTGGCGCTGGCCCAGTCGGCGCTCGCGGCCGCTGCGGCAAAGGTTTCCGCGCTCGGCTCGACCCAGTTTCCGGCCGCGTTCTGCATGGCGGTGTACGGCATGCCGTTCTGCAGCGCGTAGGCCAGTTCGACGTAGCCGATCGAGCCCTTGATCTGCTTCACGTAGGAAGCAACGCCTTCGTTGCCCTTGCCACCGACGCCGTCCGGCCACTGCACCGAGGTGCCCTCGCCAACCTTGCTCTTCCACTCCGGGCTGACCTTGGACAGGTAGTTGGAGAAGTTGAAGGTGGTACCCGAACCGTCCGAACGATGGACCAGGGTGATCTTGCCGTCCGGCAGCTTCACGCCCGGGTTGGCGGCGACGATGGCCGGGTCGTTCCAGGTCTTGACCTTGCCCAGGAAGATGTCGGCAAGCAGGGCGCCGCTCAGGCGCAGCTTGCCGGCTTCCAGGCCTTCGATGTTGACCACCGGCACCACGCCGCCGATGGCGGACGGGAACTGCGCAAGGCCGGCCTGGGCCAGCTCTTCGCTGCTCAGCGGCTTGTCGGAGGAACCGAAGTCGACGGTGCCGGCCTTGATCTGGGCGATACCGCCGCCCGAGCCGATCGACTGGTAGTTGATCTTGGCACCGGTGCTGGCGTTGTAGTCAGCCGACCACTTGGAGACCAGCGGGAAGATGAAGGAAGCGCCGGCACCGGACACTTCGGCGGTCACCTTGGCACCGGCAGCGGCCGGGGCCGCGGCACCGTCGGCAGCCGGCTGCTGCGCGGCCTGCTTGTCGCCACCGCAGGCCGACAGGCCCAGGGCGATGGCCAGGGAAAGGGCGGCAAGGCCGGCCGAGTGCAGTTTCATGGTCACTCCATAGCGGGGTAGAGCCGACGACGTCGGCGGATGCGGCTATGAAATGATGTTTTTGTTACAGCCGTATTACGACCATGACAGAGGTGTCCTGGATCACGTTCTGACAAGGGTTTCACGGGGTTGGCCGGCCCTTGGCAGGAGCCCTGAGACCCCGGATCTGCGCATCGATATGACGGCCTGGGCGCTGGGTAGAGTCGAGCCATACTCGACTGCTCCCTGTCCTCGGTAGCTGCGGACCGTTGGTCTGCACGCTCCAGCACCCAACCGAGCATGGGCTCGGCTCTACAGAGCCTGGTGCACCCCAAAAACAAGAAGAGCGCGAGATCTCGAGGATCTCGCGCCCGGGTTGGGATCGGCGGGGGAGAGAGGACCCGCCGATCCCGTTCCTGCGGGGGAACGCGCTTACTTCAGGTTCTGGGTCCAGTAGGTTTCGATCTGGCGGACCAGGCTGTCCGGCAGCGGCACGTAGTCCAGTTGGCGGGCCTGGGCATCGCCGTTCTTGTAGACCCAGCGGAAGAACTCCTGGGTGGCCTTGCCATTGGCAGCATTCTTCGGCGTCTTCTGCACCAGGATGAAGTTGGTGGCGGTGATCGGCCAGGATTCAGCGCCCGGCGCATTGGTCATGACCAGGTAGAAATCCTTGGCGTTGGCCCAGTCGGCGCTGGCGGCGGCAGCGGCGAACGACGCATCGCTCGGCTGCACGAACTTGCCGGCGGCATTCTTCATCGCGGTGTACGACAGCTTGTTCTGTAGCGCGTAGGACAGTTCGACATAGCCGATGCCGCCCTTGATCTGCTTCACGTACGCTGCAACGCCTTCGTTGCCCTTGCCACCGATGCCGGCCGGCCACTGCACCGAGGTGCCTTCACCGACCGAGCTCTTCCACTCCGGGCTGACCTTGGACAGGTAGTTGACGAAGTTGAAGGTGGTGCCCGAACCGTCCGAACGATGCACGACGGTGATCTTGGCGCTCGGCAGGGTCACGCCCGGATTCAGCGCGGCGATGGCCGGGTCATTCCAGGTCTTGATCTTGCCCAGGAAGATGTTGGCCAGCACGGCGCCGTCCAGCTTCAGCGCGCCCGGGGCGATGCCGGCCACGTTCACCACCGGCACCACGCCACCGATCACCGACGGGAACTGCGCCAGGCCCGAGGCGGCCAGTTCTTCCGGCTTCAGCGGAGCATCGGAGGAGCCGAAATCAACCGTCTTGGCCTTGATCTGGGCGATGCCACCACCGGAGCCGATCGACTGGTAGTTGACCTTGTTGCGGGTCGCAGCGCTGTAGTCGGCCGACCACTTGGACATGACCGGGTAGATGAACGATGCGCCCGCGCCGGTGATGTCGGCGGCGTTGGCGGCGAACACGGACGATGCAGCCAGGATGGCGACAGCGGCGCGCGATTTGAAGGCGTGGATCACGGGGAGACTCCTGGGGTGGTGGTCGAAGGGCGGTTGCCCGACGTTTCGGTGCACATTCCATAACGGTTGCGTGACATGTCCGCGTCTGTCATATGACGCGGACGTGACACGCGTCATGAGGGGTGTCACGTCCGCTGCGCCGGCAGGGCGGCACGGGCACCGCTGCAACGACGAAGGCACGGACGGGGCCGTGCCTTCGCGGTTCAACGCAGGCGGCTGGACTTACCAGAAGAACTGCGCGCGGGCTTCCAGGATGTTGGGATCGTCGTTGACGAAACCGCGCGCCGTGGAGCTGTACTTCTTGCTGTCGACCATCACGTAGTTGAGCATCAGCTTGAAGTTGGAACGCAGGTACCAGTTGGCGCCCACGGTCCAGATGTCCATCTTGCCGCCCAGCACGCCATCGACGATCGGCGGGCGACCAGCGACCGGGTTGGCGGCGAGGTTGCCGTCATTGAGGTCCATGTGGTCGTAGCGCACGCCCAGCTGCCACTGGCCGCCGGCCGGGTTGTTCGGCAGGCCGGTGCCCGGAGTGCCGCCCTTGTAGCTCCAGGTCTCGCCGGTGACGTTCCACACGCCGCTGATGTAGTAGCCGTCGCTGGTGTAGTTGTCGTGGTCGTAGCGCTTGGCCTTGCTGGTGTAGTACTCGGCCTGGGCCTTGAACGGGCCCTGGAAGTACATCGCTTCGGCACCGATGGTGCTGACCCGGTCGGTGTCGGTCAGGTTGCCGCTGTCGATCAGGCGGGCAGTGGCGAGGTCGGCATTCGGACGCGCACGCACGCGCAGGGTGTCGGCGTCGGCGTCGTAGTTGACGTAGCTCAGACCGAAGTGCAGGACCTGGCCCTTTTCATTGATCGGGGCCCAGGTGCCACGCGCGCCGTAGCCGCTGCCGTGGGCCAGGTTGCGGGTCAGCTCGCGTCCGAAGGCGCTGGCGGTCACCGACCAGTTGTCCTGGCCGTAGCTGTACGCGCCACCCAGGCGGCGGGCGATGGCATAGGTATTGGTGACTGCTGCCTTGGAAATGAAATCGTTGTTCTTGGTGCTGGACAGTTCTTCCAGGCTGTTGGGCTGCTTGAACTGGCCCAGCTGCAGGAAGTGGTTGGCGTTGCCCAGCAGCTTGTACTTCACGTTGGTGTCGAGGAACTTATCGGCCTTGGCATCATAGCCGACCACCCATTCCACGTTGCCCGGGCCCTTGCCCTTCAGCACCAGCTCGGCGCGACGCAGTTCGAATTCGCTGTTCTTGCCGTTGCCGGCGTCGCCACCGTTGAGGTCGGTCAGGTCGTTGTCGAACCAGTTGCCGTCGGCCTGGACCAGGCCTTCGAAGGTGATTTCCGAACCGCCGATCACGTCGATGGCGACTTCGGCGTGTGCAGCCGGCACATACAGCGCAGCAGCCACGGCCACCGTCAGGAGTTGGTGATGCAGTTTCATGGAGAGGAGCCTTGCAGGCAGGTTGGAAGATGCGCGCAGGCTAGAAGGTAAAGATTGCGTAAATGTGACAGTTCGCGCGCGGCAGACATCCACCGCAGGCCCCGTCACGGCATGGCCTGCCATTGAAACCGCTTGCGTATGACGCCCGGATTGCGCCCCGGTTGCAGTAGATCCACGCCATGCGTGGATGCTGTCGTCACTCTGCGAGGGTCTTTTCCTTGAACCGGCACAGGTCGGCGATCACGCAGCCCGGGCAATCCGGCTTTCGCGCCTTGCACACATAACGCCCGTGCAGGATCAGCCAGTGATGCGCGTCGAGCAGGAACTCGGCCGGAATCACCTTCACCAGTTTGTCTTCCACTTCACGCACGTTCCTGCCTGGCGCCAGGCCGGTGCGGTTGGATACGCGGAAGATATGCGTGTCCACCGCCATCACCGGCTCGCCGAATGCAGTGTTGAGCACGACGTTGGCGGTCTTGCGTCCAACGCCTGGCAGCGCTTCCAGTTCATCGCGATCGCGCGGCACTTCACCGCCGTGCTTCTCCAGCAGGATCGCACAGGTGGCGATCACGTTCTTCGCCTTGGCGTTGAACAGGCCGATGGTGGCGATGTACTGCTTCAGCCCGTCCTCGCCGAGTGCGAGGATCTTCGCCGGCGTGTTGGCGACCGGGAACAGACGGCGCGTGGCCTTGTTGACGCCGACGTCGGTGGCCTGCGCGGACAGCGCGACCGCCACCAGCAGCTCGAACGGCGAGCTGTACTCCAGTTCGGTCTTCGGGTGTGGATTGAGTTCGCGCAGGCGGGTGAACATTTCCACCACGTCGGCGCGCGGCATCGTGCCGCCACGCCGCGCCGGGGCGCGTGCGGTCTTCTTCAGGGTGGCCATTACTGCTCCTTGCCGCTGGCGCGGGCCTTGGCCCGGGCGAGGATGGCGGCGGCTGCGGCGGGCAGGGCGGGTTTCATGTCCGGCGCCGGGGCCGGCGTACGGCGTGCATCGCGCTCGGCCTCACGGCGCGCCAGGCGCACCGCGCGCGCGCGATAGCGTTCGCGTGCGGCCCATGCCGCGTGCAGCTGCTGCTGGGCCTGGTGCAGGCGTTGCGGAAGATCCGGGTGGCCGGGCAGCAGCTGCGCGTCGCCGGCGCGGGCGATGTAGTCCATCAGGCCCGCCTGCAGGGCGCCATCGAGATCGTCTGCCTGGACCCGGGCGAACAGCTGCGCGGGGTTGGGTCGGGATGCCATGGCGTCAGCGGTTCTGGAACGCCGGCGGTCGGCGCTGCAGGAACGCGCCGGTGCCTTCGCGCATGTCCTCGGTGGCGAACAGCAGGCCGAACTGCGCGCTTTCGTACTCCAGCCCTGCCTCCAGGCTGCATTCGCCACCCACGTGCACGGCATCCAGCAGGCCACGCAGGGCCAGCGGCGCCGAGCGCGCCAACTGGCGGGCGACATCCTGCACACGGTTGTCCAGCGCGTCGGCGGGTACCACCTCGTTGACGATGCCCAGTTCCAGCGCACGCGCGGCGTTGATCGGTGCACCCAGCAGGCACAGCTCCAGGGTGGCGGCGCGGCCGCACAGGCGCAGCAGACGCTGGCTGCCGCCGAAGCCGGGAATCAGGCCCAGATTGATCTCCGGCTGCCCGACCTTGGCCGTATCGGCAGCGATGCGCAGGTGGCAGGCCATGGCCAGCTCCAGCCCGCCGCCCAGGGCGAAGCCGTTCACGCGCGCGATCACCGGCTTGGGCATGCGCTCGATCTGGCGCATCAGGGCCTGGCCGAGCAGGGAGAAATCACGTCCCTGAACCGCACTGAGTGTGTTCATCTCGGCGATGTCGGCCCCGGCCACGAACGCCTTCGGACCGGCACCGGTCAGCACCACCACGCGCACGTCCGGGTCGGCAGCGGCGGCGCTGAACGCTTCGGCCAGCGCCTGCAGGGTCGCGGCATTCAAGGCGTTGAGCTTGTCCGGGCGCTGGACGGTCACGGTGCGGATGGCGCCGTCGTCGGCGACAGCGATCAGGGCATCGGCCACGGGAAAACTCCTGAAACGTTAAAAAAAAGTGAGATTGAACTCCGCCAACGCAGACGGGTCTTAGCCTGCATCGTGAGTAGCGGTTACACGTTGTGCCCGTTATCCTAACCCGTCGCCTCAGGGCGGCGCAGAACGTCCCTGAGTTACCACCCCTGGAGAACTGTTTGATGAAGTTGCGTTCTATCGCGGTCGCCGTCGCGGCCCTGGCCCTGACGGGCAATGCCTTCGCCCAGGACGTCTCGTCCGAAAAGGGCAAGCTGAGCTACTACTTCGGTTACGACTACGGCAACAACCTGGCGGAGCTGACCGGTCGTGGTGAGCAGCTGGACATCAACTCGGTGGTGAAGGGTCTGCAGGACGCCTACGCCAAGAAGCAGCCGGCGATCACCGCCGACCAGCTGAAGCCGGCCGTTGAAGCGTTCCAGAAGCGCGAGCAGGGCCGTGCCCAGGCTGCCAAGGCCGAGTACGAAAAGGCTGCTGCCGAAAACAAGACCAAGAGCGATCAGTTCATCGCGGCGAACAAGGCCAAGGCCGGCGTGCAGTCCCTGCCGAGCGGCGTCCAGTACCGCGTGATCGAAGCCGGCAAGGGCGCCAAGCCGACCCAGGCCAGCACCGTGCAGCTGGAAGTGGCCGGTCCGTTCCCGTACGGCCAGCGCCCGACCGAAGCCCGTCCGGCCCAGCAGATTCCGTCGATCAAGGTCAGCGACGTCGAAATGAAGGCCATGCGCGAGACCCTGCTGCAGATGCCGGCAGGCTCGAAGTGGGAAGTCACCCTGCCGCCGGACCAGGCCTACGGTGCCGACCCGCGCACCCCGTTCCCGCCGAACGTGGCTGTGCAGTTCGAGATCAAGCTGGTCAGCGTCAAGTAAATCGAAGCCGTAAACGAAACGCGCCGGTGATTCCACCGGCGCGTTTTTGTTTGCGCGGAGCGCGACGGTGCCACGCACCGCATCTGCACCCCGCGCAAATTCAGCCCGATCGCGCTACTGTTGCCGGGTGCAAACAATGGAAGAAACGGCGCGTGTTGTCGCAAGTCCCTGCATCGGAGTGTGCACGCTGGATCCGGACCGGCAATGCACCGGCTGCGGGCGGCACATCGATGAAATCGCACGGTGGTCGTCGATGAGCAACGAGGAACGCAGCCGCATCGTGCATCGCGTGCAACCCCTGCGTGAACAGCTGCAGCAATCACTGCGCGGCTCGCTGGCCGATCACGAACGCTTGATGCGGGCGTTGCATCCACTGGCCGAGCCGCCGGCCGGCGACGGCTGGAACCGCAGCGAACTGAGTGACCTGCTGCCGCCGGGGCCACCTGTGGAAGCCGCCGTACTGGCCGGCATCGTGCCGCGCGCCAATGGCGCACAGGTCATCCTTACCCGTCGCACCGAAACCCTGCGCCAGCATGGTGGCCAGGTCGGCTTCCCCGGCGGGCGCACCGAACCCGATGACCGCGACGCACTGGCGGCCGCGCTGCGCGAGAGCCAGGAAGAAATCGCACTGGCGCCCGGCCAGGTGCAGGCGCTGGGCTATCTCGATCCCTTTGTGACGATCACCGGCTACCGGGTCACGCCGGTGGTGGCCGTGGTCGATCCGGACTTCGTGCCGGTGCCGCAGCCCAGCGAAGTGGCCGAAGTGTTCGAAGTGCCGCTGGCCTACCTGATGGCCGCAGACAATCTGCGCCAGGTCGAAATCAATCACCGCGGCCGCATCCGCCACGTCCTTGAGTACGGCTGGCCCGGCCAGCGTATCTGGGGCGCGACCGCCGCCATTCTCTACAACCTGCGTCGCCGCCTGGAGCAAGTGCAATGAAGCCGATCGATCCGCCGTGGACCACGCTTGTCGATGTCGCCAGCCTGGCGGCAGCATTGGGTGAGGACGTACGTGTCGTCGATGCACGTGCCACTGCCAGCACCGCCGTACGCGTGGTCGATGCGCGGTCCTCGCTGGCCGATCCGCAGGCGGGTAGCGGCCAGTATCTGGCGGGGCACGTTCCGGGCGCGGTGTATGCCGACCTCAATCGGGATCTGTCGGATCTGACCCGCAGCGGCCACGGCCGTCATCCACTGCCGGACAGCGATGCCTTCGCCGCGAAGCTCGGCCAGTGGGGTATTGGTCCCGACACCCAGGTGGTGGTCTACGACGGCAGTGACGGCAGCATGGCCGCCTCGCGCCTGTGGTGGCTGCTGCGCCTGATCGGGCACCGCAAGGTCGCCGTGCTCGATGGTGGTATCACCGCCTGGCAGGCCGCAGGGCACCCCTTGGCGACGGGGCAGGATGAGGTGACCGCGCTGCCGGCTTACCCGGGCCGTTTCGACACCACCCAGATTGCCAATGCCGACGAAATCAGCGCACGCCTGAAGCACGCGCCGGGCTGGCTGGTCGACGCACGCGCGGGCGAACGCTTCCGTGGCGAAGTCGAGCCGCTGGACCCGGTTGCCGGCCATGTACCCGGCGCGGTCAACCGCCCGTTTGCGTTGAACGTTGCCGACGGCCGCCTGCGGGATGCACAGGAACTGCGCGCCGAACTGCAGGGCGTGATCGGCAACCGTGATCCGCAGCAGGTGGTGCTGATGTGCGGCTCCGGCGTGACCGCCTGCCACCTGCTGCTGGCGATGGAAAGCGCGGGCCTGAGCGGCGCACGCATCTATGCCGATTCCTGGAGCGGCTGGGTGAGCGACAGCAGCCGCCCGGTGGCGACCGGCGCCTGACTCTATCGTCTCGATTTCCACGCAAAGAGCAGTCGAGCGCGGAGCCTCTCGAGAGCCGAGCGGCCGGCTCCACGCGCATGGCGATGCGTTCAAATCATCGGCGCCCGCAGGTCATGGAGCGCGGCTCGACTCTACAAAGGCACCCTCCGATCGATCCGACTCCGTGCCGACCAACGGTCGGCACCCACCAACAGCAGCAGAAATCTGTCGAAGGCGGGGTGGGTCCGGTTGCGGGGGTGTCCGCGGCATGGATGCCGCG
>NZ_JBQEMR010000048.1:0-18082 GCF_052045015.1 Stenotrophomonas sp. 22692
CCCCCCCCCCCCCCCCCCCCCCCCCCCCCCCCCCCCCCCCCCCCCCCCCCCGCCAAACCCTCAGCTCAGCTGTTGCCGTTGCTCTGGCTTCAAAGGCAGGTGCAGGGCCGCAGGCCCTGCAATGCAGAAAACCTCACTTCCCCCGCAGCCGGCTGTGCCTGAACCCGTAGCAGAAATAGATCACGAAACCGACGAACGTCCACACGCCCATCAGCATCCAGTTGTGCATCGTCATCGCCGACAGCAGCGCCAGGCAGCTCAGTACGCCCAGGCTGCAGATCAGCCAGGCCATCGGCATGCGGAACGGGCGCGGCAGGTCCGGCTGGGTGCGGCGCAGGATCAGCACGCCGGCACACACGGCGGCGAACGCGATCAGTGTACCCATCGAGGTCAGCTCACCGAGGATGTCCAGCGGGAACAGCGCCGCCAGCAGCGCGATGCCGATGCCGGTGATCACGGTGTTGATGTGCGGGGTGCGGTACTTCGGATGGATCTTGGTGAACACCGGCGGCAGCAGGCCATCGCGGCCCATGATCATGAAGATGCGCGGCTGGCCGATGATCATCACCAGCACCACCGAGGACAGGCCGACCAGCGCGCCGACCTCGACCACCCAGCGCAGCCAGCCTAGCTGCGGATGCGCCGCCACGGCAGTCACCACCGGCTCGTCGGTGCCGAGCAGCTGGAACGGCACCAGGCCGGTCATCACCGCGGCCATCGCGATGTAGAGCACGGTGCAGATCACCAGCGACAGCATCATGCCGAACGGCATGTCGCGCTGCGGGTTCTTCGATTCCTGCGCCGCCACCGATACCGCTTCGAAGCCGATGTAGGCGAAGAACACCATCGCCGCGCCACGCAGCACGCCTTCCATGCCGTACTTGCCGGGGCCTTCGTTGGCGGGGATGAACGGCGTCCAGTTGCTGGTGTCCACGTACTTCCAGCCGACCACGATGACCAGCAGGATGAGGCCGGTCTTGAGCACGACCATCGCCATGTTCATCGCCGAGGACTTGCTGATGCCGACGTAGCACAGCCAGGTCAGCAACAGTACCAGTGCCGCGGCGGGCAGGTTGGCGATCGCACCGGTGGGGCGCAGCTGTGCGTCCAGTGGCGCACTGACCAGCGCCGCTGGCAGATGGATGTCGAACTGGCTGAGCAGGCTGAGGAAGTAGCCGGTCCAGCTGACCGCCACCGCCGAGGCGGAGACGCCGTATTCGAGCACCAGCATCCAGCCGATGAACCAGGCCGAGAGCTCGCCGAAGGTGGCGTAGGTGTAGGTGTAGGCGCTGCCGGAGACCGGCACCATCGAGGCGAACTCGGCATAGGCCAGCGCGCAGAAAGCGCAGCAGATGGCGGCCAGCACGAAGGACAGCATGATGGCCGGGCCGGCGTGGTTGGCGGCGGCCTGGCCGGTGATGACGAAGATGCCGCCGCCGATCACCGCGCCGATACCCAGGGCGGTCAGGCCCCAGGGGCCGAGGTGGCGGCGCAGGCTCAGGCCGTTGGCGTCTTCATGGGCGGCATGCGGGTGCTTGGTGGCCCACAGTTGCTTGAACATGTGTGGTGGTCTTGTCGAAGCGCGCCATGACCGGCGCGCGGGGAAAACGGACGGGCCGGCGCGAGGCCGGCCCGTAGGCGGATCAGGGCGATTTGGCCAGCTTGCTGTTGCGGATGCCGTAGCCCAAGTAGATCAGCAGGCCGAGCAGCGTCCAGCCCACGAACAGGTGCCAGTGCACCACGAACGCCTGCCAGAACAGGAACAGGCAGGTGGCCGCGCCCAGCGGGCAGATGATCCACACCATCGGCACGCGGAACGGGCGATGGATCTCCGGCTTGGAATAGCGCAGCACGAGCACGCCGATGCAGACCGTGGCGAAGGCAAGCAGGGTACCCATCGACACCAGTTCACCCAGCACGTTCAGCGGCACCAGGCCAGCCAGCGCGGCGGCGATCACGCCGACCACGATGGTGGCGACGTACGGGGTGCGGAAACGGGCGTGGACCTTGCCGAAGAACTTCGGCAGCAGGCCGTCGCGGGAGATCGTGTAGGCGATGCGGGTCTGGCCCATCATCATCACCAGCACCACCGAGGACAGGCCGGCGATGGCGCCGATCTCCACGAACGTTTTCAGCCAGGACAGGGTCGGGTAGGGCTCCAGCGCGGTCGCCACCGGCTTGTCGGTGCCCAGCAGGTGGTACGGCATCATGCCGGTCAGCACCGCACAGACGATGATGTAGACGAGGGTGCACACGGCCAGCGAGCCGAGCAGGCCGATCGGCATGTTGCGCTGCGGATCCTTGGTTTCACCGGCGGCGGTGGAGACCGCATCGAAGCCGATGTAGGCGAAGAACACGATGGTGGCCGCGCGGAACACGCCGCTCCAGCCGAACTCACCCGGCACGCCGGTGTTTTCCGGGATGAACGGCTGCCAGTTGGCCGGGTCGATGTGGGCCGCACCGATGCCGATGAACAGGCAGATGACGGTGACCTTGATCGCCACGATGATCGCATTGACGAAGGCCGACTGGGTCACGCCCACGTACAGCAGGCCGGACACCGCCGCCACGATCAGCACCGCTGGCAGGTTGAACAGCTTGCCGGAGGCGATGAACTCGCTGCCGGTCCAGGCGATGGGCGCGGCACTGAGTGCATCCGGGAACGGCATGTGCAGCGTGGTGGTGATGAAGCTGATCAGGTACGCCGACCAGCCCACCGCGACTGAGGCCGAAGCGAACAGGTATTCCAGCACCAGGCACCAGCCGATGAACCAGGCCATGCCTTCGCCGAGGGTGGCGTAGGAATAGGAGTAGGCACTGCCGGAGACCGGCATCATTGCCGCGAACTCGGCGTAGCACAGGCCCGCCAGGGCGCAGGCGAAGCCGGCGATCACGAACGACAGCATCACTGCCGGGCCAGCATGGTTGGCCGCGGCCTGGCCGGTCAGCACGAAGATACCAGCGCCGATCACCGCACCCACGCCAAGCAGGATGAGGTGTTTAGCCGTGAGGGTCCGTTTCAACGTGGCTTCGCCGTCCAGGCTGCCTTCGATGGGTTCGCCAGCATCGACGTGCCCGGCCGGTTCGACCGGCTTGACCCTCAACAGAGCTTTCAGCATGCAGTACTTCCTAGTGATCGGATGGGGTGGGCCGCCGATACGTTGCCGGCAACCTTGGAATGGTGAAGGCCGCGCGAACGGCCCGCTGTACCTTAGCCAAAGCTGAAGCCAACGCACAAGCGCAATCGCAACAATGAACGGCGATAATGAGCAGTATTTTTCCAAACGCCGCCCATTCATGAGCCAGACCGCCGAAACCCTTGCCGTGCTTGACGATCGCCTGCGTGGCCTGCTGCGGGACTATGCCCGCCGCGAGCCTGCCCACGACGCACTGGCTGCCGAATTCGGCACATTGTTGGACGATCCGGAAGATCCGTTCCGCCGCGAGCGCCTGGACGGCCACTTCACCGCCAGCTGCTGGCTGGTCAGTGCCGATGGCCAGCGCCTGCTGCTGACCCATCACCGCAAGCTGCAGCGCTGGCTGCAGCTGGGCGGCCACGCCGACGGCGACCATGACCTGGCCCAGGTGGCGCTGAAGGAAGCCGAGGAGGAGTCGGGACTGAGCGGCCTGGTGTTGGAAGACCCGGCCATCTTCGATCTGGACAAGCATTGGATTCCGGAGCGCAAGGACGTGCCGGGACACTGGCACTACGACGTGCGTTTCGTGATCCGGGCGCTGGGTGGCGAGGCCTTCGTGCTCAGCGAGGAGTCGCTGGAGCTGGCGTGGCGGCCGGTGACCGAAGTCGCCGCCGATCCGGAATCGGATGAGTCGATGCAGCGCATGGCGCGCCGGTGGTTGGCGCGCTAGCAACCTGTAGAGCCGAGCCGATGCTCGGCTCGATGCGGGCCGGAACCGCAGCCGAGCATGGGCTCGGCTCTACACGTGCAAGGCGGGACGCGCGTCAATACAGGATGCGCGTCCGCAGCGTGCCCGGAATCGCGGCCAGCTCGTCGCGCACGGCAGCGGCCTGTGCCTCGCTGGCGGTGATGTCGATCACCACGTAGCCCACCTTCGGGTCGGTGCGCAGGAACTGGCCGTCGATGTTGACGTTGTGGCGCGAGAAGATCTCGTTGACCCTGGACAGCACGCCCGGCACGTTCTGGTGGATGTGCAGCAGGCGCAGGCTGTCTTCGTGTTCGGGCAGGGTCACTTCCGGGAAGTTGACCGCCGACAGGGTGCTGCCGTTGTCGCTGTAGCGCACCAGTTTGGCCGCCACTTCCACGCCGATGTTGTCCTGCGCTTCCAGCGTGCTGCCGCCTACGTGCGGGGTCAGGATCACGTTGTCGTGGCGGGTCAGCGGCGATTCGAAGATATCGCCGTTGCCCTTCGGCTCGACCGGGAACACGTCCAGTGCAGCGCCGCCGACGTGACCGCTGGCCAGTGCGGCATCCAGTGCATCGATGTCGACCACGGTGCCGCGCGCGGCGTTGATCAGGTGCGCGCCCTTGCGCATCTTCGCCAGCTCCGTGCTGCCGATCATCCACTGCGTGGACGGGGTTTCCGGCACGTGCAGGGTGACGATGTCGGCGCGCGCCAGCAGATCGTCCAGGCTGGCGGCAGCACGGGCATTGCCCAGCGCCAGCTTGGTTTCCACGTCGTGGAAGATCACCTGCATGCCCAGCGATTCGGCCAGCACGCCGACCTGGGTGCCGATGTGGCCGTAACCGATGATGCCCAGCGTCTTGCCGCGCACTTCATGGCTGCCGCTGGCCGACTTCGACCAGCCGCCGCGATGGCATTCGGCGTTCTTCTGCGGGATGCCACGGGTCAGCATGATCGCCTCGGCGATCACCAGCTCGGCCACGCTGCGGGTATTGGAGTAGGGCGCGTTGAACACCGGGATACCGGCCAGCTCGGCCGCGTCCAGGTCCACCTGGTTGGTGCCGATGCAGAAGCAGCCCACCGCGATCAGGCGCTTGGCCTCGGCCAGCACCTCGGCGCTGAGCTGGGTACGCGAACGGATGCCGACAATATGTGCCTCGGCGATGCGCGCCTTCAGTTCGTCCTCGGGCAGCGCCTTGGTGTGCGCTTCGATCTGGCTGTAGCCGGCGGCGCTGAACACTTCCACGGCGGTCTGGCTGACCCCCTCCAGCAACAGCACGCGGATATCCTGCTTCGGGAACGAGGTCTTCTTCGGCGACATGGGGCAACACGGCCAGTGGGACAGGGGCTGACCACTATGCCAGATCGAAGCCCCCATGGTGCAGTGCGCAATTGGTTGCATCCGTAGCTATCGGCGCGGCTGCGGGGCTGGACGCTGGCGCGCGCCGCTGGCACGCTTGCCCGTTCTTCACGCACCGCGCTGGACCGTCATGACTGATTCCCGCATTGCCTCGCTGCAGCAGGCCTGTCCCGGCCTGAAGCTGAAGACCGACCCGGCCGACCTGGAGCATTACGGGCGCGACTGGACCCGGCGCTGGACGCCGGCGCCGCTGGCGATCGCACTGCCGGCCACGGTCGAGGAGGTGCAGGCGGTGATGCGCTGGAGTGCAGGCGAGGGCGTGGCCGTGGTGCCGTCCGGCGGCCGCACCGGCCTCTCCGGGGGCGCGGTGGCTGCCAACGGCGAGCTGGTGCTCAGCCTGGAACGGATGAACAAGGCACTGGCCTACGACGCGGTCGATCGCACCCTGGTGGTGCAGGCCGGCATGCCACTGGAAGCTGTGCACAATGCCGCGCTGGACCACGGCCTGATCTACCCGGTGGATTTCGCCGCGCGCGGGTCCTGCACGATCGGCGGCAACATCGCCACCAATGCCGGCGGCATCCGTGTGATCCGCTACGGCAACACCCGCGAATGGATCGCCGGGCTGAAGGTGGTCACCGCCAGCGGCGAGTTGCTGGAGCTCAACAAGGGCCTGATCAAGAACTCCAGCGGCTATGACTTCCGCCAGCTGCTGATCGGCTCGGAGGGCACGCTGGGCGTGATCGTCGAAGCCACGGTGAAGCTGACCGACCCGCCGCCGGCCAGCAACGTGATGCTGCTGGCACTGCCCAGTTTCGAAGTGCTGATGCAGGTGTTTGCTGCGTTCCGCGCGCGCCTGCAGCTGCAGGCCTTCGAGTTCTTCACCGACCGGGCGTTGGAGCACGTGCTGGCGCACGGTGCGCAGGCGCCGTTCGACGAGGTGCATCCGTACTACGTGGTCACCGAGTTCGCCGCCGGCGACGACGCTCAGGAAGCGGCGGCGATGGCGGCCTTCGAGGACTGCATGGGCAACGGCTGGGTCAGCGATGGGGTGATCAGCGCCAGCGACGCCCAGGCCGCCCAGCTGTGGCGCCTGCGCGAAGGCATCACCGAGTCGCTGGCGCGCTACAAGCCCTACAAGAATGATGTCTCGGTGCGGATCTCGTCGATGCCGGCGTTCCTGGCTGAAACCCAGGCATTGATCGGGCAGGCATACCCGCACTTCGACGTGGTGTGGTTCGGCCATATCGGTGACGGCAACCTGCACATCAACGTGCTCAAGCCGGATGACACCAGCGACGCCGATTTCGTGGCGCAGTGCGAGCAGGTGACCAAGCTGTTGGCGCAGGTACTGGCGCGCTTCGACGGCAGCATCTCGGCCGAGCATGGCATCGGCCTGGTCAAGAAGGGCTACCTGGACAGCACCCGCGGCCCGGCCGAGATCGCGCTGATGAAGGCGGTCAAACGGGCGTTCGATCCCCAAGCGCGGCTGAATCCCGGCAAGCTGTTCGACGTTTGAGCCGGACAAATCCTTCACGCACCCGTTACGCTCCACGCTTCCTCACAACCGGCTTCGAACCGATGACCCGTCCGCTTCTGCTGCTCGCCCTGCTGTCCCTGCCGCTGGCCGGCTTCGCTTCCAGCTTCGCCGGTACGTCGGCCGGTTCGGCCACGGGTGCGTCCTCCGGTTCCTCGGGCAGCAGCTCGGGTGATGACAAGGTGGTGCTGGCTGCACGCGACGATGCGGCTGCATTCGTCGCCAGCGATGGCGAGATTCGTGGCGCCCGCCTGCAGGCCGCACTGGTCCACCTGCGTGAGCAGAGCGCCGCCGCGCAGCAGCAGAGCGACCTGGAACTGGCCCGTACGCTGCTGGCTCGTTGATCCAGGCTGCATGACCTCGGCGTCATCGCCTTCTGTAGAGCCGAGCCATGCTCGGCTGAATGCCCGGCACATGCGGATCGCAACAGCAGCCGAGCACGGCTCGGCTCTACAGAGGCACAGCGGGCGGTGCGGGTGGATCGCCGCATTAGCGTGGCTGCTCATCCCTTCCGCGCACGCGGCTGATCGCCTGCAGCTTGATCCGTCCGGTCTCGACCCGGCGCAGCAGCAGCTCGCCAGCCAGACCCTGGCCGACGTGCAGTCCCTGCTGCCTGATGGCCTGCTGCGTGCATTGCCGTCACAGGTCCAGGTGCGTTGGCGTGATGATCTGCCGGCCGATGTGCACGGCCGCGCTTTCGCCGGGCGCATCGGCCTGCGTCGCGAGCTGCTGGATGATGCCGTGCCCGGCGCGCGCCGCGCACGCCGCAGCGCGCTGGTACACGAACTGACCCATGTTGCAGACCGTACGGGGGCGAACTGGTCGCGCAGTGTGCGCTGGCGTGATCTGGCCGGATGGCAGCGCAAGCCCTGGCATCTCGGTCGTGGCGACAACGACTTCCGTGACCGCAGTCCCGATGCGTATGAACTGAAGGACCCGGCCGAGTACCTGGCAGTGAACGCCGAGCTTTTCGTGCTCGACAGCGAGTTCGCCTGCCGGCGCCCAGCGCTGGCGCAGTGGTACCAGGTCCATTTCGGAACGCCGCCATCGCTGCCGCAGTCGCACTGCGCTACGACGCTGTCCTTGCTCCAGGCCGACTCAGAAGACGGTGCCGCATCGCTGCTGCAGCTCGACCCCGCGCGTGTCTATGCCGTGGATTACCTGTTCGCCGAAGGCAGTGCTCAGCCGATGAGCCGCTGGGGCCACAGCATGCTGCGGCTGGTGATCTGCCGGCCGGGCCGTGCGCCGGGGCCGGACTGTCGCCTGGACCTGGAATACCACCGCGTGCTGTCGTTCCGCGCGTTCGTCGGCGACGTACAGATTTCCAACTGGCGTGGCCTGACCGGTGGCTACCCGTCGCGCCTGTTCGTGCTGCCGCTGCAGCAGGTGGTGGACGAGTACACCAAGGTGGAGCTGCGGGGGGTGCAGTCGCTGCCGTTGCGGTTGTCGCCCGGCGAGATCGCCAGCCTGCTCGAGCGCACTGCACAGGTGCACTGGAGCTATGACGGGCGCTATTACTTCATCAGCAACAACTGCGCGGTGGAAACCGCAAAGCTGCTGCAGGCGGGTGTGCCGCGCCTGGGTGAGGCGGGCTTGGCCCAGCTGAGTCCGCGCGGGTTGAAGCGTCGGCTGTCCAGGCTGCATGTGCTGGACGAGCAGGTGCTCACGGACCGCAATGCAGCGCAGGCGCAGGGCTACTACTTTGCTTCGGCGCGCGATCACTATCAGCAGTTGTTCGCCGTGGCGAGCTCACAGCTGGGGCTGCCGGTGCGCGATGTGCGCGGCTGGCTGAAGCTGCCCGCACCGCAGCGTGCGCCGTGGCTGCTGCAGGGTGACCTGCGTGCCAGCGCCGGGTTGCTGCTGCTGGAACAGGCGGCGCAACGCCGCGCCGAGCTGCGTGCGCGCGATGTGCTGAAACGACGCTTGCTGGCCGCACCGGACAGTGCCGAGACGCGCGGCCTGCGCCAGCTGCTGGAGCAGGGTGGGCAATGGTTGCGCCCGGGTACGCTGCTGGCGGACGGTGGCTATGGGTTGCCGCTGGTCGATGAGCAGGTGGTGCTGGCCGAAGCGGTTGCCACCGCCAGCGCACAGGCGGTGCCGGCCTGGCAGGCGCTGCGCGTGCAGCTGCGCCAGCAGTTGCCGGCAGGCCAGCGCAACGAGATGGATGCGATCGATGCCAACCTCGCTGCACTCGGCGCGCGCCTGCGGGAACAGGCAGCCGCGCCCGCTACTGGCGCGGCAGTTCGATGACGAAACGGCTGCCACAGGCGTTGCCCGCCGTGCAGTAGACGCGGCCGCCGTGCGCGTCGGCGATGGCCTTGACCACCGCCAGGCCGAGCCCACTGCCACCGCCCTGGCGTGAACGCGAGCCGTCGGCACGCATGAACGGGCTGAAGATGTCGGCGTGCAGCTCCGGATCGATGCCCGGGCCCTCATCCTCGATTGCTACCTGCACATGGCCTGGTGTGTCATGCACGGCAATCCGTACCTTGCCCGGGCTGGCATACCGACGCGCGTTTTCCAGCAGCGCCAGCAGCGCCTGGCGCAGGCGCGTGGGATCACAGTGCGCGTTGTGTTCCTCGCGGCTGGTTTCCAGCTCCAGCACGAAGCCTGCAGCGCGGAACTGCGGATCGACCAGGGTCATCACCGAATGCACCTCGGCCACCACGTCGGTGCGCGCGCGACGCACGTCCAGCCGCGCATTGTCAGACAGGCTCAGCACGCGCAGATCTTCAATCAGGCGGGACAACCCTTCGACCTGGGCAAGCAGGCTGCGGAACTGCGACTCGTCCGGCTGGAACACGCCCTCGGCCAGCCCCTGCAGGCGGCCACGCAGGATCGTCACCGGGGTCCGCAATTCATGGGCAATAGCCGCATGCCACATCGCGCGCTCGCTCTCCATGTGCTGCAGGCGGCGCGCCATCGCATTGAAATCCTCGACCAGGGTTGCCACTTCGCCCGGTGAGTTTTCCTCGACGCTGGCGCGCGCACCGAGGTCGCCGCCGGCGAGCGCGCGCACGCTGTCGACCAGCGAATTCAAGGGCGACAGGATGCGATGCGCCAGTCGGAACGAGGCGGCGATGGCCAGTGCCAGGCCGGTCAGGATCACCCCGACCATCCATGCCAGCTCCGGGCCGGTCGGCAGCCAGCTTTCCGGTTCCTCGGCACTGCCGGGGAAGAACTCGACCAGCACCGCGTACAGCAGCCATGACGACAGGATCATCATCACGATGACGCCGATCACCATCAACGACATCGAGACGATGATGTGTCGGCTGAGCCCGGAGCGGCGCAGGTGCGCCATCAGCGGTCGGCCATCAGCCGGTAGCCGACACCGCGCACGCTGGCCGGAACATTGACCATGCCTACTTCGTCCAGTTTGCGGCGCAGCTTGCTGACATGGCTGTCGACGGTGCGTTCCAGCGCTTCGCTTTCCGGCAGGCATTCGTGCATCAGTTCGCTGCGGCTGAAGATGCGGGTCGGCGCCAGCGCCATGCAGTGCAGCAGCTTGAACTCGGTGAGCGTGAGCAGCACTTCGTGGCTGTAGCCTTCGCCCTCCACATGCACGGCATGGGTGGCCGAGTCGATCAGCAGCGGGCCCGCCCGCAGCGCGGTCGGTGCATCCACGCGCGAGGCGCGCAACGTACGCCGCAGCACGGCGCGCACGCGTGCTGCCACTTCGGCCGGATTGAACGGCTTGACCACGTAGTCGTCGGCGCCCATGCGCAGTGCGGTCAGCTTGTCCAGGTCCTGGTCCAGTGCGGTCAGCATGATCACCGGCGTTTCGCCGCGCTGGCGCAGCTGGGTCAGCACGCTCCAGCCATCCAGGCGCGGCAGCTGCACATCGAGCAGGACCAGGTCGGGGCGGGCGCTGCGGTGCAGGTCCAGTGCGCTGTGGCCGTCGGCGGCGCGCAGTGTACGCAGTCCTTCGCGTTCCAGATAGGCGGTGAGAATATCGGCGATCTCGGCCTCATCCTCGACGATCAGGACGAGGGCGGCGAGGGCAGGGGCGGCATGCATGCAGGGGCGGGGCCTTAAGGTGCTTGCCTCCATCGTATCTCCACAGTTCCTCCATCGAAACCCCATCATTGCCACGCACACTTCACGCTTCAGAACCTATCAGCCGCCTGCGCGGCATTGTGCACAGCAATGAGAACCTTCAGGACTCCGGCCACGTTGATCGCGGCCCTCGCCCTGGCCATGACGGCCTGCTCAACCCCCGAAGCTACGCCGGAAGCCACACCGCGTGTCAGCGTGGTCACCGTCGGCCCGCAGGTGGTACAGCGCGATGACGAACTGCCCGGCCGCGTGGCTGCCGTGCGCACCGCACAGATCCGTGCCCAGGTGGGCGGCATCGTGCAGCGCCGCCTGTTCGACCAGGGCGCAGAAGTGAGCGCCGGCCAGGCGCTGTTCCAGATCGATCCGGCGGCATTCCGTGCAGACGTGGATTCGGCACTGGCAGCACTTCAGCGCAGCGAAGCGGCGCTGGGCCGCAGCCGCGTGCAGTCACAGCGCCTGCATGCACTGGCGGCCGCGCAGGCGGTCAGCCAGCAGCACCGCGACGATGCCAGTGCCGAGTACGAACAGGCCCGTGCCGCGGTGAACGAGGCGCGCGCGATCCTGGCCCGTCGCCAGCTTGACCTGCGCTATGCCACGGTCAGTGCACCGATTGCCGGCCGCATCGACCAGGCGCTGGTGACCGAAGGCGCACTGGTGGGCGTGGCCGATGCCGAGCCGATGGCGGTGGTGCAGCAGATCGACCAGGTCTACGTCGATGTGCGCCAGCCGGCGGCCCAGCTGGAATCACTGCAGCGCAGCGCTGCCGGTGGCGGCGAGCTGCCGGTGACGATCATCGGTGCGGCCGGGAAGCCGCTGTCCGAGCGTGGCCAGATGCTGTTCTCCGGCATCAACGTCGATGCGCGTACCGGTGATGTGATCCTCCGCATTCTGGTCGACAACCCGCAGCGCCAGCTGCTGCCGGGCATGTACGTGCGCGCGAGGGTGCCGCGTGGTGCGCCGGCCAGTGCACTGACCGTGCCACAGCAGGCCGTGCTGCGCAGCGCCGGTGGCCAGGCCTATGCCTGGGTGATCGGTGGCGATGGCAAGGCGGTGATCCGCACGCTGGAGGTCGACGGCAGCGTTGATCGCCAGTGGCTGGTGCGCACGGGCCTGAAGGCGGGCGAAAAGGTAGTGGTCGAGGGCCAGGAACGCCTGCAGGAAGGCGTGGTGGTCGATGCGCGCGATTGGCAGATGCCGGTCGCCAGCGCCAGCGCCAGCGCCGGCGCGGTGCAGGCCGGCAGCAAGGGCTGAGCCTCTACCGGGCTGGTCCCTCCAGGGAAATCCAACATGGCACGTTTCTTCATCGATCGCCCGGTGTTCGCCTGGGTGCTGGCGATCTTCATCATCCTGGCTGGCGTACTGGCGATCCCACGGCTGGCCGTTGAGCGCTATCCGGCGGTGGCGCCACCCAGCGTCAGCATCTATGCCAGCTACCCGGGTGCCAGCCCGCAGACGCTGAATGATGCGGTGGTCGGCCTGATCGAGCGCGAGCTGTCCAGCGTCAAGCACCTGCTGTACTTCGAGTCGTCGGTGGATACCTCCGGCGAAGCCTCGATCACTGCGACCTTCAAGCCGGGTACCAACCCGGAGCTGGCGCAGGTTGACGTGCAGAACCGGATCAAGGCGATCGAACCGCGCCTGCCGCGCAGCGTGCGCCAGAACGGCCTGTTCGTGGAGGCCGCCGATTCCGGCTTCCTGATGCTGGTCGGCCTGCGTTCGCCGGATGCCAGCGTCAGCGAAGCGGCGCTGGGCGACTTCATGGCGCGCAACATCATCGAAGAGCTGCGCCGCATCGATGGCGTCGGCCGCGTGCAGCTGTTCGGCGCCGAGCAGGCGATGCGTGTGTGGCTGGACCCGACCCGGTTGACCGGCTACGGCCTGACCATGGGCGACGTCGCCGCCGCCATCGAGCAGCAGAACCTGGAGATCTCGCCGGGACGCATCGGCGATTCGCCGGGTGTGCCGGGCCAGCGCATTACCGTGCCGTTGAGTGCCGACGGCCAACTGTCCACGCCGGAACAGTTCGCTGCCATCGTGCTGCGCGCCGGGGCCGACGGCTCGCGGGTGCTGCTGGGCGATGTCGCCCGCGTCGAGCTGGGCGCCCAGAGCTATGCCTGGGGCACCCGCGAGGACGGCCATCCGGCCACCGCCGCCGGCGTGCAGCTGCGTCCTGGCGCGAACGCGGTGCGCACCGCGTCGGCGGTGCGTGAGCGCATGGCCGAGCTGGCACCGCTGCTGCCGCGCGGCGTGGAAGCGAGCATTCCGTTCGATACCGCGCCGTTCGTCAAGATCTCGATCCAGAAGGTGGTGCAGACGCTGCTGGAGGCGATGCTGCTGGTGTTCGCGGTGATGTACCTGTTCCTGCAGAACTGGCGCTACACGCTGATCCCGGCGCTGGTCGCACCGATCGCACTGCTCGGTACCTTCGCGGTGATGCTGGCGCTGGGCTTCTCGATCAATGTGCTGACCATGTTCGGCATGGTGCTGGCAATCGGCATCATCGTCGACGACGCGATCGTGGTGGTCGAAGGCGTGGAACGGATCATGGCCGAAGAAGGGCTGCCGCCGCGCGAGGCCACCATCAAGGCGATGCGTGAGCTGACCGGCGCAGTGATCGGCATCACCCTGGTGTTGACCGCGGTGTTCATCCCGATGGCGTTGGCCAGCGGCTCGGTGGGCGCGATCTACCGCCAGTTCACCGTGGCGATGGCGGTGTCGATCCTGTTCTCGGCGCTGCTGGCATTGAGCCTGACGCCGGCGCTGTGCGCGACGCTGCTGCGCCCGAACAGCCATGGCCATCATGGTCGTGGTGGGCTGTTCGGCGCCTTCAACCGTGGCTTCGAGCGGATGACCGGGCGTTACCAGCGTAGTGTGGCGTCGGTGCTGCAGCGGAGCGGGCGGGTCATGGGCGTGTTCGCCGCGCTGGTGGCGGCGTTGCTGCTGGGCCTGCACTGGCTGCCGGGCGCATTCCTGCCGGAAGAGGACCAGGGCTACTTCATGACCTCGATCCAGCTGCCGGCCGAAGCGACGGCCGAGCGCACGCTGACCGTGGTCGAAGCCTACGAAAGGCATGTGGCGTCACGCCCGGGCATCGGCTCCAACCAGTCGATCCTCGGCTACAGCTTCTCCGGGTCCGGCCCGAGCGCGGCGCTGACCTACACCATGCTGAAGGACTGGGGCGAGCGTGCAGGAGCCACCGCGGCCGGCGAAGTGGTGGCCGCGCAGAAGGCGATGGCGACGATTGCCGAGGGCGAGGTGATGAGCGTGATGCCGCCGGCCATCGACAGCCTGGGACGCTCCTCCGGCTTCTCACTGGCGCTGCAGGCGCGCACCGGGCAGAGCCAGGCAGAGCTGCGCGCGGCCCTGCAGCAGCTGCTGAAGCTGGCCGAGGCCAGTCCGCTGCTGTCGGAGATGCATGCCGATGGCCTGCCAGCAGGCACCAGCGTGCGGCTGGACATCGACCGCGCCAAGGCCGAGGCGATGGGCGTGGGGTTCGAGCAGATCAGCAGCACGCTGTCGGCGGCGATGGGCTCGCAGTACGTCAACGACTTCCCCAACAAGGGCCGGCTGCAGCAGGTGATCCTGCAGGCCGATGCACCGCACCGGATGGAGCTGGAGGATGTGCTGAAGCTGTACGTTCGCAACAGCGAAGGCGGCATGGTGGCGTTGTCGGAACTGGTGACGCCGCACTGGACCGAGGCGCCGTTGCAGCTGCAGCGCTATCTCGGCTTCCCGGCGCTGAACCTGTCCGGCGCACCGGCCTCCGGCGTGTCGACCGGCCAGGCCATGGCGGAGATGGAGCGGTTGGCGCAGAAGCTGCCGTCCGGCTTTGCCCTGCAGTGGACCAGCCAGTCGCTGCAGGAGCGGGAGTCGGGGGCGCAGGCACCGTGGCTGCTGTTGTTGTCGATGCTGGTGGTGTTCCTGGTGCTGGCGGCTCTCTATGAGAGCTGGTCGATCCCGCTGGCGGTGATGCTGGTGGTGCCGCTGGGCCTGCTCGGTGCGGTCGCCGCGGTGCTGCTGCGGGGCATGCCCAACGACGTGTTCTTCAAGGTCGGCATGATCACCGTGATCGGGCTGTCGGCGAAGAACGCGATCCTCATCGTCGAGTTCGCGCGCCAGCTGCAGCAGCAGGGTCGCGGCCTGGTCGAGGCGGCATTGGAAGCTGCCAGGTTGCGCCTGCGGCCGATCGTGATGACCTCGCTGGCATTCGCGCTGGGCGTGGTGCCGTTGATGCTGGCGCAGGGCGCGTCGAAGGAAACCCAGCAGGCGATTGGAACCGGTGTGTTCGGCGGCATGGTCAGTGCGACCGTGCTGGCGGTGTTCTTCGTACCGGTCTTCTATGTAGTAGTGCAGGGCGCGCGGCAGTGGATCGCGCAACGCCTGCGCAGGCGCCGGCCGATGCCGGAAGGATCCGTGGATGGAACGGAACATCGTTGAAGATCTGCATGAACAACAGTTGATGGTGCTGGAGCAGCGCCTGTGCGCAGCGTTGCTGGAAAATGATCACGATGCGCTGACCGCGCTGGTATCGCCGGCCTTGTTCATGATGGATGGCCAAGGCGGGCGCATGCTCGATCTGCCGTGGCTGGGCGATTGGCTGGCCGGCGGCCTGCAGGTACGAAGCCTGCAGCTGCACGCAGTTGAAACGCTGCTGTGTGGTCGCCTGGCACTGCTGTCCAGCAACGTGCGGTTGTCAGTGTGGCAGCAGGACCAGGAGCGTGAAGTGAAGCTGCGCCTGTTGCGCGTCTGGACCTGCAGTTCCGGCGGCAGTGGCGCACAGCTGCTGTCGATGGCGGTGCTGGCCGCCTGAGTGCGGTCAGGCCGCTTTCAGGCCCCGCTCACCGGCAGATGGTAGGGTCGAGCCTCTCTGTAGTGTCGACAAGGAGTCGAGCCATGCGTGTAGTTCCCAGTCTGTTGGCAGCCCCCCTGGGGGTGGTGCTGGCTGCGTGCCAGCCGGCCCAGGCACCCGCTGCGGGCGGCAATGACACCCCGCCTGCCACGCCGCAGCCAAGTGCCAGCACCGAAGGTGGCAGCGAGACCACCTACCAGTGTGGTGATCTCAGCGTGCGCGCGACCTTCACTGGCGAGGATACGGCCACGGTGGTGATCGGCGAGCGCACCTTTGCCATGACCTCCGAACGCGCGGCGTCCGGCGCCAAGTATGGCGATGGCCAGGGCAACAGCTTCTGGACCAAGGGCAGCGATGATGGCCTGCTGAGCCTGAAGGGCGAGGCGGACCGCGAGTGCCATGTGGTCGAAGCCACTGAAGGCGATGGCAGCGCCGGCAATGCTGCGTTCCGTGCCACCGGCAATGAGCCCGGCTGGCTGGCAGTTGTCGACGGCGACACGCCGGGCCTGCAGGTGGAAGTGGATTATGGTGAGCGTCGCTTCGATGTCGCCAAGCCCACCGAAGGTGCTGATGGCTGGAGTGGGAAGGCATCCGATGGCACCGACGTCAAGCTCAGCTTCCAGCGCACCACCTGCCAGGACGACATGAGTGGCGAGGCGTTCGAGGCCAAGGTGATGCTGACTGTCGGCACGCGCCAGTACCACGGCTGTGGCAATTTCGGCGCGAAGCAGCCGTAAGCCCTCTGTAGAGCCGAGCCCACGCTCGGCTGCGTTGTGCTCTGCACAGGCACTGCAGCTGAGCGCGGGCTCGGCTCTACACCACTGCTGTCAACGATGCGCTGCTTGCTGCCTGCGGCGAACTTGCCGCAAGCAGGGACAGGCAGCCGATCAGCGCAAGGCGCTTAGTCGGCACGGCCAGCGAATTCGCCGGTGGCGGTGTTCACCAGCACGCGCTCGCCGTTGACGATGTACTCCGGCACCATGATCTCGATGCCGGTGTTGAGCTTGGCCGGCTTCGGGCGCTTGGTGGCGGTGCCACCCTTCAGTTCCGGCGGGGTCTCGATCACTTCCAGCACCACCGAGGCCGGCAGCTGGATCGCCACCGGCTGCTCGTCGATCACCTGCACGTAGATGCCGGTCAGGCCGTCGGTGATGTAACCGGCGTCATCGCCGATCACGTCCGCGTCCAGGGTGTACGGGGTGTAGTCCTCGTCATCGAGGAACACGAAGGCATCGCCGTCCTTGTACGAATAGGTGGACTGGCGGCGCAGCAGTTCGACCTCGACCAGGTTGTCGTCGGCATCGAAGCTGGCGTCGAGCTTGTTGCCGCCCGGCACGCTGTACATGATGAAGCGGAAGCGGACGTTGCCGCCGCGACCCTGCGGCGAGCTGCGCTCGATGTCGCGGATCTGGTACACGCCGTTGTTGTACTCGACGACGTTGCCCTTCTTGATGTCGTTGGCTTTCATGGTGATCTAGGTCGTTGGGGGAGGGCGCCGTCCCGGCGCCCGTGGGGAATCACTTCGGAGCGAGGCGGGTAGCGCCGTCCAGGCGGATGGTCTCGCCGTTGAGATAGGTGTTGCCGAGGATGAAGCCGACCAGGCTGGCGAAGTCTTCCGGCTTGCCCAGGCGCGACGGGAACGGGATCGAGGCGGCCAGCGACTGCTGCACGGCTTCGGGCATGCCATCGACCATCGGCGTCCAGAACACGCCGGGTGCAATCGTATTGACGCGGATGCCAAAGCGCGACAGTTCGCGCGCCATCGGCAGCGTCATCGAGACCACGCCGCCCTTGCTGGCGGCATACGCGGCCTGGCCGATCTGGCCTTCATAGGCGGCGATGCTGGCGGTGTTGATGATCACGCCGCGCTCGCCGTCGGTGCCGGCTTCGTTGTGCTGCATGCGGTTGGCCGCGGCCTTGGCGACGTTGAAGCTGCCGACCAGGTTGACCATCACCGTGCCCTGGAAGCCGGCCAGCGGCATCGGGCCCTCCTTGCCCAGCACGCGACCGGCGCCGAGGATGCCGGCACAGTTCATCGCCACGTTCAGGCCGCCGAGGAAATCGTGGGCCTGGTCGATGGCCGCAGCCACGGCTGCTTCATCGCTGACGTTGACGTTGAAATAGCGGGCCTTGTCGGTACCCAGCCCGGCAACGGCGGCTGCACCCTTGTCGTCGTTGAGGTCGAACAGGGCCACCTTGCCGCCCTGGGCGACGAGGTGCTGGGCCACGGCCAGGCCGAGGCCGGAGACGCCGCCAGTGATCACGGCACGTACGGAAGACAGCTGCATTGAACGGTCCTGCAGGTTCGAGAACCGCCGATTCTAACGGAAGCCGCGACCTTCGCCGTTGTGCACTGGGGCGGCCGGTAAAGGGGGGGGGGGGTACCACCCCAACA
>NZ_JBQEMR010000048.1:18092-26036 GCF_052045015.1 Stenotrophomonas sp. 22692
TCCCCTCCTCCCCCGGGAGGGACCCACCCAGTGCCACCATCAACCGGCGGCGGCCAGCGCCTGGCCGGTGCGGCTGGCGGTGGCGCGGCCGAGCAGGCCGGCCAGCCAGCGGCCGGTCTCGGCCAGGGCCGGCAGGTCCACGCCGCTGTCCAGGCCGAGCCCCTGCAGCAGGTAGACCACGTCCTCGCTGGCGACGTTGCCGCTGGCGCCCTTCGCATACGGGCAGCCACCGGCCCCCGATACCGCGCTGTCGATCACGCGCACGCCTTCTTCCAGGCAGGTGGCGATGTTGGCGATGGCCTGGCCGTAGGTGTCGTGGAAATGCACGGCCAGCGCCGCCATCGGGATCTCGGCGGCGACCGCCTGCAGCATCGCCCGTGCCTTGCGCGGGGTGCCGACGCCGATGGTGTCGCCCAGTGAGATTTCGTAACAGCCCATCTGGTGCAGGGCGCGCGCCACCCGCACCACGTCGGCCAGCGGCACCTCGCCCTGGTAGGGGCAGCCGAGCACGGTGGAGACGTAGCCGCGCACGCGCACGCCATCGGCGGCGGCGCGGCGCAGGATCGGCTCGAACCGGGCGAGCGATTCGTCGATGCCGGCATTGGTGTTGGTGCGGTTGAACGCTTCGGAGGCAGCGGTAAACACCGCTACTTCCTCCACGCCCACCGCACGGGCGCGGTCGTAGCCCTGTTCGTTCGGCACCAGTACCGGGTAGTGGATGCCCGGCCGGCGCTGGATGCCGGCATAGACCTCGGCGGCGTCGGCCAGCTGTGGGATCCACTTCGGGCTGACGAAGCTGGTTGCCTCGATGCTGCGCAGGCCGGTGGCCGACAGGCGGTTGATCAGTTCGATCTTGTCGGCGGTGGACACCGACTGCTTTTCGTTCTGCAGGCCGTCACGCGGGCCGACCTCGACGATGCGGACGTAGTCGCTCATGCGGTTGCCCCGTTGGCAGGGCGGTGGCAGACCGCCTCGATGTTGTTGCCGTCGGGGTCGAGCACGAAGGCGCCGTAGTAATCCGGGTGGTACCAGGGGCGCAGGCCCGGGGCGCCATTGTCGCGGCCACCGGCGGCGAGCGCGGCGGCATGGAAGGCGTCCACCTGAGCGCGGCTGGCGCAGGCAAAAGCCACGTGCACGCCGTGGCTGGCAGTGCCGCCATTGCCAAGCCAGAAGAACGGCTTGCCGTCGTTGCCGAAGCCGATGTGGTCGTGGGCGCCGGTCTGTTCGGCGGTCACTTCCATCACCACGCCGATCTGCAACGGCGCCAGTGCCTGCAGGAAGAAGGCCTTGCTGCGCGCCAGGTCGGCGCTGGTCAAACCAAGATGATCGAGCATGTTCAGGCTTCCGTGACCCAGTGGGGGGCGCGCTTGTCGAGGAAGGCGCCCAGGCCTTCCTGGCCTTCGGCGGACACCCGCAGGCGCGCGATCAGGGCGGCATTATCGCGATCCAGGGTGTCGCGGTCATGGCTGTCGCGGACCTGGCGCACCAGCTGCTTGGCGGTGGACGAGGCGATCGGGCCGGCCTTGTCGAGCAGGGCCAGCTGGCGTTGCACGGCCTCGTCCAGGCGTTCAGGCTCGACCAGTTGGTGGACCAGGCCGATGCGCAGCGCGGTGTCGGCGTCGAAATGCTCGCCGGTGGCGAACCAGCGGCGAGCCTGGCGGGGGCCGATGGCCTCGATCACATAGGGCGAGATCACCGCCGGCAGCAGGCCGAGGCGGCTTTCGGTCAGGCCGAAGCGGGCCGAGGTGCTGGCGATGGCGATGTCGCAGCAGGCGACCAGGCCGACGCCACCGCCGAAGGCCGCGCCGTGGACCCGGGCCAGGGTCGGCTTGGGCAGCTCGTCCAGGGTGCGCATCAGCCGTGCCAGCGCCAGCGAGTCCTCGCGGTTGTCGGCCTCGCTGGCCGCCGCCATGCCGCGCATCCACTGCATGTCCGCACCAGCCGAGAAGGAGGTGCCGTGGCCGGCCATCACCACGGCCCGGACCGAATCATCGCGGCCGGCGGCCTCCAGTGCGGCGGTCAGCCGGGCGATCAGGCTGGCGTCAAAGGCGTTATGCAGCTCCGGCCGGTTCAGCCAGAGGGTGAGGGCGGCGCCGCTGCGCTCGATCTGCAAAGCATCGTTCATGGGATTCCAGAGTCACTCCATACCTGTATGGATCATAGCGGGCCATTGGTCATGGGCCATGACGCGACGCGGGAATGTTAGAATCGAGAACCATTTACATCCAGCAGAGAACACGCTAGATGACGCTGTCCGAACTGCCGCTGCACACCTCGGCCGTGGTCGAGTCCGTGCAGGACCTGCATGCCAACGATGCCATCGCCCGTCGCCTGCGCGAGCTGGGTTTCGTGAAGGGCGAGGAAGTACGCCTGGTGGCCAAGGGCCCGGTGGGGGGAGAGCCGCTGCTGGTGCAGGTCGGGTTCACCCGTTTCGCGCTGCGGATCAGTGAAGCCAAGCGGGTCGTGGTCGACGCCGCCAGCCAGGAACGACGCGCATGACTGCTACTGCCACTACCGCCCCCCTGCGCGTTGCGCTGGTCGGTAACCCCAACAGCGGCAAGACCGCTCTGTTCAACCAGCTGACCGGCAGCCGGCAGAAGGTTGCCAACTACACCGGCGTCACCGTCGAGCGCAAGGAAGGCCGCCTGCGTGCGCCGTCCGGCCGCGAGTTCGCGGTACTCGACCTTCCGGGGGCCTACAGCCTGCATCCGGCCAGCCTGGACGAGGCAATCACCCGCGACCTGTGCCGGGGCTTCTATCCGGGCGAAGCCGCGCCGGATGTGCTGCTGTGCGTGATCGACGCCACCAACCTGCGCCTGCACCTGCGTTTCGCGCTGGAACTGCGCGAGCTGGGCAAGCCGATGGTGGTGGCGCTGAACATGGTTGATGCGGCCCAGCGCCGTGGCATCCAGGTGGATGTGGCCGCGCTGGAGCGCGAGCTGGGCGTCCCGGTAGTGGAAACCGTGGCGGTGCGCAAGCAGGGCGCCAAGGCCCTGGTCGAACGCCTCGATGCGATGGTGCCGCACCTGGATGCGCCGGTGCCGGGCCCGGAAGGTGGCATCGACTACCACGCCAAGGTGCGCGAGATCCTGTCGGTGGCCGTGCGCATGCCGGCGCGGACCGCGAAGATCGATGACGCGCTGGACCGCTGGCTGCTGCACCCCGTGTTCGGCCTGGTCAGCCTGGCGGTGGTGATGTTCCTGATCTTCCAGGCGGTGTACGCCTGGGCGACGCCGTTGATGGACGGCATCGAAGCCGGCTTTGCCTGGCTGGGCGAGTTTGTCGGCAGCGTGCTGCCGGAAGGTCCGCTGGCCAGCCTGCTGACCGACGGCATCATCGCCGGTGTCGGTGGCGTGGTGGTGTTCCTGCCGCAGATCCTGATCCTGTTCTTCTTCATCCTCGTGCTGGAGGAGTCCGGTTACCTGCCGCGCGCTGCGTTCCTGCTCGACCGCATGATGGCCGCCGCCGGGTTGTCCGGCCGCTCGTTCATCCCGCTGCTGTCCAGCTTTGCCTGCGCAGTGCCGGGCATCATGTCCACGCGCAGCATCCAGGACCCACGTGACCGCCTGGCCACGATCCTGGTGGCGCCGTTGATGACCTGTTCCGCACGCTTGCCGGTGTACGCGCTGCTGATTGGTGCGTTCATTCCGCAGAAGACGGTGTGGGGCGTGTTCAACCAGCAGGGGCTGGTCCTGTTCGGCCTGTACGCCGCCGGTATCCTCAGCGCGCTGGCGATGTCGTGGATCATGAAGAAGTGGCGTCGCGACAAGAGTGAGCATCCGCTGATGCTGGAGCTGCCGTCTTACCGCCTGCCGCATGCGCGCGACTTGGCCGTGGGCCTGTACGAGCGTGGCATGATCTTCCTCAAGCGCGTCGGTGGCATCATCCTGGCGCTGACCATCCTGCTGTGGGTGCTGCTGTCGTTCCCAGCGGCGCCGGCGGGCGCGACGATGCCGGCCATCGACTATAGCTACGCCGGCCAGATCGGCCATGCGATGGCGGTGTTCTTCGCACCGCTGGGCTTCAACTGGCAGATCTGCATCGCACTGATCCCGGGCCTGGCCGCGCGCGAAGTGGCGGTATCGTCGCTGGCCACGGTCTACGCGCTGTCCGCGGCCGATGAGGATGCCGCCAGCCAGGCGCTGACCCCACTGATCAGCGACGGCTGGTCGCTGGCGACCGCGCTGTCGCTGCTGGTCTGGTACATCTACGCCCCGATGTGCATCTCGACGCTGGCCACCATCAAGCGTGAGACCAATTCGTGGAAGCAGATGGGCTTCGCCGCGTTCTACCTGTTCGCCGCGGCCTATGTGGCTGCGCTGATCACCTACCAGGTGACCAAGGCGCTGGGAGGCGGCTGATGGATACCGGCCTGCTGATCCAGTACCTGATCATCGCGGTGGCCGTGCTGGTCAGTGCCTGGGTGGTGCTGAAGAAGCAGTTCCCGGGCACCGTGCGCACGCTGCGCGGGGCCTTGGCGCTGGCCCTGCTGAAGCCGGGTCGCCCCGGCTGGATGCAGGCGCTGGGGCGGAAGATCGCGCCGCCGGCGACTGGAGGTGGTGGTGCCTGTGGTGGTTGTGACAGCTGCGGGCCAACTCCACCGAAGCAGCACTGACGCTGCTTTTCCTGCGCTGGTGGGTGCGAACCCTGGTTCGCACGCTTGCGGGGTTCATTCCACGCATGGCGTGGATCTACTAGACCTCTTTGCGGATGATCGCCCGGAAGCGACCATCCTGATTCAATCGCCGCACCGATTCCCGGTTTCCATGGCTGGCCGCGAAGCCGGCCACGTCGGCAAGGGCAAAGAGCAGCAGGCCTTTCAGCGCGTCGCGGTTGCCGGCCTGCAGCAGATCTTCAAGATCCTGCTGGATGAAGGTCCGGCGCAGGCCTGGCGTCTCTTCGATCCGCCAGTCGACATGGGGCGTGGGAATGCTGGAGCGGTACCTGAAGGCCGTTTCAAGATCGTCAGGCGCGAGCGGATACTCGAGCAGCTCTGGAAAGTAGAGTCCAGCATTCACATAGAAGCCCCGGTTTTCGTTGGCGCGTTGGTGATTCACGACAAGCAGGGCGGCATCCAGCAAGCGGTAGCGGGTCGTAGACGTTCCGGCAAAGCCGGTCTTCCTGGCGCACTTGCTGAAGACGGTCGAGGATTTCATGGGTTCTGCCTGGGCCGGAAGACGGGCCACAGCCTTGAGGCGCAGCGCCTGACGGTCAATTGGCAAACGCGACATCCGGAACACTGGCCAGCATTTCATCCACGCATGGCGTGGATCTACCGGGCGCGTGAGCCCAGCTCTGCTGCCAGCGCCAGCCACCGATTGCGTTGCTCCGGCGAGCTGCTGCGTACCGCGCCCACGCGGCTGACCCGCACCGGGCGGATGCCGCAGAACTGCAGGATGGTGGCGCGGATCTGGCTGATGCCCGGGTCGCGGTAGATCCAGCGGTAATACCAGGGCGGCGTGTCCAGGGTGGTGATCACCCGTGCGCTGCGTCCGGCCAGCAGCCGGTCCCACCACACCGAATCGCGCCGGTAGCGGAAGGCGTACCCCGGCAGCAGCACGCGATCGAAGAAGCCCTTCAGCAGGGCCGGCATTGCACCCCACCAGGTGGGGTAGACCAGCACCAGATGATCGCAGGCTTCGATCGCCTCGGCGGCGTCCTGCAGATCGGCTTCAAGTGGCTGGATCTGGCGGTAGCCGTGGCGCAGCACCGGGTCGAATTCAAGGTCGCCCAGTGCGATCAGGCGCACCCGGTGGCCGGCATTCTCCGCGGCCGTGGCATAGCGTTGGGCGAGGGCACCACACAGGCTGTCACGGTCAGGATGGCCGAGCAGGATCAGGACGGAACGGGACACGGCAACCTCGGGCAATGGAAAGTGCGCGAGGTTGGGGTCTGCCCCAGGGGCAGAGTCAAACCGGGGTGGTGCAGCCGCTGGGATCCAGGATGCAGTCGCCGCTGCCGGAGTGCAGCCACTGCTGCAGTTCGTCGCTGACCTGCTGCAGGGCGAGCTCGACCTGCGCCAGCCGCGCCCGTTCGCTGGCTATGCGTGTGCGCTGCTGTTCCAGCAAGGCCAGCACCGCAGGCCAGTCGAGCCGCCCGTCGCGGCCCTGCAGGCGCGAGATCGCCGCCAGGGTGATACCCAGCGCCAGTGCCTGGCGGATCAGCTGCACCCAGGCCACGTCCTGTTCGCTGTAGTCGCGATAGCGGTTCAGTCGTGGCACCGGCGGCAACAGGCCACGCGCCTCGTATAGTCGGATGGCCTTGGCGCTGGCACCGGTCAGGCGGCTGACTTCGGAGATGCGCATCGGCTCAGTTCCGCACCAGCCCGCCATCGACCACCAGGTTCTGGCCGGTCACCGCACGCGACCACGGGCTGGCGAAGAACAGCGCGGCATCGGCGAACTCGGCCGGTGTGGTGACGCTGCGCAGTGGCGTGTTGGCGGCGATGTAGTCGAACACCGCTTCAGGCGTAGCGGCACTGGCATCGGTGGTGCGCAGCAGGCCGCCGGACAGCATGTTTACCGTGATGCCATGCGGGCCGAGGTCGCCGGCCAGGGTGCGGGTCAGCGACAGCAGTGCGGCCTTGGCGGCGGTGTAGTCGTGGTAGGGCACCACCGGGTTCTGGAACAGGTTGGTGCCGATGTTGATCACGCGGCCGAAGCGGCGGGCCTGCATGCCGGGCAGGGCGGCCTGCACGGTGTTCAGCGCGCCGCGCACGCTGCCCTCGAACTGTGCCTGGAAGGCGGGCCAACCGATGGTGGCGGCACTGTCGCGGGCATCACCATTGAACGAGAACGCTGCGAGTGCGTTGTTGACCACCGTGGTGACGCCCTGGCCGAAGTGGGCCAGGGCGTGCTGCAGCATCGCACCGACCTGGCGGCGATCAGTGACGTCGGCCGGCAGTGCGATCGCCTGTCCGCCCAGCTCGGCGGCCAGCGCCCGAGCGGTGCCTTCGCTGTGGTGGTAGTTGACGATGACGCGCGCACCCTGTGCAGCGAAAGCACGGGCGATGTGCTGGCCAAGTCCGCGTCCGCCACCGGTGACCAGCACCAGCTGTTCGCTGATCTGCATGAGGGAGCTGCCATCCATTGCATGAAAGGGCATGCAGCGTAGCAGCGATGGCGCTTGCCGGAGCGGGCGTGCTGCCGCTAGCCTGCAGGCATGAACCAGACTCCCCTGCGATTGCTCATTCACGGCGCCTCCGGGCGCATGGGCCAGGCCCTGCTGCGGCTGGCCGCCGAACATCCCGAAACCCTGCAGATCGTGGCTGCAGTGACCGGCCGTGCGCCGGCGCAGCGCGTGGTCGACGGCGTGCCGTTCTTCGGTGCCAGCGAACTGCCCGGCGCGCCGGTGTTCGACGTGGCGATCGACTTCAGCCTGCCGGAGGGTTTCGACCCGATGCTGGCGTTGTGCGTGGAGCGGGGTGCCGGGCTGGTGTCGGGCACCACCGGCATCTCCAGCACGCAGCGCCAGGCGCTGGACGCGGCGGCTGCGAAGATCCCGCTGGTCTGGGCCTCCAACTTCAGCCTGGGCGTGGCGGTGCTGGACGAGTTGGTAGAGCGCGCGGCGCAGGCGCTGGCTGGCTGGGACTGCGACATCGTCGAATCGCACCACACCCAGAAGAAGGACGCGCCATCGGGCACCGCGCTGACCCTGGGCGCGGCCGCGCAGCGGGGCGGGGCGGAGCCGCACTACGCCAGCCTGCGTGCCGGTGACATCGTGGGTGAGCACCTGGTGCAATTCACTGGGCCGGGCGAGCGCATCGAACTGGTGCACCGGGCCACCAACCGCGACATCTTCGCCCGCGGCGCCCTGTTCGCCGCCCGCCAGCTGCAGGGCCGGGCCCCGGGCAGCTACCGGGTGCGGGATCTACTGGACGGGCCGCGTTAACCGGTAGCGGGGGGGGGGGGGGGGGGGGGGGGGGGGGGGGGGGGGGGGGGGGGG
>NZ_JBQEMR010000049.1:0-25994 GCF_052045015.1 Stenotrophomonas sp. 22692
CGGTGCGCGGGTATCGGCGCCAATGGACGTCACCGAAGCCTGCACCCCGCCCTGCGTCGGCCTGCCTCATGCATGCCCCACCGTGGTTTCCGTCGACAGGCAGGTCCGGGAGACTGACGAATGCTGGTAGGCACGTACAACCCGTGGCTGGTGGCGATCTCGCTGCTGGTTGCCGTGATGGCTTCGTACACTGCGCTGGCAATGGCCGGGCGCACGGTCACCGCCCCCGGCAAGGGCGCGGCGTGGTGGTGGCGCCTCGGTGGTGGCTTCGCCATGGGCCTGGGCATCTGGTCGATGCATTTCATCGGCATGCTCGCCTTCGACCTGCCCATTCCGCTCGGCTACGACCTGCCCATCACCCTGCTCTCCCTGGCCCTGGCCATCGCCTCGTCAGTGTTCGCACTGTGGCTGGTCTCGCTGCGCACCCTGCCGCATCCGCGCCTGGCTGGCGGCGCACTCTTGATGGGTACCGGTATCGCCGGCATGCATTACGTTGGCATGGCCGCAATGCGCATGCAGCCGGGCATCGACTACGACCCGGGCTGGCTGCTGTTTTCGCTGATGGTGGCGGTCGCTGCTTCGTGGACGGCCCTGTACGTTGCATTCCGCCTGCGTGCGCAGCGCACCCGTGTGGGCGACCGGCTGGCAGCGGCCGGCCTGCTCGGGCTGGCGATCGTCGGCATGCACTACACGGGCATGGCCGCCGCACGCTTTCCGGAAGGCAGCATCTGCGGCGCAGCCGTAGGCGATGGACTGCAGAGCGAATGGCTGGCCATGCTGGTGGTGATGCTCACCGTGGCGATCCTGGCCGTGGTGCTGGTGGTGTCCTGGCTGGACCAGCGGGTGGAGGCGCAGCTGCTGCGCCTGCGCAATTCGCTGCTCAGCACCTCGTTGACCGACGCTCAGCAGGAACTGACCCAGGCCGCACTGCACGACCCGCTCACCCGCCTGCCGAACCGGTTGCTGCTGCAACGGCGCATCGTGCAGGCCCTGGCAGAGGCCGAACAGGGCGGCAGTCGTTTCGCGGTGATGTTCATGGACCTGGACGGCTTCAAGCAGGTCAATGATGCCTATGGCCACCAGGCCGGCGATGCGCTGCTGGTGGCGGTGGCCGAACGCACCCGCCAGCTGTTGCGGCCACACGACATGCTGGCACGGCTGGGCGGCGACGAATTCGTGCTGGTGGTGCGCATCGAGCACGACGAGGACCTGCCGACCCTGGCCCGGCGCATCCTGCAGGCGGTGGGCAGCGGCCCGCTGTTGCCGGACCACGAACTGCAGGTGAGCGCCAGCATCGGCATCGCGATCTGCCCCGACCACGCCGCCAGCGAACGCCAGCTGATGGCCTTCGCCGATGCGGCGATGTACCAGGCCAAGGAGTCGGGCCGCAACGCGTTCGTGCTGTTTGCCGACTGGATGAACGACAGCGCCGAGCAGCAGTTCCGCCTGCTGGCCGACCTGCGTCGGGCGATCGGCAGCGAGCAGCTGTTCCTGCATTACCAGCCGAAGATCCGCGTGGCCAGCCAGAAGGTGGCCGGCGCCGAAGCGCTGATCCGCTGGCGCCACCCGGAACAGGGCCTGATTCCGCCGGACCGCTTCATCCGCTTGGCCGAGCGCAGCGGTGCGATCAACGAGATCGGCCGCTGGGCGCTGGACCAGGCCTGCCAGCAGCTGCGGCACTGGCACGATGCCGGCCACGACGGCTGGACGATGTCGGTGAACCTGTCGCCGGTGCAGTTCAGTTCTCCGCACCTGCTGCAGGACGTACGCGAGGTGATCGAGCGCTACGCGATCGCCCCGCGCAACCTGGTGCTGGAGATCACCGAGAGCACGGTGATGCGCGATACCGATACCAGCCTGCGCCTGCTGCAGAGCTTCTCCGCCCTGGGCGTGGGCATTTCCATCGATGATTTCGGCACGGGCTACTCCAGCCTGCTGTACCTGAAGCGCCTGCCGGCCACCGAGATCAAGATCGACCATGCGTTCGTGCGCGATCTGGAGCACAGCGCCGAGGATGTGGTGATCGTCTCGGCGATCGTGGCGCTGGGCCATGCGCTGGACATGGACATCGTCGCCGAAGGCGTGGAAACCGCTGCCCAGCGCGCCTACCTGGAGCGGCTGGGATGCGATTACCTGCAGGGCTACCTGCTCGGCCGCCCGGTCGATGCGGCGCGCTTCATGCAGCTGCACGACCTGCCCCGGCCGCGGGTGGAGCTGGCGCAGAGCCCACCGCCCAGCGACAACGCTCCCCTGTAGAGCCGAGCCTGCGCTCGGCTGCTCTTCGCGCCCGATCCAAACATAGCCGAGCATGGGCTCGGCTCTACAAATAGATCCACGCCGTGCGTGGATAGGCAACACCCCATCACGGAACAGTTCTTGCACGCACCCCGGCACCCCCTGCCGCAGTGCCCGTGATGTCCGAGAACGAATCCGCCGGCGAAAAGACCGAACAACCTACCGAAAAACGCCTGCGCGACGCCCGTGAACAGGGCAACCTGCCGCGCTCGCGCGAACTCGGCACCGCCGCCGTGTTCGGTGCCGGCGTACTGGCGGTGATGGCCATGAGCGGCTCGATCGGCCGCGGCGCCACGGCCTGGATGAAGCAGGCGCTCAGCCCGGAACAGAGCCTGCGGCAGAACCCGAAGGAACTGTTCGGCCACTTCGGCGACCTGCTGCTTCAGTTCATGCTAGTGATCGCGCCGCTGGTGCTGGTCTGCCTGCTGGCCAGTTTCGTCGCACCTCTGGTGATGGGGGGCCTGCGCTGGTCGCAGAAGGCGTTGCTGCCCGACATCAACCGCATGAACCCGATGAGCGGGCTCAAGCGCCTGTATGGCCCGGAGGCCATCGCCGAGTTCACCAAATCGCTGCTGCGCGTGGCCTTCGTCGGTGTCGCTGCCGGGATGGTGGTCTGGACCGGCTTCGACACCCTGCGCGGGCTGATCCACCACCCGCTGGAGACCGCCATCACCGACGGCCTCGGCTTCACCCTGCGCCTGCTGCTGGCCACCGCCGGTGCGATGCTGGTGCTGGCCGCCATCGACGCGCCGTACCAGCGCTGGAACTGGATGCGCAAGCTGAAGATGACCCGTGAAGAGCTGCGCCGGGAAATGAAGGAAAGCGAGGGCAGCCCCGAGGTGAAGGGCCGCATCCGCCAGCTGCAGCAGCAGATGGCCAACCGCCGGATGATGGAGGCGGTACCCACCGCCGACGTGGTGGTGGTCAACCCCACCCACTACGCGGTGGCCCTGAAGTACGAAGGTGGTGCCATGAACGCCCCCACCGTGGTCGCGCTGGGCGTGGACGAGACCGCCCTGCGCATCCGTGAAGTGGCCGACGGCAACAAGGTGGCGATCGTCTCTGCCCCGCCTTTGGCACGCGCCTTGTATCGGGAAGGCCAACTCGGAAAGGAAATCCCCGTGAGACTGTATTCGGCCGTCGCCCAGGTCCTGTCCTACGTCTACCAGCTGCGCGCCTGGCGCACTGGCCCGATGCCGGACGCCCCGCACATCCAGGTGGATGAATTCGGCAAGGGAGGCCGCCCGTGAGCGCCCAGCCCTCCACCGGTTTCAACACCCGCCGCGCTCTGGAAATGATCCGCCAGGGCCTTGGCGCGCCGCTGATCGTGCTGGCCCTGCTGGCCATGGTTGTGGTCCCGCTGGCCGCACCGGTGCTTGATGCGCTGTTCACCTTCAACATCGCCATCTCGCTGATGGTGCTGCTGGCGGTGGTCTACGTGAAGCGCCCGCTGGACTTCACCATCTTCCCGATCGTGCTGCTGATCACCACCATGCTGCGGCTGGCGCTGAACGTAGCCTCCACCCGCGTCATCCTGCTCAACGGCCAGAACGGCCACGATGCGGCCGGCAAGGTGATCGCCGCCTTCGGCGAATTCGTGATCGGCGGCAACTACGCGGTCGGCATCGTGGTGTTCGCGATCCTCACCATCATCAACTTCGTGGTGATCACCAAGGGCGCCGGCCGCGTCTCGGAAGTGACCGCGCGCTTCATCCTGGACGCGATGCCCGGCAAGCAGATGGCGATCGACGCCGACCTCAACGCCGGTTTGCTGACGCGTGAAGAAGCCAAGCTGCGCCGTGAAGAAGTCCGCGAGGAAGCCGACTTCTACGGCGCAATGGACGGCGCCAGCAAGTTCATCCGCGGCGACGCCATCGCCGGCATCCTGATCCTGTTCATCAACATGCTTGGCGGCCTGGCCGTAGGCGTGCTCCAGCATGGCATGCCGTTCGGCGACGCCGCCGCCACCTACACCCTGCTCTCCATCGGTGACGGCCTGGTGGCGCAGCTGCCGGCGCTGCTGGTCTCCAGCGCGGTGGCGATGCTGGTCACCCGCGCCTCGCGCTCGCAGGACATGGCCCAGGCCATGACCGGCCAGGTGTTCGGCCAGTACCGTGCGCTGGCGATCACCGCCGGCATCATCGGCGTGGTCGGCCTGGTGCCGGGCATGCCCAACGTCGCTTTCCTGACGCTGTCCGCGATCCTCGGCTTCATCGCCTGGAAGGTCTACCGCAAGGGCAAGGCCGCGGCCACCGACCCGGCAGCCGCAGGCAATGACGCCGCCGCGCTCAACGCACTGGGTCGCCCGGCCGCACCGGCGCCCACCGCCGAACTGAGCTGGGACGAGCTGCGCCCGGTCGATCCACTGGGCCTGGAGGTCGGCTATCGGTTGATCCCGCTGGTGGACGCCAACCAGGGCGGCGAACTGATGGCGCGCATCAAGGGCGTGCGCCGCAAGCTGACCCAGGACGTCGGCTTCCTGATCCCGTCGGTGCACATCCGCGACAACCTGGAACTGCCGGCCAACGGCTATCGCGTGCTGGTGCACGGCGTGCCGGTGGCCACCGCCGAAATCCATCCGGATCGCGAGCTGGCGCTGGACCCCGGCAGTGCACTCGGCGCGCTGGAAGGCATCGCCGGCAAGGACCCTGCGTTTGGCCTGGACGCCACCTGGATCCAGCCGCACCAGCGCGCCCAGGCCGAAACGCTGGGCTACACCGTGGTCGACCCGGCCACCGTGGTCGCCACCCACCTCTCGCACCTGATCCGCGAGCACGCGCCGGAACTGCTCGGACACGAGGAAGTGCAGCACCTGCTGGCCAACCTGGCCAAGAGCGCGCCCAAGCTCGTCGAAGATCTGACGCCGAAGGCGCTGCCGCTGTCGGCGGTGGTGCGCGTGCTGCAGAACCTGCTGGTCGAGCGCATTCCGATCCGCCAGCTGCGCAAGATCGCCGAAGCACTGGTCGAACACGCGCCGAACAGCCAGGACCCGTCCGTGCTGACCGCCGCCGTGCGCACCGCACTGGGCCGTTTCATCGTGCAGGAGATCGCCGGAATGTCGGCGGAACTGCCAGTGTTCACCCTCAACCCGCAATTGGAACGTGTCTTGCAGGAGTCCACGCAGGGCAACGGCGCCGCGCTGGAACCCGGACTCGCAGAGCGACTGCACCAGAGCCTGGCCGAATGTGTCAGCAAGCAGGAAGCGCGAAACGAGCCGGCGGTCGTGCTGGTACCGGGCCCGGTGCGCGCCGCGCTGGCGCGTCTGGTCCGCCACAGCGTCCCGTCGCTGTCGGTCCTGGCCTACAGCGAGGTACCGGAGGACAAGCGACTGAAGCTGGTCGGAACGATCAGCTGACGCCGCCCACCGATGCGCCAGAAAACAGACACCACTTTCGAACCAACGCAACAGACAGACACCAAGGGGAACCCGCACCGTGCAGACCACCGACCACCCGAGTTCTCCGACCGCCACCCCGCCGTCTTCGTCCCGTGACCACAGCATGAAAATCAAACGATTCGTCGCCGCCGACATGCGCTCGGCCATGAACCTGGTGCGCAAGGAACATGGTCCTGACGCCGTGATCCTGTCCAACCGCCGGATCGAGGAAGGCATCGAGATCGTCGCCGCCGCGAACTATGACGAGAGCGCCGTGCAGCGTGCACTGGAAGCCTCGCGCCGTGACGTCGCTCCGCCGCCGGCACCCAAGCCGCGCACCGCCGCCGATGCCGTCATTGCCGCAGTCACCCGCCGTCGCAGCAACACCCCCGCTCCGGAACCGGTTGCCGCGACCACCTCGGCCGTGGCCGCCCTCGCCCGCGCCGCGGTCGGTGCCACCGGCCGTACCCTGGACAGCGCCGACGAGATCGTGCCGACCCGCGGCAGCACCGGCTTCGCCGCGACCCTGGCCCGCGCTGCCGTCAACGAACCGGCGCTGCCCGAACAGATCTTCGCCCCGTTCGCCGAGGCCATCGTTGCACCGGCACCGGCACCGGCCGCCAGCGCGCCAGCCAACCGTGCCCGCTTCCAGATCGACCCGCCGCACGAGATGCATCACGAAAGCGCGGCCCCCGCCGTGCAGCCGCCGCCGCTGCCGGGCGCGGCTCCGACCGAAGCACAGCCGGAGATCGCCGCCAGCGAACCGGCAGTGGCCGACGCCGTCATCGAAACCTCGCCGGAGCCCACCCTCGCCCCGGCCCCGGTGCTGACCGTGGTCGCCCAGGACGACGCCGAGATCCGCCAGCTGCGCCAGGAAGTGGCCGGCATGCGCCAGGTGATCGAGCGCGAGATGAACCGCTTCACCGACGAGCGCCTGCGTGGCTGCCCGGTGCGCGCCACCGCGCTGGACCTGATGGACGAGTACGGTTTCGACGCCGGCCTGGCCCGCGATGTGGCCATGCAGATCCCGCTGGAGACCGAAGCCCACCGTGGCCGCGGCCTGATGCTGGGGCTGATTTCGCGCAAGCTGCCGATCGCCCCGGTCGACCCGCTGGAAGAAGGCGGCGTGATCGCCCTGGTGGGCCCGACCGGCGCCGGCAAGACCACCACCATCGCCAAGCTGGCCTCGCGCTTCGCCGAGAAGCACGCGCCGCGTGATGTCGCCCTGGTCACCACCGACACCACCCGCATCGGTGCCCGCGAGCAGCTGTACGGTTACGGCCGCCAACTCGGCATCGCGGTGCACGAGGCCAACAGTGGCACCGACCTGGACCAGCTGCTGGAACGCCTGAAGGACTACAAGCTGGTGCTGATCGACACCGCCGGCCTGGGCCCGCGCGACCGCGCACTGGCCGCCCAGCTGCAGTGGCTGCGTGCCGCCCGCCAGGTGCGCACCCTGCTGGTGCTGCCGGCCAATACCAGCTTCGGCGACATGGACGAGGTGGTCCGCCGCTTCGGCGCCGCCAACCTGCAGGGTCTGGTGCTGAGCAAGCTGGACGAGACCGGCCGCTTCGGCAACGCCCTGTCGGTGGCCGTGGACCATGCCCTGCCGATCACCTGGGTGACCGATGGCCAGGACGTTCCGGAGGACCTGCACCGGGCCAGTGCGGCCAATCTCGTACTTCGCCTTGAAGATTTGCGCCGCGCGGCCGATATGCCCTGCAACCCGGAGTTGAACCATGCCGTCGCGTGAGTACGCCAAGCTGACCAAGACCTTCCCGCTGTCGGCCACCCGCAGCGAGCCGCTCGGCCCTGTGCGCACCATTGCCGTCACTGGCGGCAAGGGCGGCGTGGGCAAGACCAACGTTTCGGCCAACCTGGCCGTGGCGCTGGCCGGCATGGGCAAGCGCACGCTGCTGCTGGACGCCGACCTTGGCCTTGCCAACATCGACGTGATCCTGGGCCTGAACCCCACCTTTACCCTGGCCGATCTGGTCGCCGGCCGCTGCACGCTGGATGACGTCATCGTCGAAGGCCCGAACGGCGTGCTGGTGGTCCCGGCCGCGTCCGGTCGCCGCCACATGGCCGAGCTGGCCCCGGCCGAGCACGTCGGCCTGGTCAACGTGTTCTCCGAACTGGAACGCGAACTGGACATCATGGTGGTGGACACCGCCGCCGGCATCACCGATGGCGTGCTGACCTTCTGCCAGGCCGCGCAGGACACCGTGGTGGTGGTCTGTGACGAGCCGGCCTCGATCACCGACGCCTACGCGCTGATCAAGGTGCTGTCGCGCGAACGCGGCGTGGACCGCATCCAGGTGGTGGCCAACATGGTGCGCGACCCGAACGAGGGCCGCGTGCTGTATGAAAAGCTGACCCGGGTCTGCGAGAAGTTCCTTGCCGATGTCTCGCTGAACTATCTGGGCTGTGTGCCGCAGGATGATTGGCTGCGCCTGTCGGTGCAGCGCCAGCAGCCAGTGGTAAAGGCCTACCCGTCCAGCCCGGCCGCGCTGGCGATCACCGAGATTGCCCGCCGTACCGCACGCTGGCAGGCGCCGACCGAACCGCGCGGCGGCGTCGAGTTCTTCCTCGAACGCATCCTCAAGCAGCGCGGGGTGGCCGCATGAAAGGCGCAGCCCAGTACCGGGAAGTCCAGCGCACGGCGGCCAACGAGGTCATCGCCCAGCATTCGGACCTGGTGCGGCGCATCGCCCACCACCTGGCCGCACGCCTGCCGGCGAGCGTCGAGGTCGACGACCTGATCCAGGCCGGCATGATGGGACTGATCGAAGCCTCGCGCAGCTATGACGCCGACCAGGGGGCTTCGTTCGAGACCTACGCCTCGATCCGCATCCGCGGTTCGATGATCGATGAGATCCGCCGTGGCGACTGGGTGCCGCGCTCGGTGCACCGCCGTGCACGTGATGCCGCCGCCACCATCCGCCGCCTGGAACAGAGCAGTGGCCGTGCCGCCAGCGCCACCGAAGTGGCCGCCGCGATGGAGATGCCATTGCCCGAGTACCTGCGGCTGATGGAAGACGCTGCCCGTGGCCAGGTGCTGAGTCTTGAATCGCGCATCGAGGACCAGGGCGAGCTGGACACCGTGGCCCAGGGCGGCCCGACCCCGCAGCAGGTGCTGGAGCGCGGCGAGTTCGGCCGCGAGCTGGGCAAGGCCATCGGCCATCTGCCCGAGCGCGAACAGCTGGTGCTCTCGCTGTACTACGAGCAGGAACTGAACCTGAAGGAGATCGGCGCGGTGCTCGGCGTGAGCGAGTCGCGGGTCTGCCAGATCCACGGCCAGGCGGTACTGCGCCTGCGTGGCCGGCTGAAGCTGTTCGAGGCCGCCGACGCCGGCCTCGAAGAATGAACATCCCCGAGGCGGCTGCCCCCGGCCGTCCGGAATGAACAACAAAGGAATTCTGCTTTGAACAAGAACATGCGCATCCTGATCGTCGACGACTTCTCGACCATGCGTCGAATCGTCAAGAACCTGCTGGGCGATCTGGGCTTCACCAATACCGCCGAAGCCGAGGACGGGCATGCCGCGCTGTCGCTGCTGCAGAGCCAGCCGTTCGATTTCGTGGTCACCGACTGGAACATGCCGGTGATGACCGGCATCGAGCTGCTCAAGGCGATCCGTGCCGATGCCAAGCTGAAGACCCTGCCGGTGCTGATGGTCACCGCGGAAGCCAAGCGTGAACAGATCATCGAAGCCGCCCAGAGCGGCGTGAACGGCTACATCATCAAGCCGTTCACCGCGCAGACGCTGGAAGAGAAGCTCGGCAAGATCTTCGAACGCCTGGCGGCCAGCGCCTGATGGATACCACGGTCGACAAGAGCGCCCTCGCCCTGCGCCTGCAGGAGGCCCTGGACGCACTCGAGTCCGGTGACGAAGCCGCCTGGCGGCAGCGCATCGACGGACTGGTCGCGCTGCGCACTCAGCCGATGATGAGTGGGCTCTCGCGGCTGGCCCGCGAACTGGGGCAGGCGCTGGGTGAACTGCCGACCGTGCCGAGCGAAGCCGGGGAACTGGACGATGCCTGCGCGCGCCTGGACCACGTGGTGGCGATGACCGAACAGGCCACGCACCGCACCCTGGACCTGGCCGAGGAATGCCGCAGCCTGACCGAACAGCTGCGCGCCGAAGGCCTGCAGCCGGGCCAGGACGCGCAGCTCGAGCGCATCCGCCACAACCTGACCGAGATCGCCCTGACCCAGAGCTACCAGGACCTGACCGGGCAGATCATCCGTCGCGTGGTGGGCATCGTCCGCCGCGTGCACGAAGGCTTCGGCGCACTCGGCCTGCCACCGGAACAGCATCGCACCGACCCGGAACTGGCCGGGCCGGCACTGAAGGGACTGGACCGCCACGCGGTCTCGCAGAACGACGCCGACGACCTGTTGTCGGATCTGGGGCTGTAAGCATGAGCGCGGTATCCGACGACATCACTGCCGATTTCATCATCGAGGCACAGGAAATCCTGGATCGCCTCGGCGAACAGCTGGTGTCGCTGGAGCAGGCACCGCAGGACAGCGATCAGCTCAACGCGGTGTTCCGCGGCTATCACACGCTCAAGGGCGGCGCCGGATTCCTCGGCGTCACCGCCATGGTCGAGCTGTGCCATGCCGCTGAAGAAGCGCTGGGCGCCGCGCGTGCCGGCCAGGCGGTGCTGCAGGCCCATCACTTCGACGCGGCCCAGCAATCGCTGGACTACCTGCAGTCGATGCTGGATGCAGTTTCCTCCGGCACCGAGCCGGGCTATGCGCCGCCGGACCTGATCGCCCAGTTCGACGTGCACGGGGGTGCCTTGGCTGCGCCCGCCGCCGCAGCAGCACCCGCCGCGGGGGGCAGCGACCTGATCACCGACGACGAATTCGAGGCCCTGCTCGACCAGCTGCATGGTGGCAACGCGCCGACCGCGGTCGCACCGGCGAAGAAGGCCGACGACGGACTGATCAGCGAAGACGAGTTCGAAGCCCTGCTCGACCAGCTGCACGGTGGCGCCGCACCGGGCACCAAGCCCGCTGCCGCCATGGCACCGGCGCCGGCTGCAGCCCCGCGCCCGGTCGCCGCACCGGCACCGGTGGCAAAGCCGGCCGCCAAGCCGTTGGCCGAGGCCGAACATACCGTACGCGTAGACACCAAGCGCCTGGACGCGATCGTCAACCTGATCGGCGAACTGGTGCTGTCACGCAATCGGCTCAAGACCCTGCGTGCACGCCTGCGCGATGAAGAATTGGACCGCGCCGTGTCCACCCTGGACATCGCCACGGCCCGCCTGCAGTCGGCGGTGATGCGTACCCGCATGCAGCCGGTGGGCAAGGTCTTCTCCCGCTTCCCCAAGGTGGCCCGCGACGTCGCCCGCTCGCTGAAGAAGGAAGTGGACCTGGAACTGATCGGCGCCGAGACCGAGCTCGACCGCAACCTGGTCGAAGCGCTGGCCGACCCGCTGGTGCACCTGGTCCGCAACGCCATCGACCATGGCGTGGAAATGCCCGACCTGCGCGAGGCGCAGGGCAAGCCGCGGATGGGCCACGTGCGGCTGTCGGCGCAGCAGGAAGGTGACTACGTCAGCATCGAGGTGCAGGACGATGGCGCCGGCATCGACCCCGAAAAGCTGCGCGCCAAGGCACGCGAGAAGGGCCTGATCGATCCGGAAGCGGCCGCGCGCCTGAGCAGCGAGGAATGCCTGCACCTGGTGTTCCTGCCCGGCTTCTCGACCAAGCAGCAGGTCACCGACATCTCCGGCCGCGGCGTCGGCATGGACGTGGTGCAGTCACGCATCCGCGAACTGAGCGGCCAGATCCAGATCCAGTCGGAGCTGGGCCGTGGCAGCCGCTTCCTGATCCGCGTGCCGCTGACCCTGGCGATCCTGCCGACCCTGCTGGTTCAGGCCGGTGAGGACGTCTACGCGCTACCGCTGGCGCGCGTGATGGAAGTGCTGCACGCACCGCGCACGTCGCTGGGCTGGTTCGATGGCCGTGCCGTGCTCGATCGGCGCTCGCACACCCTGCCGCTGGTCGATCTGCGCCAGTGGCTGGATGTGACGCCCGCCGCCTCGCCCCTGCTGACCATCGTGGTGCTGCAGGCCGGCGAAGCGCGCTTCGGGCTGGTCGTGGACCAGGTGCGCGGGCGGGAGGAAGTGGTCATCAAGCCGCTGCCGAAAGCCCTGCGCGGCCTGCGCGGTTATGCCGGTGCAACCTTGATCGGCGATGGTCGCATGGCCTTGATCCTGGATGTGGACGGGCTGCGATGACCCCCGCCGGGCCCTGCCCGGCGACCCGAAAACTGTGACTACCGTCTGTACGCGATCTACCGGTGTCTCAAGTCCCATTCATACACGCCGATACCGGAACCATGGATAGACTCAGCCTCATTGGACTCTTTCTCGCCCTGGCCTCGCTGGTCGGTGGCAGCATCCTCAAGGGCGCCGGCCTGGCGTCGTTGTGGTCGCCTGCCGCGTTCGTGATTGTCATCGTCGGCACCGTCGCCGCGATCCTGCTGCATACCTCGCCGGCAGTGTTCAAGCATGCCTTCAAGATCGTGCGTTGGGTCGTGCGCCCGCCGCACAGTGATCGCCGCGAACTGATCCAGCAGATCGTCGAGTGGAGCAACATCGCCCGCCGCCAGGGCCTGCTGGGCCTGGAATCGCAGGTGGAAGCGCAGCAGGACCCGTTCCTGCGCAAGGGCCTGCAGCTGCTGGTCGATGGCGTTGAACCCGAATCGATGCGGCACATGCTGGAAATCGAACTGGGCAGCCAGGAGCATCAGGACCAGGCCGGCGCCAAGGTCTTTGAAGCGATGGGCATCTACGCACCGACCCTCGGCATCATCGGCGCCGTGCTCGGCCTGATCGCGGTGATGAAGAACCTGGCCGACCCGAGCAAGCTCGGCCACGGCATCGCTGCCGCGTTCACCGCCACCATCTACGGCATCGCCTCGGCCAACCTGCTGTTCCTGCCGGTGGCCGCCAAGCTCAAGAGTGTCATCTCGCACAACACCCGCGACCGCGAGATGGTCATCGAAGGCCTGATCTCGATCGCACAGGGCGAGAACCCGCGCAACATCGAAACCAACCTCTCCGGCTTCCTGCACTGACATGGCCCGCCGCAAGCACCACGAAGAGCACGCCAACCACGAAGCATGGGCGATCCCCTATGCCGACCTGATGACGCTGCTGCTCGCCTTCTTCGTGGTCATGTACGCGATCTCCTCGGTCAACGAGGGCAAGTACCGGATCATGGCCGACGCACTCACCGATGCCTTCGGTGGCGCACCGCGCACCATCAATCCGGTGCAGGTGGGTAACAAACAGGTGCAGGGTGGCGGCTGGGACAGCCCCTCGGTGATCAAGTCCGGCACCAAGATCGGGCCCTCCGCGCCTGCACCGTCGCACGACCCGACCCTGCTGCCGTCGATGGCCTCGCAGATGCGCATGCCGGTGTCGGTGCACAACCAGGAGCAGATCGCGCGCGCCGAGCGCCAGCTCAACAGCATCGCCGACCGCCTCACCGCCGCACTGGCGCCGCTGATCGACCGCGGCATGATCAGCGTGCGCCGCACCGAGCTGTGGATCGAAGTCGAGATCAACAGCGACATCCTGTTCCCGACCGGCTCGGCCGCGCTGGACGTGCATGCGCGGCAGACCCTGGCCAGCCTGGCCGAGGTGCTGCGTGACGTGCCCAACAGCGTGCGCGTGGAAGGGCACACCGACAACGTGCCGATCGCCACCGCCACCTTCCCCTCGAACTGGGAGCTGTCGGCCGGACGCGCCGCCAGCGTGGTGCATCTGTTCGCCGACCAGGGCGTGCAGCCGTCGCGGCTGGCGATGGTCGGCTACGGCCAGTTCCGCCCGCGCGAAGAGAACGACAGCGCGCAGGGCCGCAACCGCAACCGTCGGGTGATGGTCATCATCCTGGCCGACACCTCGCATTCGGTGGACCCGCTCGGCCAGCGCCTGAACGCAGCCACCGGCGCCACCGACAGCACCGCTACCGAACAGGCCGCCGCAACTCCGGCCAGCGCCCCCACCTCCCCCATCGCACCGGTGAAGTTGCCGCCGGTGCCGGCTGGCAGCCGCGTCGGCGCCGCCGTTCCCCCGGCAATGAAGGAGTAAACCGATGCGCATCTGGGCAGTCGCCAACCAGAAGGGCGGAGTCGGCAAGACCACCACCACCCTCGCCCTCGGCCGTGGCCTGGCCGCGCTTGGCCATCGCGTGCTGCTGATCGACCTCGATCCGCACGCCTCACTCAGCCGCGCCTTCGGCGTGCCGGTGGATCCGCCGCCGGCCGGCGTGCTGGAACTGTTCGGCGCACCGCCGGCCGATCTTTCCAGCCTGTGCCATGCCAGCAGCATCCACGGCCTGGACTATGTCTGTGCACAATCCGCGCTGGCCACATTGGAACGCCGCAGCGCCAACCAGCCCGGCCTCGGCCTGGCCCTGCAGAACGCGCTTGCCCGCCATCAGGGACAGCACGACTACATCCTGCTGGACTGTGCCCCCACCCTTGGCCTGTTGATGATCAACGCGCTGGCCGCTGCCGACCGCCTGATCATCCCCACCCAGGCCGAGCCGCTGGCCCTGCATGGCCTGGACGGCATGGTCCGCACCGGCGAGATGGTCGAGCGCTCGCGCCGCCGCCCGCTGCCGATCTCGATCCTGCCGACCCTGTTCGACCGCCGCACCCGCGCCGGCAACGAGTCGCTGCGCACGATGCAGGATCGTCATGGCACCCGCGTGTGGGAAGACGCCATTCCGATCGACACCCGCATCAGCAATGCCGCAGGCCTGACCCTGCCAAGCGTTGGTGAGGACTACCCGGGCCGCGGCCTGGCTGCCTACCGCCGCGCCCTCAACTGGATCCTCGGCGAGGATGCCCGCGCCCTGGAGCAGGCCGCATGAACAGCACCGGCGTACTGGACGACTATCTGGACGAACTGCTGGGCGAAGCGATCGCCGTGGCGCCACCGGCTGCACCGCCGCCGGCCAGCGACGAAGCGTGCCCGGCGATTGCAGCGGACGCCGAACGCGAGCCGACCTGGGACGATCTTCCGGCCGAAGTGATCTACGAGACCGACACCGCAGCCACCACACCGATTGAGGACGACGCTGCGCTGGAAGCTGCATTCGAGGCCGCTGCTGGCGCGCCCGAGCGCGAGCCGACCTGGGACGACCTGCCGGCCGAGGTGATCTACGAAACGGAGACTGTTGCTGCTGCCCCGGCAGAGGACGACGCAGCACTGGAAGCCGCCTTCGAGGCCGCCGCAATGCCTGTCGCCGCTCCCGAGCGCGAACCGACCTGGGATGACCTGCCTGACGAGGTGATCCACGAGACGCCCCCTGCTCCGGCTGCCGCCAAGGCAGGTCCGGAACCCACCTGGGACGATCTGCCGGACGAAGTGATCTACGAGACCGATACGGCCGACAGCCATCGCCTCGCCCACACCGACAGCCCCGGCCTGCAGGCTGCATTCGAGGCCGCAGCAGGCGGCGAGGACGTTCCTGCGCCACCACCGGCCGTAGTCGCAGCACCCGCTCCAGCGGCACGCACCGATGCCGCGCCGCCACCGCGCGTGGCCGTGGACGCGCCAGCAGGCAACCGTCCGAACAGCTGGCAGGAACTGCAGGCACAGGCACATCGGCCCGCCAGCAGTCCGCATCCGCAGAACCGACGCGCCGGCGAGCGCACCTCGCGCTGGTTGCGCCTGCGCTGCGGCACCCAGGCCTATGCACTGGAACTGCTGAAGGTGCAGGAAGTGGTGCTGCCGGTGCCGCTGCTGCCGTTGCGCGGCACCGCACCGGCCATGCTCGGCATCATGAACCTGCGCGGCCAGGTCGTGCCGGTGATGGATCTGGGCCTGCACCTTGGAGCCGCGGCCGCCGAAGACGACTCACAGACCCGTATCGTGGTCCTGGAAGAAGACGGCGAGACCATCGGCCTGCGCGTGTCGGCGGTGGAAGATGTCGCCAACCTCACCGATTCGCAGATCGAACCGCCCGATACCGCGCGCATCTGCCAGATCTCCAACGACCTGTTCCGCGGCGTCGCCCGGGTCAGCCAGCGCCCGATGATCCTGCTGGATGCCACGCGGCTGTTGAGCTGAGTCGGCGCTTTGCGCCGACGCGTTGCCTGTCGGGGACGCACCGCGTCGATTCCCCTAAAGAACCCCGCCGGGGTGCCGTTATGGATCACGGAACCGTTTGTCCGGAGCAACGATGAGCACTGTCGAACTGGGTGGGGATCTCGGCATCGAGAGCACCACCGAGCTCAAGAACCGCCTCGCCCCGCTGGTGGCGCAGGCAGGCGAGCTGACCCTGGATGCAAGCCAGGTCGCCCGCATCCACACGGCCGCCGTGCAGGTGCTGTGTGCGTTCGTGCAGGCCCGCCGCGAGGCAGGTCTCGGCACCGGCTTCCACGGTTGCACTGCAACCTTCCGTGACGCCGCGCGCCTGCTGGGCGTCACCCAGGCCCTGGGCCTGGACGTAACCCATGACAACCTGAAATCTGTGGAGAACGCTGCATGAGCGCACGTATCTTGGTGGTGGACGATTCGGCGTCGATGCGCCAGATGGTTTCCTTCGCCCTCACCTCGGCCGGTTTTGCCGTCGAAGAAGCCGAAGACGGCGCGGTCGCGCTCGGTCGCGCCAAGGGCCAGCGCTTCAATGCGGTGGTCACCGACGTCAACATGCCGAACATGGACGGCATCGCGCTGATTCGCGAACTGCGCCAGCTGCCGGACTACAAGTTCACCCCGCTGCTGATGCTGACCACCGAATCGGCCGCCGACAAGAAGTCCGAAGGCAAGGCCGCCGGCGCCACCGGCTGGCTGGTCAAGCCGTTCAATCCCGAACAGCTGGTCGCCACCGTGCAGAAAGTGCTGGGCTGATCGCCCGCCACCGCTCCCCCTCTTCGCTTCCGGACCACCACTGCCATGAGCATGGACCTGCAACGCTTCCACGCCACCTTCTTCGAGGAGAGCCGCGAAGGCCTCGACGCGATGGAGGCTGGCCTGCTGGCCCTGGAATCGGGGCAGCAGGACGCGGAGATCATCAATTCGGTGTTCCGCGCCGCCCACTCGATCAAGGGCGGCGCCGGCACCTTCGGCTTCGATACGATCGCCGGCCTGACCCACGTGCTGGAAACGCTGCTCGATGAACTGCGTGCCGGCAAGCGGGCGCTGGAAGGCCACGCGGTCGACGCCATGCTGTCCTCGGTGGACGTGCTGCGCGCCCTGCTTCGCGAAGCCGAACACGGCCAGGCTGCCGATCCGGCTGCAGTCGCTGCGGTGAAGGCGCGCCTGGAAGCGGTCCTTTCCGGCCAGGCCGCACCGAGCGCCCCCGCTGCCGTCGCGGCCAAGGTGGACGATACGCCGGAAGCCTGGCAGATCGGCTTCACCCCGGCACCGTCGCTGTTCATGAGTGGCAACGACCCGCTGCGCATCATCCGCGAACTGGAGCATCTCGGTTCGCTGCAGGTCGCCGCGCGCATGGAACGCCTGCCCGGCTTCGCCCAGCTCGACCCGCTGGAGGCCCACCTGGCGTGGGATCTGGGCCTGGTCGGCAAGGTGCCGCGCAGCAAGATCGAAGACACCTTCGCCTGGGTACTGGACGACTGCGAACTGGACATCCGTCCGGCCGCACCGCCGAGCCTGGCTACACAGGCGCCCATTGCAACCACCCCTTCCACACCGGCTGCCGTCGTACCGGCGGCGCCTGCAGCGCCCGCCACCAGCGGCGGCGCCAGCCAGGAAGCCGAAACCTCGATCCGAGTCAGCGTCGACAAGGTCGATGCGCTGATCAACCTGGTCGGCGAACTGGTCATCACCCAGGCCATGCTCAAGCAGGTCTCGCACGCGCTGGACCCGGTCCACGCCGAGAGCCTGTTCGCCGGCCTGGACCAGCTTGAACGCAACACCCGCGACCTGCAGGAAGCGGTGATCGGCGTGCGCATGCTGCCCGTCGATGCGGTGTTCCGCCGCTTCCCGCGCCTGGTCCGGGACCTGTCCAGCCGCCTCGGCAAGCAGGTGCGCCTGCGCACCGTCGGCGAAGGCACCGAACTGGACAAGGGCCTGATCGAGAAGATCGCCGATCCGCTGGTGCATCTGGTACGCAACTCGATCGACCACGGCCTGGAAATGCCCGACGTCCGCCGCGGTGCGGGCAAGGACGAGACCGGCACGATCACGCTGGCAGCCTCGCATCAAGGCGGCCATATCGTCATCGAAGTCAGTGACGATGGCCGTGGCCTGGACCGCGCCAAGATCCTGGCCAAGGCTCACGAACGCGGCCTGGCCGTGCCGGACAACCCGACCGATTCGCAGGTCTGGGACCTGATCTTCCAGCCAGGCTTCTCCACGGCCGATGCGGTCACCGACCTGTCCGGGCGTGGTGTCGGCATGGACGTGGTCCGCCGCAACATCCAGGCACTGGGCGGCGAGGTGCAGATCGAAAGCAGCCTTGGTAACGGCACCCGCACGCTGATCCGCCTGCCGCTGACCCTGGCCATCCTCGATGGCATGACCGTGGCAGTGGCCGGTGAAACCCTGATCCTGCCGCTGGCCTATGTGCTTGAGGCCCTGCAGCCGCAGGCCGAAGACATCCGCAGCATGGCCGGCGAAGGCCGCGTGCTGCGCGTACGTGGCGAGTACCTGCCGATCCTGTCGCTGAGCGAATACTACGGCTACGGCAACCGTGCGCCGGGCAGCGAATCGCTGGTGGTGGTGGTCGAAGGCGATGGCCAGAAGATCGCGCTGGAAGTGGACGAACTGGTCGGCCAGCAGCAGGTCGTGGTGAAGAACATCGAGAACAACTACCGCCGCATCGGCGGAGTATCCGGTGCCACCATCCTCGGCGACGGCCGGGTCGCGCTGATCGTCGACATCGGTGGGTTGGTGCGCTCGCTGCGGATGCCGCAGGCGGCCTGATCCACGCTGCATGCGAACCATGGACCGCCGCCCCTCGGGGCGGCGGTTTTCGTTTGTGTTCGCCCTGCCAGGGGGGTCAGATTCCCTTCCGCAGGAACGGAATATGACTGCGGGACGGCACCCCGAAACCAAATCGTGAACTCCGTCGGCACGATAGTTGCTGTCGCAACCACTTCATCCAATCGAAAACCGCGTCGCTGCAACGCTTCCGCGCTGCCCTCCCTACGCATCCGAATGTGATCTGCGTCCATAAAGTCCATCGAGACTGCGCCGCTATTTCGCATTGACGGCCGTCACCGAACCCCACCGGGAACCACCGTTCGCTCTGCAACCACCCCCAAACCGGCGCACAGACGCCGGCACTCTGCCCACCTGGAGCACCCTGCATGAAGTGGTTCCAAGATCTGCCCATCGCCCGCAAGCTGGCTGTGGGGTTCACCCTCACCACGTTGATGACCCTGATCCTCGGCGCGTTCGCCCTGCTGCGACTGAGCGAAGCCAACGCGCAGCTACGCGACATGGCTGGCAACGATATCCCCTCGGTCCAGCACCTGGGCGAGGCGCGCTCGCAGCTCGGGGAGTTCCGCACCTACGAACTGGCCCAGCTGAGCATGCTCGACCAGCCGGAAAAGGTGGCCGACTACAACAAGCGCATGGACGACACCGCCAAGGCCGTACATGACGAACTGGCGGCGTACGCGGCGCTGCCGGCGCTGGACAAGGAGCGTGAACTGTATCGCGCAGCCAGCGCGCAACTGGATCGCTACTTCGCCGCCAACAAGGCGATGCGCGACGCCGTGACCGCCGGTGACGGCGTCCTGGCGCGGCAGATCTCCGACGAGCAGTCACGCCCGGCGCGCCGCGACCTGTTCGCTGCGATGAAGGCACTGGGCGCCCATATCGCCGGGCAGATGGACGGCAAGATCGCCGACGCCAACGCCACCCATCGCAACAGCATGATCGCCATCATCGGCTGCATCATCCTGCTGTCGCTGGTGGCCGCCGCGCTGGCCATCGTCATCTCGCGCGCGGTCACCGGCCCGCTGGGCAAGGCCGTGCATGCCATCCAGGCGGTCGCCCGCGGCGACCTCAGCGTCAGCACCCAGGCCACCAGCAAGGACGAGGCCGGCAAGATGCTGGCCGCCACCGCGGAGATGACCGCGATGCTGCGCCGCTTCAGCGAGCAGACCCAGCTGATGGCCCAGATGCATGCCGGCCCGGACATCAGCCACCGCATTCCCGAAGACTTCCCGGGCGTCTATGGCCAGCTGGCCAACGGCATCAACACGGTGATCTTCGAACACCTCGATGCAATCGTCGATGCCATTGAAGTACTCAACCAGTACGCCACCGGCAACCTCGCCCCGGACGCACGCCGCCTGCCGGGCAGCCGCGCGATCCTGCACGAGTCGATGGATGCGGCCAAGGCGAGCCTGCTGGCCATCAACACGCAGATCCAGCAGCTGGCCTCGGCCGCCGCCGCCGGCGACTTCAGCCAGCGCGGTGATGCGCAGCGTTTCGATCACGATTTCCGCGTGATGATCGAGCAGCTCAACAGCATGATGCAGGTGGCCGACGGCAACCTCGGCCAGCTCTCGCAGCTGCTGCAGTCGATCGCCGCCGGCGACCTGACCGCACGCATGGACGGCCAGTTCAACGGCGTGTTCGCGCGCATGCGTGACGACGCCAACACCACCGTCACCCAGCTGACCCAGATCGTCGGCCAGATCCAGGCCAGCGCTGGCAGCATCACCCTGGCCGCCGGTGAGATTGCATCGGGCAACAGCGACCTGTCGCGCCGTACCGAGCAGCAGGCCGCCAACCTGGAAGAGACCGCGGCGTCGATGGAGGAACTGACCTCCACTGTGCGTCAGAACGCCGAGCACGCCCGCCAGGCCAACCAGCTCGCCATCGGTGCCCATGGCGTCGCCTCGCAGGGCGGTGAAGTCGTCGGCCAAGTGGTCACCACCATGTCCGCCATCGAAGCCTCGTCGAAGAAGATCGCCGAGATCATCAGCGTCATCGACGGCATTGCGTTCCAGACCAACATCCTGGCGCTGAATGCCGCCGTGGAAGCCGCGCGTGCCGGTGAACAGGGCCGCGGCTTCGCCGTGGTCGCCAGCGAAGTGCGCACCCTCGCCCAGCGCTCGGCGGCTGCCGCCAAGGAGATCAAGGGCCTGATCGATGATTCGGTCGGCAAGGTTGCCGAGGGCTCCAGCCTGGTCCACCAGGCCGGCAGCACCATGGGCGAGATCGTGGCCTCGGTGCAGCGCGTGACCGACATCATGGCCGAGATTTCCGCTGCTTCGCAGGAACAGTCGGCCGGCATTGAGCAGGTCAACCAGACCGTGGTGCAGATGGACGAGACCACCCAGCAGAACGCCGCGCTGGTGGAGGAAGCCACCGCCGCCGCGCGTGCAATGGAAGACCAGGCCGTGCAGCTGGGTGAAGCCGTGGCCCGCTTCCGGCTGGCATCACAGGGCACGACGGCCATCCCGGCACGCCCGCTGGCGGCACCGGTACCGCGCCAGGTTGCAGCCGCCGCACCGGCCGCAAAGCCGGTCCCGGCGCGTACGCTGCGCACCGCGACAGCCCAGCCGGCGCTGGCCGCAGACGGCGACTGGCAGGAGTTCTGATGTACCCGGGGTCGGATCCCTTTCCTTCGGGAAGGGGATCCGACCCCGGACGCATGGAAAGTGATGCAATTCTCACTTCATAATCCGGCACAGTGGCCGATATCCCCATCGAGCCTCGCGCCAACGCGTGCTGGCGCCCGCCCCTGACCGTAGATTCCATGTCCGACGGCAACGACACTGCAGTGCATGATGTCCACGCGGCTGACGCCGCTGACGAACGTTTCCTGGTCCGTAATCCGCGCCAGCTGCGGCAGCTGCTGCGATCGCTGATCGACCAGCGATCACTGATCAATGCGCATATCGACGGCCGCGACCGCTCGTTCCCGACCGCGCTGCTTGAGCTCGACGAGGACGAAGACACCCTGCTGCTCGATGGCAGCCCGCAGGAGGCGTCCAACCGCGCCGCCGAACAGGCCGATCATCTGCTGTGCTTCGCCCAGCTCGAACGCGTGCTGGTGCGGTTCCGCCTGCAGGCACTGCAGCGTGTGGACAATGACGGCCACGTCGCCTTCCGCGCCCCTCTGCCGGACGAGCTGGTCCATCTGCAACGACGTGAGATGTACCGGCTGGAGACGCCCGTCACCGATTCGCCCCAGCTGCTGGTCCCCGCCGGCGAGAGCCGCGCCGAAGCGCTGTCGATGCGGGTGGTGGACATCAGTGGTGGCGGCCTGGCGGTGGCCGTGCCTACCGACTGCGCGGTGTTCAGCCTGCAGAAGCGCTACCCGGCGGTGCTGTCGCTGCCCGACGGCCCGGACCTGGAGATCGAGCTGGTCGTCTGCAACCTGCTGCCGCAGCGCCAACCCAACGGCATCGAGATCAAGCGCGTGGGCATGCGCTTCGACATCCTGCCACGTGGCGCCGACAGCGCCATCCAACGCTATATCTTCCGCATCGACCGCCAGCGCAAGGCGCGCCGCAACGGCGAGCTGTAGGGCTCGTCCAACCGGTAGTGCCGGCCGCTGGCCGGCAACCTCGCGACAACGCGGGGCCCACACCTAAAGTCCCCCGACGAGGGGCCGATATCGAGCCTGACACCGGGACTTCCGGCAGAACCAGGACCCCTCGATGAACGACAAGACCAGCTCCACCGCCAGCGCCGGTGGCGAATTCCTCAGCTTCACCCTCGGTGCCGAGCACTACGGCGTGGACATCCTCAAGGTGCAGGAAATCCGCGGCTATGACGCGGTCACCCGGGTGCCGGATGCACCGGACTACATCAAGGGCGTGATCAACCTGCGCGGCACCATCGTCCCGGTCATCGACCTGCGCCTGAAGCTGCGCCTGGACGACGCCCGCTACGACGCCTTCACCGTGATGATCGTGCTGAACGTCGACGACCGAGTGGTCGGCATCGTGGTCGACAGCGTCTCGGACGTGATCCCGCTGTCGGCCGAACAGATCCGCCCGACCCCGGAATTCGGCGCCGCCGTCGATACCCGCTTCATCTCCGGCATCGGCACGCAGGACGACCGCATGCTGATCCTGCTCGACATCGAGACCTTGCTGGACAGCGCCGACATGGGCCAGGCCAACGTCGTTGAAGACGCCGCCGCCTGATCAAGCGGACCTGCTTCACGTTCTGGTCACACAACCCTTCAGTTCCCTCCAGCAGTGCCGATAGGGGGACAGAAGCCGGTCGCGCAGGAGCGCGCAGAACCGGAACGACCATCCCCATCCCCGGAGATACACCTCGATGAAGTCCCTGCTTGCGTTCGTTTCGGCCGCTGTCCTGGCCACCACCGCTTCCGCCGCGTTTGCCCAGTCGGCCGACATGATCCCGCCGGAACTGGCACCGCGCTCGGTCGGCAAGGACGGCATGGTCTGCGGCAAGGTCGAGAAGGCCCGCTACGCAGAAGGTTCCGAAGGCCAGCCGACCTTCCTGTACATGGGCGGCGCCTTCCCGCGCCACACCTTCTCGGCGCGCATCGCCGGCGAGAACCGCGGCAAGTTCTCCTTCCCGCTGGAAACCCTGGAAGGCAAGACCGTCTGCGTGATCGGCAAGATCCAGCGCGACGCCTCGCGCGCGGAAATCGAAGTCAGCTCGCCGGCCGGCCTGAAGCTGGCCAACATCAAGTAATCCGCTGTCCGTCGAACCACGCCGGACCTGGTGCCGGCGTGGTTTCTGCTGCAACCGGGCCCGACGCCCGGACGCGTCTGCCTTAGGAGATCGCAACGCCCATGCCGTGGATCAACAACCTCAAACTGATGCCGAAGCTGCTGCTGACCTTCGGCGTCCTCCTGCTGGTGATGTTGCTGCAGGGCATCGTCGCCTATCGTGGCCTGCATTCGCTGAACAATGTCACCACCGAGCTGGCGGGTTCTCGCATGGAGAGCATCCGCATGGCCGGCGAGATGCGCGGCATGCTGGGTGAATACCGCAACGCCGCCTACCAGCAGCTGATCCGCGCCAGCGACGACGTCAAGGCGGATGCACGCAAGCAGGGCGTCGAGCTGCGCGCGAGCATGGACAAGTCGATCAAGGAGTATCCGACCCTGGTCGACAACGCGCAGCAGAAGAAGCTGTTCGACACCTTCGCCAAGGAGTGGAAGGACGCCCTGGCCTCCTATGACAGCGTCACCGAGATGCTGGAACTGGACCTGCCGGACGACGCCATCGATACCTTCGTCGGCGAAACCCGCACCAAGCACCGCAAGGCCGCCTCGGCGCTGGAAGCGCTGATCGCCGAAGACAACCGCCTCGCCCGCGCGTCGCGCGAACAGGCCGCCTCCACGTATTCCGCCTCGGCCGTGCTGACCGTGATCGCCCTGCTGGGCGGCGCCGCGCTCGGCCTGGTGCTGGTCTGGCTGTTCGCCCGCGCCCTGGTCGGCAGCGTGCGCGGCGCCGTGTCGGTTGCCAACGACGTGGCCGGCGGCAAGCTCGATGGCCACATCGACGTCAGCCGCCAGGATGAAGTGGGCGAACTGATGCAGGCCATGCAGCGCATGCAGCGCGACCTGCGCGAGCGCATCGAAACCGACCAGGCCGTGGCGCGCGAGAACCTGCGCATCCGCACGGCGCTGGATTACAGCTCGACCGGCGTGTACCTGACCGACACCAGCAACACCATCGTCTACAGCAACCGCGCCCTGCAGCAGACCCTGAGCCAGTACCAGGACGAAGTGCGCCGCGACCTGCCGGACTTCGACGCCCAGGCCTCGCTGATCGGCAAGCCGGTCACCGTGCTTGAACACCGCGGTGAAATGGACCAGACCCTGCTGGGTAACCTGAAGGCACACGGCGTCGCCCGTCGCCCGATGCAGTACGGCGATGCCCAGTTCGCCCAGGTGGTCTCGACCATCCGCAATGAAGGCGGCGACACCGTCGGCTACGTGGTGGAATGGCGCGACCGTACCCAGGAAGCGCAGGTGGAAGCCGAAGTGGCGCGCGTGATCGCCCAGGCAGCCGCCGGCGACCTGTCCGGCCGCATCGATTCCAGCGACAAGGAAGGCTTCTTCCTGCAGCTGGCCCAGCAGATCAACGGCCTGCTGGACGCCAATGCCGGCAGCATCGAACAGATCTCCGGCCTGCTCGCCGCGCTGTCGCAGGGTGACCTGACCGTGCGCATGCATGGCGACTACCAGGGCGTGTTCGCCCGCATGCGCGACGACGCCAACGCCACGGCCGCGCAGCTGAGCGAGATCGTCACCCGCATCAAGCAGTCCAGCCGTGCGATCAGCTCGGCCGCCGGCGAAATCGCCTCGGGCAACAGCGACCTGTCGCGCCGTACCGAACAGCAGGCTGCCAACCTGGAAGAAACCGCTGCCTCGATGGAGGAACTGACCTCCACCGTGCGCCAGAACGCCGAACACGCCCGCCAGGCCAACCAGCTCGCGATCGGCGCGCATGGCGTCGCCTCGCAGGGCGGTGAAGTGGTCGGCCAGGTGGTCACCACCATGTCGGCCATCGAAGCCTCGTCGAAGAAGATCGCCGAGATCATCTCGGTCATCGACGGCATCGCGTTCCAGACCAACATCCTGGCACTGAACGCCGCCGTGGAAGCCGCACGTGCCGGTGAACAGGGACGTGGTTTCGCCGTGGTCGCCAGCGAGGTGCGCACCCTCGCCCAGCGCTCGGCCGCTGCCGCCAAGGAGATCAAGGGCCTGATCGACGACTCCGTTGGCAAGGTCAACGACGGCTCGGCCCTGGTACACAAGGCCGGCGCCACCATGGGCGAGATCGTCGCCTCGGTGCAGCGCGTGACCGACATCATGGCCGAGATCTCTGCGGCTTCGCAGGAACAGAGCGCCGGCATCGAGCAGGTCAACCAGACCGTGGTGCAGATGGACGAGACCACCCAGCAGAACGCTGCACTGGTGGAAGAAGCCACCGCCGCCGCCCGCGCGATGGAAGAACAGGCCGGCCACCTCAGCGAGGCCGTGTCGATCTTCGTGGTGGACGAAGCCGAGGTCGTGGCCGCCCCGCGCGTCGTCGCTGCCCCTGCCCCGCGTGCTGCCGCACCGGCGGCACCGGCTCCGGCCGCCCCGCCCGCCCGCCGCAGCGCGGATGGTCGCCCGATGGCCACGGAACTGGCCGACGGGGACTGGCAGGAGTTCTGATTCCAGCCTGACCTGATCCACGAAGACGCCCTGGCCCTGCGCCGGGGCGTTTTCGTTTACGGGGTATCTGGATATCCAGCCAACGGCGAAGCCCCTCGGGGTGGTCGCGGAGAGCGCTTGGCTACTGAGGGCTGGCCGGGAGGGTGGGCTGCGCAGGGGACGCCGTAAACCCATCCCTGGGGGCTTGGCCGCGGCATCCATGCC
>NZ_JBQEMR010000050.1:0-24729 GCF_052045015.1 Stenotrophomonas sp. 22692
GGTTTGCGGGGTGTGAGCCGCATGGATGCGGCGACCAAGCCCCCATGGACGGGTTTACGGCGTCCCCGCAAACCCACAGTGCCCCGCCATCCCTCAGTAAACCCGCTGTTGCTGTTGCTGTTGCTGTTGCCGTTGCCGTTGCTCCAGCTTCAGCCTCTGCGGGTGCAGGGCGCAGCCCTGCCGCAACCCCCTTACTTCTTTGCGCGCGGCTGGTTCAGCGGTTCCATCGCGCGGAAGCGCTGGCTGTACTCGTCGGTCAGATTGCGCGCTTCCTGGCTGTTGCGCACGATGCTCGGGGTCAGCAGCACGATCACCTCCGAACGACGGCTGGTGCGGCTCTTCTGCCCGAACAGCGCGCCCACCACCGGAATCCGGCTCAGGCCGGGAATGCCGCTGCTGCCATCGGTGGCCGTATCGGTGATCAGGCCGGCCAGCATGATGGTGTCGCCACTCTGCACCGCCGCTTCGGTCGACAGCTTCTTGGTGGAAATGCGCGGGTTGCAGTTGCGCTCCTGCGGGTTGCAGTTCTCCGGTACGTTCGAGGCGCTGCTCACTTCCTGCACGATGTCGAGGAACACCGTGCCGTCGCGGGTCACGCGCGGGCGCACCTTCAGGATCACGCCGGTGTCGATGTACTGCACCGAGCTGTAGCTGCTGGTGCCGATGCCGGTGTTCACCGTGGTGGTGTTGATCGGCACCTTGTCGCCCACGTTGAGCGTGGCCTCGGCGTTGTTGCGCACGAACACCGAAGGGGTCTGCAGCAGGCGTACATCGGTGACCTTGTCCAGCGCGCTCACCACCGCCGCACCATTGTGGCCGGTGAACGCCCAGCCCAGGCCTTCGCCACCGGTCGCGGCACCGGCGAAGCTGCTCCAGGAGCCACCCGCTGCTGCCGGCAGGGTCACGCCGCCCAGGGCTCCCGTCAGTGCGCGCCCGGCCACGGCGTTGTCGAAGAACCAGTTCACGCCGTACTTCAGGTCACCGTCCAGCGAGACTTCGGCCACCTGCGCTTCGATGTGCACCTGCAGCGGCATCACGTCCAGCTTCTCGATCACCTCGCGGATCGAGCGCCAGGCCTGCGGGGTGGAGCGCACCAGCAGGGTATTGGTTTCCTCCACCGCCGACACGCCCACGCGATCGCCATCCACTTCCAGGCTGACGCTGACGTTGCCGGACTGGCGCTGCGGCAGGTTCATGCTGCCGTTGCCGGCACCACTGGAACCGCTGCCCGGGGTCGAGCCGAAACTGCTGTTGTTGTTGCTGTCCATGCCACGGTCGCCGTCGCTGCCCAGCTGCGACGGCATCGCACCCGGGGCCAGCGAGGCCGGGCTGGAACCGCCACGGTTGCCGCTGCTGGCGAAGGCTTCACTGAGCCGTTCGGCCAGGTCACGCGCCTTGATGTAGCGCAGCTCGTAGGAGAACAGGCGGGCACTACCACCGGCCGTATCAATGCGGTCCAGCCACTGCTGGATCTGGTCCAGGTAGCGCACCTGCGGGGTGATCACCAGCACCGCGTTGGCGTTTTCCAGGGGCAGGAAGCGGAACATGCCGGCGCTGGGCGTCTTGCTCTCCTCGCCGAACACTTTCTCCAGGTCGGCAGCCACCTGTTCGGCCTTGCCCGACTGGATCGGGAACACGCCCACCGACATGCCCGACAGCCAGTCGACGTCGAAGATCTCGACGGTGCGCATGTAGTTTTCCAGCTCGGCGCGGGTACCACCCAGGGTGATCACGTTGCGGCCGCTGTCGACGTTGACGATGGCATTGGGCCGCGCATACGGCTCCAGTACCTTCTTCATTTCGGTGGCGGAGATGAACTGCAGCGGGATGACCCGTACCTCGAAGCCTCGCGCACTGGCAGCGGGCGCCGTGCTCGGCGCGACCGTACCGGCCAGCGCCTGGTCGGCGGCGACGATGTTGTAGCGGCCACCGCTGTAGACCATGCGTGCGTTGTTCCAGCCCAGCACCATCTCCAGCAGGTTCAACGCCTGCGCCGGCGACACCGGCTTGGGCGTGGCCAGGGTGACCGTGCCCTGCACCCCCGGTGCGATCACGTAGTTCTGGCCCAGCATGTCACCGAGGATGGCCTTGACCACCGCATGCACCGATTCGCCTTCGAAATTGAAGGTTGCTTCACCGGTGCTGGCGCCATGCAGTGCCGGTGCCGGTGCGCGTGCTGCTTCGCGGTTGATCATGGTGCCGGTGCCACGGCGGATCACTGCCTGCGGAGCGCCCTGGGCGTCACGGGCAGCATCCGCGGCGACATTGGCCGCCTGGCCGGCCTCGGCAGTGGGCGACAGATTGCCCTTGCGCTGCACGTGCGGCGCGGACACGGTGCTGCAGCCGACCAGCAGCGCGAGGGCAAAGGACCAGGGAAGGAAACGCAGGCTCATGCATTCACTCTATCGGTTGGTGCCATCGCCCGGGGGCGGCGACGGTTGTTGCTGCTGTTGTTGTTGCTGCAGCTGGCGGCGACGGGCCTGGATGCGTTCGCGGATGGCCTGCATCTGCGCTTCGCTGGGGCCGTTGTTGGTGGCAGGCGGTGTGGCGGCCGCCGCAGCCGAGGGCGCGGGCGTACTGGCAGCAGGCGACGGCGATGGAGTTGCCGCAGCCGGCGGCGGTGTCGGCGGAGCACCTGCCGGGGGCGGCACAACGATCGCACCTGCCGGCGGCGCACCGTTGGCGCCGCGCAGCACGGTCGGCGGCTCACCGCCCTGGCCGTTGAAGACCGCCAGTTCCAGCACCTGGTTGCCACCGGGGCCGATCACGGTGGCCTGGCGCGGCTGCAGTGCCACCAGCTGCCAGCCGTCGACGGCTTCACCGTTGAGGCGCAGGCGCAACGAACGGTTCTGTTCGGTGGTGAAGGTGGCCATGCCGAAGTCGCCGGTCAGCAGCACGCCGGTCAGGCGCAGCGCGGCGCTGGCGGCAGGCTCGCTGCCACCGAGCAGGTAGGGCTTCGGCCTGCGGTCCTCGGCGAACAGCGGTCGCTCGCCGATGGCACTGTAGCTGTCGGCGCTGGCCATGCGTTCTGCGGCCAACGGCGGCAGCACCGGCAACGAAGGCACTGCATCGGCATCGCCATCCGCACCTGGCAGCTGGCTGCCCAGGCCGAAGCCGGTGGCCAGCCAGACCGCTGCCGCCCAGCCGGCCAGTGCCAGCAGGAAACCGGTGCGCAGGCTGATCTGCTCAAGCTTCATCGGCCACCTCCTGCCCCTCTTCCGGCACAGCCGGTGAGGGTGCCGGTGCAGCCGAAGGCGGTTGCGGCGCCGCGCCCGGCTCGGCTGCAGGTGCCGGCGCAGCGCCATCGGCAGCGGCACCGGGCAGCAGGTAGCCGGCCAGTTCGAACGACACGTCCAGGCCCAGCCCGGATTCATTCGGCGACTGCTGGAAGCGCTGCGCGATCAGGTTGAGGTTGTCGACGAACAGGCGCGGGCTGCCGGTTTCCAGGCTGTGCAGCACCGTGGCCAGTTCGGCCACACCGCAACGCAGGCGCACCTGCATGGCAACGCGCACGAACTCGGCGTCACGACGGTTGTCGGTCAGTGGCGTGCGGTTGCTGATGGTGCAGCTGCGGTTGCCCGGGCTGGCCATCGCCACCGCATCCTGCAGCTTCGCGCCGAGCGCAGCGGCTGCAGCTTCGGCGGTGGCTTCACGCAGGAAGCCCGGCCGCTGCTGCAGTGCCTCGCGGGTGGCGCGCAGGCGTTGTTCGATCTGCGGCTGCTGCTGCAGCTGCGCCTGCACGCGCTGTTCGCGCTCGCGCAGGGCGGCCACGTCGGCATCGATTTCGCGCAGCGGCTGGGTGAACCAGGGGTGCACCAGCAGCAGGTAGGCCAGGCCCAGCACTGCCAGCAGCAGCGCCAGTGCCAGCCAGCGGTCACGGCGTGCGCTTGGCATCGGCATCGGCCGCCTCCCGGGTCGGGGCCGCAGCCGGCAACGGCTGCAGTTCGGCGGTCATGGTGAAGCGGTCACGGCCACTGGCGGCGCCATCGGCCTGCAGTACGCCGGTCAGATTGACCTTGCGCCACTGCGGCGCATCCTGCAGCAGCTGCACCAGCTGCGAGGCCTCGCGGCTCAGGCCGATCAGCTGCAGGTTGTTGTTCTCGATGGCCAGCTTTTCCAGGTAGGTGCCCTCCGGCAGGCGCCGGGTCAGTTCATTCCAGATTTCCACCGTTCCGGCGCGCTGGCTGCGCTGCTTTTCCAGGAATGCGGCACCATCGATCAGTGCCTGCAGCTGCGCGCGTTCGCTGGCGACACCACGCGCACTGCGCGCACTGCGTTCAACCTGCGCACGCAGCTCATCGGCGGCGGCACGGCGGTTGTCGAGCAGCTGCAGGGCCGCCAGCACCAGCATCACCAGCGCGGCCACGGCCAGCAGCACATTCCAGCGCCGCGTCGGATCCACCCGCAGCTGGCGCTGCCCCGGCGGCAACAGATTCACCTGCAGGGGGTCACCGTGGGCGTCGATGGCATCGACACCGGCCAGCGCATCGGCCCACTCGCCCACGCTGGCGCGCCACGCTTCAAGCTGGCGCAATGGCCAGGCAACCAGTTCGATCTGCAGCTGGCCTTCGGCCGCGCTCCCGAGTTCACGCACGTCATAGCTGACCTGGCTGGATTCGAACGGCGTCTGGCGGTCGATCTCGAAACCGACCACGGCGCGCAGGCGGTCGGCCGCAGCCGCAGGCAGGCGCAGATGACGACGCAGTACTTCGCTGGCCGGCAGCAGCCACGCCCGCGGCAGGCTGCGCAGTCGCGGTTCCAGCACGCGGTCCAGTTCGGCCGGCGACAGCGGCCACGGCACGCTGGCCACCGCTTCGCGGCGCTCACCGGCCTCTCGCCAGACCTGCAGCTGGTCACCCTGGCGCTGCAGCAGCAGGCGCGCCTGTGCCCAGCCCAGTGCCCACTGCCAACGCGCCGGCACCCAGGCCAGCAGCGATTGCCGCCACCAGCGCAGGAAACGGCCGGCGCCAGGCCCGATCCGGCCCTGCACCTGCCGCACACTTTCCTGCCATGCCGTCATCTTGCTGTCATTCCCTGCTCCCAGCGAAGCACTGTGTAGGACCGCCCGGGAACCCCGCCCGAGCCATTGCGTACCACTGCCTGCAACACCGACCGGCGTCCACTGCCATCGGTTGCACGAGACTCGATACTATAGGTGCCGCTGCTGCTGGCAAGCGTTGTCGCACCGCCAGCGGTATCTGCGTCACGCTCCTGCTGCGCGCGCTGCGCCAGCACGGTATCCGCATCCAGGCCCAGTGCGGTCAGCACCGGCGCGCTGGCGAACTGGGGATCCGGGCGCGCCTGGCGGCTGTACAGGGTCAGGTGCGGCAGCATGGCCTTGTACAGCGGACCGCGCATCCCCAGTACCCGCTGCAGTTCGCCGAGCGTCTCGAAACGCTTGTTGCGCGGGCCATACGGCAACCCGGCCGCCGCATAGTCCGGCGCTTCGGCGCCACCACCCGGCTGCAGCAGGCTGTCTTCATCACGCCAGTCGACAATGGCGCCGGCCATCTGCCGGGCCGCCCCTTCGTCTTCGCCGAGCGCCTTGAGGAACGCGGTCAGCAGGGTCACGTCGGCCAGGTTCAGGTTGATCTTGCCGTTCTCGTCCAGCACCTTGATCTCGATGCTGGCGTCATCGAACTGCCAGCGGTAGGTGCGGCCATCGGCACGCCAGGGCGCCCGCAGCGGATCGGCGGACAGCCGCAGCAGCGCGTACTCCAGGCCGGCGCGCGCCCGTTCCTGGCCGCGTGCGTCGTCATCCAGCACCCGCTGCTGCAGATGCTCGACCCGTGCGCTCAGCGCGAACGCACCGACCAGCGCGGTCATCAATGCGATCAACCACAGCACCAGGACCAGTGCCGCACCGTGTTGCCGGTTCATCGCGCGCCTCCGCTGCCGCCAGCGCGCGGTGCCACCACCAGCGTGGGCCAGGGCGCCCCCTTGGCGGGCACGATCTGGATCTCCACCAGCATCGGCAGACGACGGGTATCGTCCCAGCGCGGCATCCAGTCGCTCATCTGGCCGGTACTGGCATCGATGCCGCGATAGCGCAGCTGCACCGACTTCAGGTTCTCCACCAGCACTTCCGGTGGGCGCGGCGGATTTTCGGCGATGCGCTCGCCTTCCTGCAGCAGCACCAGGTCCAGCAGCAGGCGCTGCTGGCCATCGCGGCCGTCCACCTGCAGCGCGTGCAGGTAGGCTCCGCCACGGCCGAGGTAACCCGGGAGATCAGCGGCGAACATCATGCGCTGTTCTTCGCCCTGGAAGAAGATCGGTTCGCGGGTGGGATCGGGGACTTCCAGCGGCGTGCGCAGCGCACCGGCCAGCTGCCGCCGCAACAGGGCCTGCACCGCGCGCATGCGCTCACTCTCGGCCGCAATCTGCTCGCCACGCTGGCTGACCGCCATCGCCGAGCGCACGCTGGCGAACGCCAGCGCCAGGCCACCGGCCAACAGCACCGTGGCCAGCATCACTTCAACCAGCGTGAAACCTGCAGCACGGCGCGTCATCGCGCACGCTCCAGATCCGGCGGCAGCAGGCGCAGGCTGCGCCAGCGCAGCTGCTCGCGTTCGCTGTCACCCCAACGCACCTGCAGCTGCAGTTCGGCCAGCCAGGGGGCACCGGCTGACTGTGTCTGCACGACGCTGCCTGCACGTGGCTCCACCCACGGCTGCACCTGCAGTTCCCAGTGGTAGCGTCCCTGCTCCCAGTCGCCCTGCTGGCTGCCCACCTGCAGCGGCGTGGCGACGCCGGTTTCGGCCAGCAACGACTGCGCATGCAGTATTGCGCGCGTGCGCAGTTCGGCCTCACGCACCTGCCTGGCGCCGCCTGACAGGCTGCCCAGCAGCAGGGTCAGCGCCAGCCCGAGCAGGGCAAAGGCGATGATCACTTCCAGCAGGGTGAAGCCGCGGGCGCGCCGCTTCATTGCGCCCGCCAGGGGCCGGAGCGGACCTCACCGGTCAGCCAGCCCACGTCGATGCGCCACTCGGCATCATCACGCTGCAGCCGGATGCGACCGCCGCTGGAGCCGCCGTCGGGATGGAACTCGATCACGCCCTGCCCTGGCGCGGTGGCCAGCTGCGCGGCGCCTTCGAACTGCACCTGCAGCTGTGCCGGCACGTCGCCGTGGCGCTGGTTGGCGCCTTCCCAGCGCCGCTTGGCCGGCTCGATGACAAAGCGCTGCGGTTCGCCGCGGGCGATCGCCTGCGCGCGCACCACGCGCAGCTGGTTGGCGATGTCCTTGCCGGCGCTGCGCAGCTGCATGCCGGCGAAACCGCGCGACAGGCCGGCAGCGGTGATCAGGCCGATCGCGGCGATCAGCGCGATCACCAGCAGCATTTCCAGCAGCGACAGGCCCGCTGCGCGCCTGCCGGGCAGGCGCGGGCGTGGCAACCGGCGCGGCAGGAAATGCGACATGCCCGGTTACGGCTGGTAGCGGATGTCAGCGTCGACGCTGCTGCCGCCGGCCTTGCCGTCCTTGCCCAGGCTGATCAGCTCATACGGCTGGCCTTCGCCCGGCGTGCGGTACTCCAGCGCATGGCCCCACGGATCGTTCAGATCGGCCGGCTTGGCATACGGGCCCAACCAGCCACCGACGCCAGCCGGTGCAGTCACCAGATCATTGAGCGAGCCGGGCAGCTTGCCGGTATCGATCTGGTAGTTGTCGACCTTGGATGCGACGGTCTGCACCTGTGCCTTGGCGATGTTGGCCTTGCCGCGGTCGGCGCCACCCAGCACGCGGCTGGCGACCAGGGTCAGCACTGCGCCGATCAGCACGATGACGATGATGATCTCCAGCAGGCTCATGCCCGACTGGTTGCGCGCGGCGGTGAAGGAAAGGCGGATCGGTCGACGGGAAGCAATCATGGTCGGTCCTTTCAGTTGCGGAGTGTCGGGGTTGCGTAGGGATCCATCGTCAACCGATGGCATTGGTCAGGTCGTACAGCGGCACCAGCACGGCGACGATCACCGCGCCGACCACCGAGGCCAGTACGAGGGTGATCGCCGGCACCATCGCCGCCAGCAGGCGGTCGATGCGCCGGGCGCTGTCCTGTTCGAAAGTATCGGCCGCTTTCAGCAGCATGGTATCGAGTGCACCGGATTCCTCACCGACCTGGATCATCTGCAGCGCCAGGCGCGGGAAACGCTTGCCGCGCGACAGTGCCAGCGACAGGCCGGTACCGTTCTTCACTTCATCCGCGGCAGCTTCCACATCGGCGGCCAGCGCGCGGTTGCCCAGTACGTTGCGGGCGATGCCCAGGGCACCCAGCAGCGGCACCCCATTGCGCAGCAGGGTGCCCAGCGTGCGGGCCAGCCGCGCGGTTTCCAGTTCACCCAGCAGGCGGCCGATGCTGCGACGCTGCAGCAGCCAGCCATCCAGCGCCAGCCGGAAGGCCGGTTGCCGTGCCTTGCGTTCGAAGAACAGCGCAAGTACTGCCGGCACCACCAGCAGCAACACCCACCAGTCACGCACGAACAGGCCCAGCTGCAATACCGCGTTGGTGAACCACGGCAGCGCAACATCCAGGCTCTCGTACATCTGCGCGAACTGCGGCACCACGTAGCCGAGCAGGAACAGCAGCGCACCGCCCACCACCACCAGCAGGATGGCCGGGTACACCAGCGCGTTGATCACCTTGCCCTGCAGGGCCCGGCTGCGTTCGAGGTAGTCGGCCAGGCGCTGCAGGGTTTCGTGCAGGCTGCCGCCGGCCTCACCGGCACGCACCATGTTCACGTACAGGCGCGAGAACAACCCATGCTGGCGCTCCAGTGCGGTCGACAGCGGCGCACCACCGCGCACCACATCGCGGATGTCGGTGATCGCACGGCGCGAGCGTTCGTCTTCCGGCAGGCCGAGCAGGATTGACAGCGCGCGATCCAGCGGCTGGCCTGCACCGAGCAGTGTCGCCAGCTGCTGGGTGAACTGCAGCAATGCCGCGCCCTGCAGCGGCCGTTGGCGGAACAGGTTGCGCCAGGTACTGCCGCCGATCGCACCGCCATCGGCCAGCTGCGTTTCCATCGGCAGATGACCCTGGTCCTGCAGGCGCGCGACCAGTTCGGCCTCGCTGGCCGCTTCCATCTGCCCGTCGAAGATCTCGCCGTGCGGATTCAGTGCCTTGTAACGGTAGGTCGGCATGTCAGCCCCGGCGTCCTGCGCGCATCAGCTTTCCTCGGTGACACGCAGGACTTCCTCGATGGTCGTCTGGCCACTGAGGGCCTTGGACAGGCCATCTTCGTACATCGTGCGCATGCCCGCTTCGCGGGCGATGCGTTCGATCTCGCCCATGCCATCGCGGCGCATCACCGCGCGCCGCAGCGCATCGTTCATCACCAGGAATTCCATGATGGTGGTGCGGCCGAGATAACCGGTCGGCGCCAGCGCGGAGGGCTTCGGGCGATACAGGTGGATCGGCCCTTCCGGCTGCAGGCGGCGCAGCTCGAATCGTTCGATTTCCTCCGGCGAGGCCTCATAGCGCTCGGCGTGGGTCGGTTCCAGCCGGCGCACCAGGCGCTGGGCGAGGATGCCGTTGATGGTGGACGTGAGCAGGTAGTCTTCCACGCCCATGTCGAGCAGGCGGGTGATGCCACCCGCTGCGTTGTTGGTATGCAGGGTGGACAGCACCAGGTGGCCGGTCAACGCCGACTGGATCGCAATGCGCGCGGTTTCCAGGTCGCGCATTTCGCCGATCATGATGATGTCCGGATCCTGGCGCACGATGCTGCGCAGGGCGTTGGCGAAGTCCAGGCCGATCTGCGGCTTGGCCTGGATCTGGTTGATGCCCTCGATCTGGTATTCCACCGGGTCTTCGACCGTGATGATCTTGACGTCGGCGGTATTGAGCTGGCTCAGCGCGGTATACAGCGTGGTGGTCTTGCCCGAGCCGGTGGGGCCGGTCACCAGCAGGATGCCATGCGGCTGCTCCAGCACCTTGCGGAACTGCGGCAGGAACGCATCGGTGAAGCCGAGGCGGTGGAAATCGAACACCACCGTTTCGCGGTCCAGCAATCGCATCACCACGCTTTCGCCATGCGCGGTCGGGACCGTGCTCACGCGCAGGTCCAGCTCCTTGCCCTGCACGCGCAGCATGATGCGGCCATCCTGCGGCAGGCGGCGCTCTGCGATGTTGAGCCGGGCCATGATCTTGATGCGGCTGATCACCGCCGCGGTGAGGTTGGCCGGCGGGCTTTCGCCCTCCACCAGTACACCGTCGACGCGGTAGCGCACCTTCAGCCGGCTCTCGAATGGTTCGACATGGATGTCCGAAGCGCGCAGCTCCACTGCACGCTGGATCACCAGGTTGACCAGGCGGATCACCGGCGCTTCCGAGGCGAGGTCGCGCAGGTGCTCGATGTCATCGACCGCACCGCCCTCGCCATCGGCGGTTTCGACGATCGCGCCCATCGCGCTGCGGCCCTGGCCGAACCAGCGCTCGACCAGGTCATCGATCTCCGCACGCATGCCCAGCACCGGCGTCACCGGCACGCCCAGTGCCAGCTGCACCGCCTGCTGCGGGTAGGGATCATGGGCGTCGGCCAGCCACAGCCGTACGCCCTGTTCATCCAGGGCCAGCGGGCAGACGTGGAACTGCTTGAGGAAGCGCAGTGACAACGGCAGGCCTTCCGCCAGCCCTTGTGGCGGTGCTTCCGGCAGCTGCTTGCCTTCCAGCAGCGGCAGGCCCAGCACTTCGGCGCTGGCCTGTGCCTGGTCACGCTCGGACACCAGCCCCAGCCGCACCAGCAGGCCCAGCAGGCTGCCGCCGGCCTCTGCGTGCAGCGGCCGCGCACGTGCCAGATCGCCTTCCTTCAGCCGGCCGCGCGCCAGCAGCGCATCCAGGATGCGGCCTTCAGCGTTGTCGGCAGCGGCGGTAGCAGCAAGCGCGTTCACATGACTCTCCTGTCAATCGGCTCGACTTTAACAGTTAAGCCATGATTTCCGCCGCCCCTCCACCACCTTTCGTAAAAAGACGAAGCCCGTCACACGGGATGACGGGCTTCGGCCATTCAATTACGACAGTTCCAGCTTACTGCGTGGCAAGGATGCTCACGCCGTTGTAGGCCGCTTCGCCGACTACCTTGATGTAGTAGGTACCGGCCACCGGCTTGTTCACCCGCACCGTCTCGGACGTGCCCGGACGGGTCGACTTGGCGTCGTTGTCGCTGGCGCTCGGTTCACGCCCCTGCGCGATGTAGACCGAGACATTGCCGGTGCCACCGTAGGTGATCACGCTGAGCTGCTTGCCGGCGACGGCTTCGAAGCTGTACAGGCGGCTGCTGGCGGCGGCACCGTTCAGGCCACCGACGGCGGCCTTGTTGGTCAGCGGCGTGGCCACCGGCCCGCAGTTCTCGGTGCACGGTTCTTCCAGTGCCTTGGCCAGCGCGGCCTTGGCATCGAGAATACCGGTACCGATCGGGGTCGCCGCCGGAATGGTGACCGGGAACGGACGTGCGGTTTCCTTCAACAGGGTACGCATCGCGGCCGGGGTCAACGGATCCTTGCCCTTGGCGATCAGCGCGCTCTGCACCAGTGCGGCAACGGCGGCCACATGCGGCGAGGCCATCGAGGTACCGCCCATGCCCATGTAGCCCGGCGTGCCCGATTCCGGCGTGGTGGCCGCATTGGAGCCGGTCTGCCAGATGTAGCCGCCCGGGTTGCCGTCCACACTGCCACCGCCACCCGGACCTGACAGGTCCACGCGGGTGCCGTAGTTGGAGTAGTAGGTGATGCCACCGGTGATGCGGGTGGCACCCACGGTCACCACGCCTTCGCAGCTGGCCGGCTGATACTTGGACGCGTTGTCGGCTTCATTGCCGGCCGCCACCACCACGGTGGTACCGCGCGAGATCGCGCCGTTGATCGCGTCCTGGTAGGTGCTGGCGCAGGCGCCACCGCCACCCAGGCTCATGTTGATGATCTCGGCCGGATTGGTGTTGGCCGGAATGCCGGCCACCGTGCCACCCGACGCCCAGACCACCGCATCGGCGATGTCGGACAGGTAGCCACCGCACTTACCGAGCACGCGCACCGGCAGTACCTTGGCCTTGTAGGCGACACCGGCCATGCCGACGCCGTTGTTGGTCTGCTCGGCCACGGTGCCGGCGACGTGGGTGCCGTGCCAGGAACTGTCCTCGGCCAGCGAACCGTCATAGCACTCGTTGTCATTCTCGACCCAATCACCGTAGTCCTGCGCACCCGGCACGCGATCGTTGGTCGGGCGCCGCGAGGTCTCCGCGTCGCTGATGAAGTCATAACCCTCCAGCAGGTTGCCGACCAGGTCCGGATGCTGCGGCAGGATGCCGGTATCGATCACCGCCACCACGATGCCCTCACCCTGCGAGACATCCCATGCCGCCGGTGCGTTGATGCCGCCGACCGCATTGTGCAGATGCCACTGGTTCTGCTGGTAGAAGGGATCGTTCGGCACCAGCGCCGGCTGTACGTTGCCGGCACGCAGTTCGGTGCGGCGCAGCTTCACGTCGGCTTCGGCGTACTGCACCGACGGGTCGGCCTTCAGCTCTTTCAGTACGCGCTGCAGTTCGGCCGGGGCCAGGCGGCCCTGCACACGGATGAGGTCCGCCCCGGTAGACAGCTTGCGGACCACCTGCGGGCCGAGCGTGCTGGCGCGGGATGTGCCGCCGGAGAGGCTGGCACGGGTCAGTGCGGACTGCACGGTGGACAGCTTCGCCGAGCGGTCAGTGGCGGCAGCAGCACCGGCCCGGTACTTGACGATGATGCGCTCGGTTCCCGGCTGGGCGGTGCTGGCCTGGCGCACCGGTTCACGGGTCGGCAGTCCAGCGGCGTGGACGGCACCGACAGCCGTCATCGACAGCACGGCGGCGGCAAGCACATTGATGCGAAGGTTCTGCTTCTTGATCACGTCGAATTCCTCTTCTGGGTCATGGATCGAACCAACACTGCGGCCATCATTCCTTGACGACTCCCGGCCGGCCCAGCCGGGATTGCCGTGACCTCCCCCCAGGCCCTCACTGCAGGTGCTGCGCCGGCGTGGGTGGCCACCGGCGCGATGGAGTGGCTTACCAGCCGAAGCCGGCACCGACGCCAACCGAGCTGTCGTCGCTGCTGAAGGCACCACCGAAGGTCACCGTGGCGCGATCGCTGATCGCACGCTGGTAGCCCAGCGACAACGCCGACTCGCCGCCCTGGAAGCCAATGCCGACGCCGACCCGGTTCTGGGTGCGGATACCGGCGGCACTGGTGGCCATGTTGAGCATCGCCGCGCTCATCGCCCCCTGGCGGTCGATGCGGCGATCCATGTGGCGCAGGCGTCCGTCGATTTCGCCCTTGAACACATCGAAGCTGTCGGCGACGGCCTGGACGCGGCTGTCGGTGTAGCTGTTGGCCGTGGCCATGCCACGGTCGAGCTGGCCCTTGTTGACCGCATCGGTGGCCGTGGTACCGGCCGCCACGTTGGTGACCTGGCGCTCGTTGCCTTCACTGCCCACCGAGACCGTGTTGGCACGATCGGCAACCGAGCCCTGGCCCAGTGCCACCGCGTTCGCCGCGGTGGCATTGGCGCCCTGGCCGATGGCGGTGGACGAAGCACCGCTGGCGACCGCGCCCTCGCCCATGGCGACGGCATTGAAGCCCGTCGCGGGAGTGCCGACCGGAATCCCGGCACCGGCGGCGGCAGCGGTCGGCGTGCCCTGCACGCGCGCGGTGCTGGCCGGTGCCGCGTCGGCCGTTGCAGGTGCATCGGCGGCGCTGGCCAGCGGGCTGTCATCCAGCGGGGTACTCATTGCGCGCAGGCTGGCAGTCCCGGCACGCGTGCCACCGGCGGTGCGGCGGTCGATCTCGCTGACCTTGCGGTCCAGCGCGCCGAGCGCATCGCCGACATTGCTGTAGGTGGCGCCCTGGATCACATAGTTCGGCGCCACGAACACACCCTGCATGCCAACGCTGGCACCACCGCCGAGGAAGCTGGCGGCATCACTGAGCGACTGGAACAGCTGGCCGCCGTTGATCGCCTGGCGACTGCCCGCAGCGATGCTGCCGGCACCGACGTTGTCGATGGTGGTGCCCTGGAAACCGGACAGGGTCAGGCGGTCACGGCTGGCGTCGTCATAGCTGACCGCGCTGGCCGCCGTGGTTTCCACGGTGGCGATGCGCGAATCGAAATCACCGACGCGGGTTTCCACCGCGCCCACCCGCTGGTTGGTGACGTTGAGCTGCGAACCGGTGATGGCATCGCTGCTGCCGGCGGCGATGCGGCCATCGGCCACATTGACGATGCGGCGCGTGGCCGGACCATCGGTGCCATTGCCACCGCCGACCGACACCACGTTGGCATCGAGTGCACGCGAACCGGCACCCAGCGCCACCGAGTTCGCGCCCGATGCGCCGGCGCTGGTGCCAAGTGCCAAGGCACCGTTGCCGATGGCCATCGCATTGGCACCCAGGGCATTGCTGCGTGCGCCGCTGGCAGTGGCTGCCGAACCGATCGCGGCGGCATCGCTGCCGTTGGCACTGGCGGTACCTGCGCCGGTGGCCTTGACGTAGCGGGCCGTGCCATCGGCGGTCGCCGCGACCGCATCGAGCTGGCCACGATTGACCGCATCGGTGCGCTCGGTACCGGCAGCGACACGGGTGATCTGACGATCACTGCTCGCGCTGCCGACCGACACAGTGTTGGCACGGTCGGCGACCGAGCCCGCGCCCAACGCCACGCTGCCTGCGGCACTGGCGGTGGCACTCACACCTACCGCCGTGGCATTGGCGCCGGTTGCCTTGCTGCCGTAGCCGGCCGCGGTACCCAGGCGACCGCTGGCCTCGGCATAGCTGCCCAGCGCAGACGCACCATCGGCCGAGGCATTGGCGCGGAAACCACTGGCCTGTGACTGGGTGCCGCTGGCTGTGGCCTGCGCACCGCTGGCGGTACTGTAGGCACCCTTGGCCTGTGCACCGGCGCCGGTAGCACTGGCGCCGAGTTCGCTGGCGCTGGCGCCACTGCCCACGGCTACGCTGTCGACACCTCCGGCCTGCGCCGCGTTGCCGAGCGCCGCCGCATTGTTGCCGGTGGCCAGCGCATCGAAGCCCACGGCAGTGGCATTGGCGGCCATGGCATTGGCGCCACTGCCCAGCGCGGTGGCGCCGTTGCCGATGGCGTTGGCCGCATTGCCGGCAGCCAGTGCGTTGTCGCCGTCCACCAGTGCACCGGCTTCGCCATCGGCATTGCCGCTGGCCTGGAACTGCCGGCTGGTCTTGTCGGCGACGCTGGCGACCGCATCCAGCTGGCCCTTGTTCACCGCATCGGTGGCTTCAGTGCCCGCCGCGACGTGGGTCACCTGGCGCTCACCGCCGGCCTTGCCGACGGCTACGGTGTTGTCACGGTCAGCCTTGGAGCCAGCACCGAGCGCGACGCTGTTGCTGCCATTGGCAGTGGCGTTGGCCCCCAGCGCGGTGGCGCTGCTGCCTGCCGCCCACGAGTTCCAGCCAATCGCGGTCGCGTAGTCTTCGGTGGCCCATGCACCGGCGCCGAACGCCGCCGCACCGGTCCCACTGGCACGCGACGGGATCAGGCCGAAGAAGGTGCTGCCGCCGATGGCCACGCTCTCCTCGCCACTGGCCTCGCTGGACTGACCCACGGCAACGGCACCGGTACCGGCCGCCGCGGCACCGAAGCCGACTGCAGTGGTGTTGGCACCGCTGGCCGCCGAGCCATAGCCCAGGGCGGTGCCGAGGCGGCCGCTGGCTTCGGCGTAGCCACCCACCGCGGTGGTGCCATCAGCCGAAGCCGCGCTGCGGAAACCGCTGGCGAGCGCCTGCCCGCCGCTGGCATTGGCTTCTGTACCTGTGGCCGTGCTGTAGGCGCCGCTGGCCTGTGCACGCGCCCCCACCGCGCTTGCACCAACCTCGCTGGCGCCGGCACCGCTGCCCAGGGCCAGGCTGTCCTCGCCGGTGGCCTGTGCCGTGCTGCCCAGGGCAGCCGCGTTGCTGCCGGTGGCCAGCGCATCGATGCCCACGGCGGTGGCGTTGGCGGCCAGCGCATTGGCACCGCTGCCGAGCGCGGTGGCACCGTTGCCGATCGCGTTGGCCGCATCACCGGCCGCCAGCGCGTTATCGCCCTCCACCAGCGCGCCGGTTTCACCGTCGGCGTTGCCACTGGCCTGGAACTGCCGGCGGGTCTTTTCCGCTGCCGCGGCGACGGCGTCGAGCTGGTTCTTGTTGACCGCATCATTGCCCTGCGTGCCATCGGCCACATTGGTGATCTGGCGGGTGTTGCCACCGCCGCCCACCGACACGGTGTTGTCGCGATCGGCGATCGAATCGGCACCCAGCGCCACGCTGTTGGCACCGCGCGATTCGGCGGCATTGCCCAGCGCGGTGCTGTTGATGCCGCCCGACCAGGCACCACCACCCACCGCGGTGGAGTAGTTGCCCGAGGCCTCGGTGGCCAGCACGCCGAACAACGAACCACCCACGGCGACGCTGTTGGTGCCGGTCGCCAGGCTGCCCTGGCCGGTGGCGGTGCTGTAGGCGCCGGAGGCTTCCGAATCGCCACCCACCGCCACACTGTTGGATCCGGATGCATTGGCGAAGTTGCCGAACGCGGTGGCATTGAAGGCCGAGGCCTGTGCATAGCCACCGATGGCAGTGCTGTAACCGCCGCTGGCTTCGGCACCGATACCGAAGGCCGCCGACGCCGTACCACTGGCCACGCTCTCGCTGCCGACAGCGGTGGCCGCGTCGCCGCTGGCATTGCTGAAGTAGCCCACGGCCACGGCTTCTTCGCCGGACGCTTCGGACAGCACGCCATTGGCAGTGCTACCGGCGCCGCTGGCGATGCTGGCCGCACCGAACGCCGCGCTCTGCTCGCCGCTGGCTTCGCTTTCCGCACCCTGCGCGGTGGCGTACTCGCCCGTGGCCTGTGCGTTGGCACCGACAGCGCTGGCGTTGGCCGCGGTTGCCAGTGCATTGAAACCCAGCGCCTGTGCGTTGCTGGCCAGCGCGTTGGCGCCGCTGCCCAGTGCGGTGGCGCCATTGCCGATGGCGTTGGCGGCATCACCGGCCGCCAGTGCGTTGTCACCCTCCACCAGTGCACCGGCTACGTCGTCGCCGTTGCCGGTGGCCTGGAAGAAGCGGCTGGTGGTGGTGGCGGTGGTCGCAACCGCATCCAGCTGTGCCTTGTTCACTGCGTCGGTGGCCTGGGTGCCCGCGGCGACGTTGGTGACCTGGCGTTCGTTGCCGCTGCTACCCACCGATACCGTACGTGCACGACTGGCAACCGAACCGGCACCGAGCGCGACAGCGTTGCTGGCGCTGGCGTTACTGCCGGCGCCAAGCGCGATCGCGCTTTCACCACCGGCCACTGTATTGGTGCCGATGGCGATGCTGTTGATGCTGTTGCCCAGCGCCTGGAAGCCCAGTGCCACGCTGTTGTCGCCATAGCCGAAGGCACCGCGGCCGACCGCCGTGGAACTGGCGCCGTTGGCCCAGCTGTTGTAACCGATGGACGTGGCGCCGCTGCCACTGGCCCACGCCGCATTACCGAACGCCGAGGCATTGGTGGCGGTGGCCCATGCACCCGAACCGAATGCTGCTGCACCACTGGCAGTGGCCCAGCTGTAGCCGCCTACTGCGGTGCTGTCATCGCTGCTGGCGAAGGCGCTGTCGCCGACCGCGACCGCATAGCTGCCGGTGGCGCGCGACTTGCCGCCGGCGGCGAAGCTGTTGCCACCACTGGCCTTGGCCGCGTTGCCGAAGGCGCTGCTGGCAGCCCCGGTGGCCTGCGCGCCACTGCCCACCGCAGTGGCATCGGCGACGGCAGTGGTGCCCACCTGCTGTGCCGTGCCATCGGCACCGATGATCGGCTGGTTGAACTCGTCGTAGGCTTGGCCGAGGCCACCGATGGCGACACCGCCATTGCCGGTGGCTGCGCTGTTGCGGCCCACGGCCACGCTGTCATCGCCGATGGCCGACGCAGCCGCGCCATGGGCTACTGCGCCGGCGCCGATCGCATTGCTCGACGAACCGGCGGCGACGGCGCCCTCGCCCTCGGCCAGCGCGCCGGCATCGCTGTCGGCTTCCGGCTGTGCCTGGAAGAAGCGCGCGGTGCGGTCGGCGGTGCTGGCCACGGCATCGAGCTGCGCCTTGTTCACTGCATCGGTGGCTTCGCTGCCCGCAGCAACGCTGGTGATCTGCCGCTCGTTGCCTGCACTGCCAACGGCCACGCTGTTGGCACGCACCGCTTCGGAGTTCGCGCCAAGCGCGACGCTGTTGGCGCCGCGTGCGGTGGCGTAGTAACCCACTGCAGTGCTCTGCGCACCGCTGGCCCAGGTCTGCGCGCCCAGCGCACTGGCGTTCTCACCCGGTGCATAGGCGAAGTAGCCAACAGCGGTGGCTTCAGCACCGGAGGCTTCGCTCAGGCTGCCGTTGGCCACCGCACGATCGCCACTGGCGATGGCGCCGGCACCGACGGCGGTCGCGGCTTCGCCGCTGGCCTGGGTCTGCACGAAGAAGCCCAGGCCGGGAATCAGGTCGGCCGGGCCACCGATGGCGACGCTGCTGGTGCCGGTCGCATTGCTCTGGGTACCCAGTGCGGTGGAATAGTCGCCGATGGCATTGGCCACCGCACCGAACGCGGATGCCTGCGCGCCGGCCGCATAGGCACCCACACCGTAGGACGACGCCGCAAATCCGCTGGCTTCGGCACTGGCGCCCACCGCGGTGCCACCGACGCCTGCGCTGGTCGCGCCGGTCTCCACCGGTACGCCGCCACTGGTGATCAGCGGGTTGCCGTCGGCATCCACCGCAGCACCACCCACGGCAACGCTGCCTGGACCGTTGGCCTGCGCGTTGTTGCCGAACGCGGCACTGTTCTGGCCCGAGGCCAGTGCGTTGTTGCCCACGGCGGTCGCGTTCTGCGCGACGGCCGCTGCCCCTGCACCGACGGCCGTGGTGCCGTTGCCGAGGGCATTGGCGGCCTCGCCGGCCGCCAGTGCATCGTCACCTTCGGCCAGTGCACCGGCATCGCTGTTGCTGCTGCCGGTGGCCTGGAAGCGCTTGGCGGTGGCATCGGCCACGGCGGCCACGTCCTTCAACTGGCCGACATTGACCGCATCGTTGTCTTCGGTGCCTGCGGCAACGCTGGTGATCTGCCGGGTCAGGCCGTATTCGGCGGCACCGACTGACACGGTATCGACGCGGTCGGCCAGCGAACCCGCGCCCAGCGCCACGCTGCCGGTGGCAACCGCAGCGGAATTCGAACCCAGCGCGGTGCTGTATTCACCGACAGCAGTGCTGAACGCACCGACTGCGATCGACGCTTCGTTGGCGGCGGTGGCGCCGCGGCCCAATGCGGTGCTGCCCGGGCCCATCGCCACGGCACCGCCGCCGACAGCGGTCGCGCCATCGGCAGTGGCTTCGGACAAGGCACCCAGTGCGGTGGCCGCGCCATTCTCGCTTGCGGCATAGGCACTGGCGCCGACGGCGGTGTCACCAAGACCGAACGCGGCAGCACTCTGCCCGACCACCACGCTGGCGTCACCGATCGCCAATGCGCCCTGGCCGAACGCGCTTGCGCCCAGGCCCGCGGCAATGGCCTGGGTACCGATGGCGGTGGTGGCGTTGGCCAGCGACTGTGCACCCGCACCCGCCGCAACCGCGCCCTGTCCGTCGATCTTCGCCGCGTCGCTGTCATCACCTGCGCCGTCGGCCTTGAAATAGCGGTTTCCATCTGCGGCGACATCGGCCAGCGCGGCCTGCGTGGCGCGCGCCTGCGCATCCAGCTGTGACTTGTTTACCGCATCGGTGGCCTGGGTGCCTGCGGCAACATTGGTGATCTGGCGTTCCTTGCCGGTATCACCCACGGACACCGTGTTGGCCCGTGTGGCCTTGGAGCCGGCGCCCAGCGCTACGCTGTTGGCGGCAGTGGCGCTGCTGTTGCTGCCGATCGCCACCGCGTTGCTGCCCTTGGCGCTGGCCGAGCCTTCGATCAGGCACTTTTCGAGCAGCTTGCCGCTGAATGCCACGCAGGTGGCGCTGCCGCCGATCTGCACCGACTGTGCTGCGGCGGTGCCGCTCATGCCCAACCCCAATACCAGGCCCAGTGCCACCGCCAGCAGTGCGGGCGTGGCCTGCGTCGCATCGCGGCGCTGGTCGACGACCCCACCACTGCTGCTGTCGGAGGAAGCCAGTTCCGAGGCCACCACCAACTGACCCAATGCTTTGTTCCAGACCTTGCGATAAATCCGATTCATCGGTACGGCTCCTGATTGGACTGGTTTTGGGCAAAGCAACGCCACCGCTGGGCTTTCCGGCCCAACGTCCCCTGGGGGCGTTTATTCGCGTGATTTACTGCGGGGTATTGCCGAACGGCGCGCAGCGACAGAAAACCGAGCGCGTGCGCCAACCGGTTACTGCGAAATGAATGATTCTGAAACGGGGTTCAAGTGTTAACGGCAACTTTCCAAATCGTCAAGACTTTGACACGACAAATCCTATTGCCGTGAAGCAGTTCACCCTTTCACCTGTTTATGAAAGTGTTTTGTTAGGCAAGCGTGACGAAGTTCCGCCGCATGAAAATCGATGTAACTAGCGGTCGGGACAGGAGTTTCACGCGCGCATAGAAAAACCCGCCGATCAACGGCGGGTTTTTCCGTACGCAGCGGCATTGCGGCCTGCGCAGAACGCTGCGATCAGCCGCACCATACCCGCGCGTTGCGGAACATGCGCATCCACGGCGAGTCACCCTGCCACTCGGCCGGCGCCCAGCTCATGTTGAGCGCGCGCGGCGTGCGTTCCGGGTGCGGCATCATGATGGTGACGCGGCCGTCGCTGCTGGTCAGGCCGGTGATGCCGTCCGGCGAACCGTTCGGGTTCAGCGGGTACTGGCTGGCCACGTTGCCGTTGCCATCGATGTAGCGCAGCGAAACGCGAGCGGCTGCCTGGTCGACGGCATTGTCGAACACGGCCTGGCCTTCACCATGCGCCACCGCCACCTGCAGGCGCGAACCAGCCATGCCACGCAGCAGGATCGACGGCGACTCCACCACTTCCAGCAGCGCGGTACGGGCTTCGAACTGCTCACTGGCGTTGCGGCGGAACTGCGGCCAGTGCTCGGCGCCCGGAATGATGCCCTTGAGCTGGCTCATCATCTGGCAACCATTGCACACGCCCAGCGCGAAGCTGTCCTCGCGCGCGAAGAACGCGGCAAAGGCATCACGCAGCGCACTGCGCTCCAGGATCGAGGTGGCCCAGCCGCGGCCGGCACCCAGCACGTCGCCGTAGCTGAAGCCACCGCAGGCGACCAGGCCGGTGAAGTCCTGCAATGCCACGCGGCCTTCGATCAGGTCGCTCATATGCACGTCGAAGGCGCGGAAGCCGGCACGTTCGAAGGCGTTGGCCATTTCGATCTGGCCGTTGACGCCCTGCTCGCGCAGTACCGCCACGCGCGGACGCGCGCCGGTGCTGATGAACGGGGCGGCCACATCTTCATTGAGGTCGAAGCTGAGCTTGGGCTTCAGGCCCGGCGCAGTGAAGGCACGGGCGATCTCGCGCTCGGCATCGGCATTGGCCGGGTTGTCGCGGCGCTTCTGCATCGCGTGGGTGACCGACCACCAGGCGTCGAACAGCGCTTCCCAGCGCCATTCGGCCAGGTTCTCGCCGGCCAGCGACACGCGCACCACCGGTGCGGTGGTCGGCTTGGCGATGCGCTGTGCACACTCGATCAGTGCATGGCGCTCGACCAGGTCGGCAAAGGCGGCGCGGTCTTCGCGGGCGATCTGCACCACCGCGCCCAGCTCTTCATTGAACAGGCTGCGGAACGGATCGTCGCCCCAGGCATCGAGGGTGATGTCCAGGCCCAGCCGCGAGGTGAAGGCCATTTCGCACAGCGCGGCGAAGGCGCCGCCGTCGCTGCGGTCGTGGTAAGCCAGCAGCAGGCCGGCCTGGCGCGCATCGCGGATCAGCTCGAAGAAGCCACGCAGGCGCTGCGGGTCGTCCAGGTCCGGTGCGGCGCCGGCGAAGGCCGGCAGGTCGCCGTGGTCGGCATGCACCTGCGCCAGGATCGAACCGCCCAGGCGCTGCTTGCCGGCGCCGAGGCCGATCAACCACAGCTCGCTGTCCACATCACGGTCGAGCAGCGGGGTCAGCTGCTGGCGCACGTCGGCCACCGGCGCGAACGCCGAGATCACCAGCGACACCGGCGACACGCTCTTGTGCGCTTCGCCCTGGTCGTGCCACTGCGCCTGCATCGACAGCGAGTCCTTGCCGACCGGGATGCTGATGTCCAGCTGCGGGCACAGTTCCATGCCCACCGCCTTCACCGCGTCGTACAGCAGCGCGTCTTCGCCGGGGTGGCCGGCCGCGGCCATCCAGTTCGCCGACAGCTTGATCTCATCCAGCGCATCGACCGGGGCCGCGCACAGGTTGGTCAGCGCTTCGCCCACCGCCATGCGTGCCGAAGCAGCCGCATCAAGCAGGGCCAGCGGGGTGCGCTCGCCGATCGACATCGCTTCGCCGGCCACGCCGTCGAAGTCGGCCAGGGTGATCGCCACGTCGGCCACCGGCAGCTGCCACGGGCCGACCATCTGTTCGCGCGCGGTCAGGCCACCGACGCTGCGGTCACCGATGGTGACCAGGAAGTTCTTCGAAGCGACCGTCGGGTGCGCGAGCACGCGCAGGCCGGCTTCCTGCAGGTCCAGGCCGCCGGTCTTCAGCGCCGGCCAGCGCGGTGCCGGCGGGTGCGCGGTGTCGCGGTGCATCTTCGGCGGCTTGCCGAACAGCACGTCCATCGGCAGGTCGATCGGCGCATCGGCCGGGGTGTGGCCCGGCACGGCGCCGTAGGCGACCACCAGGTGCTCTTCAGCGGTGGCCACGCCAACGGCAGCGAACGGGCAGCGCTCGCGCGCGCACAGCGCGGCGAACTCGGCCAGGCGCTCCTGGGCCACGCCGAGCACGTAGCGTTCCTGCGATTCGTTGCACCACAGCTGCATCGGCGACAGCGACGGGTCATCGGTGGGCACCTTGCCCAGGTCGATGACACCACCGACGTTCGAGTCGTGCAGCAGTTCGGGGATGGCATTGGACAGGCCACCTGCACCGACGTCATGGAAGAACTTGATCGGGTTGTTGGCACCCATTGCCACGCAGCGGTCGATGACCTCCTGGCAGCGACGCTCCATTTCCGGGTTGTCGCGCTGCACGCTGGCGAAGTCCAGGTCCTCGGCGCTTTCACCGGAGGCCACCGAACTGGCGGCGCCGCCGCCCAGGCCTATCAGCATCGCCGGGCCACCGAGCACGATGACCGCATCACCGGCCTGCAGCGGGATCTTGTCAACCTGTACGCGATCGATCGCGCCGAGGCCACCGGCCAGCATGATCGGCTTGTCGTAGGCGCGGACCAGATCGGCGCCTTCCGGCAGCTCGAAGCTGCGGAAGTAGCCGAGCAGGTTCGGGCGGCCGAATTCGTTGTTGAACGCAGCGCCGCCCAGCGGGCCGTCGGTCATGATTTCCAGTGCCGGTGCCATCCGCGGGTTCAGCGCGCGCGGCGCTTCCCACGGCTGCGGCAGTTCCGGAATGCGCAGGTGCGAGACCGAGAAACCGGACAGGCCCGCCTTCGGCTTGCCACCACGGCCGGTCGCGCCTTCGTCGCGGATCTCGCCACCGTTGCCGGTCGATGCGCCCGGGAACGGCGCGATCGCGGTCGGGTGGTTGTGCGTTTCCACCTTGATCTGGAACGCGCTGGGCACCTGTGCTTCGCGGCGGTATTCGCCACTGGCCGGGTCCGGGCGGTAACGCGAGGCCGGATGGCCTTCAATCACCGCCGCATTGTCGCTGTACGCGCTGAGCGTGTGCTGCGGGGTCTGCTGGTGGGTGTTCTTGATCATCCGGAACAGCGAGCGGTCCTGCTCCTGACCGTCGATGGTCCAGCTGGCGTTGAAGATCTTGTGCCGGCAGTGCTCGGAATTGGCCTGCGCGAACATCATCAGTTCGACGTCGGACGGCGCGCGGCCCAGCGCGGTGAAGCGTTCGCGCAGGTAGTCGATCTCGTCCTGGGCCATGGCCAGGCCGAGGCGCTGGTTGGCGGCCTCCAGCTGGTCCACCGGCACGCGTTCCAGTTCGCCACGGGCCGGCGCCGAGAACAGCGCCTGGCCCTGCCCCACGGTCTCCAGCACCGACTGCGTCATCGGGTCGTGCAGCGCCTTGACCAGCGCCTGCTGGGCGGCGGCATCGGCCGGCCAGCCCTGCACGTCGATGCGCAGGCCGCGCTCGACCCGGCACACCGGCTGCCCGGCACCACGGACCAGCTCGGTGGCCTTGCTCGACCACGGCGACAGCGTGCCCAGGCGCGGCACCACGATGCGGCTGACCGCGCCTTCGGCCAGGGCCTCGGCCTGCGGCGCAGCTTCGAGGATGCGGCACAGCGTGGTCAGGTCGGGGGCGGCGCTGCCTTCGGGCTGCACGAAGTAGACGTGCCAGGCACCGCTGATGCGCAGGGAGGGAGCGATGGACTGCAGGCGGGATTCAAGACGTTCGCGGCGGAACGGCGACAGGGCGGGCGCGCCCTCGAGGACCATCATGTCCGGGGAACCGTAGTTGGGAAACGGGCCCGACATTGTACCGGAAGCGGGGGGTGGGCTTTGGCCGGGCGGCGCCCGGCACCCGCCGAGGCCAGGGCCGAAGCAACGGCAACGGCCCAAGCAAAAGCGGGGTTCCCGTGGGATGGCGGGGGGGGGGGGGGGGGGGGGGGGGGGGGGGGGGGGGGGGGGGGG
>NZ_JBQEMR010000051.1:0-24669 GCF_052045015.1 Stenotrophomonas sp. 22692
GGGGCGTGAGCCGCATGGATGCGGCGACCGAGCTTACATGGACGTACTTGCAGCGCCCCCCGCAACCGGACCCACCCCGCCAACCCACGGATAGCCAGCTGTTGCTGTTGCCTCTGCGGGTGCAGGGCGCAGCCCTGCAAAAGAAAACCCCCTACCTCATGGCCACTGCATCTCGCCCTTGGCCACCTTCGCACTCAGCTCCAGCGACGCCACGCCTGCCAGCTTCGGGTAGCGCACCTGCATCGCCTTCACCAGCGCCGCACCGTCCTTGGCCTTGGCCGCCTCAACATCGAACGCACGGATGTAGTCTGCGGTGAAGCGCAGCGCACTCGAATCCAGTGCGGCACCCGGTGCGTAATGCCCCGGTACCACTACTTTCGGCTTCAACGCCTGCAACCGCTGCAGGGTCTGCAGCCAGTCGGTGTGCGACTTCGGCGTCTGCGTGTCGGCCATCCACACGTGCTCACCGGCCACCACCGGAATGCCACCGACGATCGCGCGCAGCGACGGCACCCACAGCACCGTGCGGTCCGGGGTCGGTCCGTCCAGGCCGATCAGCGGCAGGCGCTGGCCTTCCAGTTGCAGGGCATCGCCATCCAGCACCTGCGGTACCACAATGCGCGCGGGCACGTCGGTGCCCATCTTCGGTCCCCAGTAGGCCAGCTTGCCGGCCTGGGTCTGCTGGATATGGGCGACGGTCTGCGCGGTGGCGACGATGCGTGCCTGCGGGAACGCGTCCTGCAGGGTGGCCAGGCCGAAGTAGTAATCCGGATCGCCGTGGCTGATGTAGATCGTGGTCAGCTGCCTGCCGCTGGCGCGGATCAGCTCGACCAGCTTGCGCGCGTCGCTGGCACCGAACTGCGCATTGACCAGGATCGCGTCGTGGCGGCCTTCGATCAGCACCGAGGACACCGAGAACATTGCCTGCGGGCCGGGATGGAAGGTCTGCAGGTGCAGCTGGGATTTCGTCGCCTCCGTCGGCGCCGTGGTGGCCGGGGCGGCCAGCAGCGGCGCACTGGTGAAGCTGGCGGCCAGGGCGAGGGGAAGCAGCAGGGCAGCGGTACGCATGGGAATTCCTTGTGTCGGATGGGGAGCCGAGCGTGGGCTATGCCGGGCGTCCTTGCCCGGCCCCCTGCGGGCCGTCGCAAGCGACGTTGGCAACGGCTCCTGCCGTTGCCTTCGGCTCTACAGGGAGGTAGCGCCGGGCCATGCCCGGCGGACGGCATGATCAATACGCTGCCGTGATGATCTGCTTCGGGTACTGGTGCGCTTCCAGCTCGGCGACGAACGCCGCGCCATAGTCGGCGTAGCTGATGCGGCTGTGGCCGCTGGTATCGGCCAGGAACGCTTTGGGCTGCACGCGGTACTGGCCGCGCTCTTCGCCCGGGCCGATTTCTGCGGCCGGCGAGAAGAAGGTCCAGTCCAGGTCGTCCACTGCCTGCAGGCGGTTGAACGCCTCGCGATGGGCCAGCGCGTACGGCTTGTAGGCCTCCGGGAAGTCGGGGGTATCGACCAGCTGCACGCCGGGCGCGACTTCCAGGCTGCCGGCACCACCGACCACCACCAGGCGCGGTACACCGGCCTTGCGTGCGGCGGCGGCCAGCTGCGCGGCGACCTCGCCCACACGGCCGATGTCATCGCCGGGGCGCGGGCCGTAGGCACTGGCCAGCACGTCGTGGCCGGCAATGGCGGCGACCAGCGCATCCAGGTCGTCCAGCGAGGCGACCACCGGATGCGTACCGGCCAGTTCAGCCGGAAGGTCCTGCGCGCTGCGCACGATGACAGTGAGTTCGTGGCCGCGGGCCAGCGCGTGGCGGGCGATCTGGCGGCCGATGTTGCCGGTGGAACCAACGAGGGCGATTTTCATGGCAGGACTCCGTGGGGCGGTGTGGGGTGGGAATGGGGTCACTCTAGGCTGCTGCAGTTGATCGAAAAACAGCGTATAACGCGCTTGTTTGTTGCAGGAATCGAGCAGATGGACCGACTGACCGCCATGACCGTGTTCGTCGAGGTGGCCGAGCGCGGCAGCCTCACCGCCGCCGCCGAGGTGCTGGACATGTCGCGGGCGATGGTCTCCCGCTACCTGGCCGAGGTTGAAGGGTGGCTGGGTGCGCGCCTGCTGCACCGGACCACGCGCCGGATCAGCCTGACCGGCCCCGGCGAGGCGGCGCTGGCGCGCTTCCGGCAGATGCTGGCGATCGGCGAAGAACTGCAGGGCGAGCTGGCCAGTGATGATCCCGAGCCGCACGGCACGCTGCGGGTGACCGCCAGCGTGTCGTTCGGGCAGAGCCACCTGGCACGGGCCGTGGCCGGCTTCGTTGCGCGCCATCCGGCGGCACGCATCGAGCTGCTGCTGGTCGACCGCACGGTGAACCTGGTGGAAGAGCGGGTGGACCTGGCCGTGCGCATCGCGCGCCAGATCGACCCCAGCCTGATCGCACGGCGTCTGGCCACCTGCCGCTCGGTGTTGTGCGCGACGCCGTCCTACCTGCAGGTGCGTGGCACGCCGACCGCCCCCGAGCACCTGGCCGCGCACAACTGCCTGACCCACCATTACGTCGGTAAAAGCCTGTGGCAGCTGCACCGCGATGGACGTTCGCTGTCGGTGGCGGTGGGCGGCAACATCAGCGCGAACGAGGCCTCGCTGCTGCTGGAGGCGGTGCGGGCCGGTGCCGGTATCGCCATGCTGCCGACCTACCAGGTGGCGCCGCTGCTGCGCAGTGGCGAGCTGATCGAACTGCTGCCCGAATTCAGCCTGGACGAACTCGGCATTCATGCCGTGTACGCGTCACGGCGCCAGCAGCCCGCTATCATGCGGCGATTCCTGGATTTCCTGGGCGAGTGTTTCGCCAGCCCGGCCTTCCAGGATCTGGATTGGCGCCCACCGGGCAAGGAGAACACATGAACCATGGACAGGCCTTGATCGACCACAACCGTGCTGCCTGGGACCGCCAGGCCAGCGAAGTGCGCGAATGGTCGCGCCCGGTGGAAAGTTCAACGATTGCCGCCGCGCGCGAAGGCCGCTGGCAGGTGCACCTGACGCCCCGCGCGCTGCCGCTGGACTGGATGGGTGATGTGCGCGGCCGTCGCATCCTGTGCCTGGCCTCGGGCGGTGGCCAGCAGGCACCGGTGCTGGCCGCTGCGGGCGCTGACGTCACCGTGTTCGACCTGTCCGACGGGCAGCTGGAACAGGACCGCAGGGTCGCTGCGCGCGATGGCCTGCAGCTGCGCACCGTGCAGGGTGACATGCGCGATCTGCACGTGTTCGCCAACGACAGTTTCGACGTGGTGTTCCACCCGATCTCGAACCTGTACGTGCCTGACGTGCGCCCGGTGTGGACCGAATGCCGCCGTGTGCTGGCACGCGATGGCATGCTGATGGCCAGCTTCTACAACCCGGTGCTGTTCGTCGGTGCGCGCGATCCGCAGCTGGATGCACAGGGCCTGATCCGGCCGCAGTACGCCATTCCCTATTCGGACCTGGAAGACCTGCCGCCGGCCGAGCGCGAGGCGAAGCTGGCACGGGGCGATGCACTGACCTTCGGCCACAGCCTGACCGAACTGATCGGTGGCCAGCTGGATGCCGGCTTCATCATCGATCGCTTCATGGAGGACTGGCAGCCGCAGCCGCGTTTCCTGATCGACCGTTACCTGCCCACGTTCCTGGCTACCCGCGCGCGCCGGATCGGCTGAGGCGGATCGGTGCAAAAACCAGCGGCGTACAATGGACGGCCCCACGTCATGCAGGTGCCGTCCCTTGTCGTATCCCTATCCACTGGTCGTGTTCGACCTTGATGGCACGCTGGTCGACAGCGCAGCTGATATCGCCGAAGCGCTGAACCGCACGCTGGAGGACATCGGTGTGGCACGCGTACCGGAAGCCACGGTGCTGGGCTGGATCGGCGACGGTGTGCGCCGCCTGGTCGAGCAGGCCGTGCATGCCGCGGGTCGTGAGGTCGACCTGGCCGAGGTCATGCCGGTCTTCATGGTGCACTACCGCGAATGCCTGCTGCGCAGCCCGCGCCTGTTCGATGGCGTGGCCGACGCACTGGCGCAGCTGCGCGCGCGCGACGTGCCACTGGCGATCTGCACCAACAAGCCCGAAGCACTGGTGCCGCCGCTGCTGCAGCACCTGGGCATTGGTGATGCGTTCGCGCTGATACTGGGCGGCGATTCGCTGCCGCAGCGCAAGCCCAGTGGCGAACCGCTGCGGCACATCGCTGCGCACTTCGGGCTGCCGGTGGACGCCTGCCTGATGGTGGGTGATTCGTTGACCGACTACCGCGCCGCCGAAGAGGCAGGCATGCCGATCGCGCTGGTGCGTTACGGCTACCCGCGCGGCCTGGACATGGCCACCGCGCATGCGGTGGCGGTGATCGACGATCTGCGTGAATTGCCGGGGTTGGCCGCCGGCATTCCGGTGTAGCGGTAGATCGACGCCATGCGTCGATGGAAAAAGTGCCGGGCAATGCCCGGCACCTTCTTTCACTTCGGCTGGTAACGCACACTCAGCTGGTACTCGCGGCCCGGCTGGTTGAACCACGCCACCGTCTCATACCTGCGGTCGAACACGTTGGCGGCGCGCGCCAGCAGCGACCACTCCGGTGTCAGCACGTACTCGGCGCGCAGGTCCAGCGTGCCGTAGCCGCCAACCTTCACCGAGTTGCTGGCGTTGTCAAAGCGCTTGCCCGCGCCCTGTACGGTCAGGCCGGCGCGGAAATCGCCGAAGCGACGGTCGATGTCCAGGCGCGCGGTCTGCTGTGCACGGCGCGGCAGCCAGTTGTCAAACTGGGTGCTGCCGTGGGTGCGGTTGCGCGGGTCGGTGTAGCTCAGCTGCGCGTTGATGTCGAAGCCGGCCAGCAGCACGCCACCGGTCAGCTCGGCACCACGGATGCGCGCCTTCTCCACCTGCTGCATTTTCATCGTGGACGCATCGTAGGTGATCAGGTCATCGATGCGGGTTTCGTACACATCCATGCCCCAGTGCCAGCCCTGGCCCTGCTGCGAAACGCCGAGGTTGGCGCTCTTGGACTTCTCCGGATTCAACGTCGGCACGCCGCTCCACGGGTCGTACAGGTCGCTGAAGGTCGGTGCCTTGAACGCGGTGCCGTAGCTGGCGTTGACGCGCAGGCCGTGGCCCAGTTCCATCGCCCAGCCAACGCTGCCGGTGGCGTGGTTGCCGAACTGCTGGTTGTCGTCGTTGCGGGCGCTGGCCTGCAGTTGGTGGCGGCCGAAGCGGCCCTGGTACTGCACGAACACGCCGGTGTTGCGGCGGCTGTCGACGAGATACCCCGCGCTGCTGCCGTCCAGATTGTCTTCGCTCCAGTCCACGCCGGCACTCAGCAGCTGGCCCTCGGCCACACCGAAGTCACCCTGCAGCGAGGCGCTGTCACGATGGGTCTGCGCGCTGCCAAACACCCCCGGTGCGCCGAAGTTGTCGGACTCATTGTCGCTGCGGCCGACGTTGGCGGTGAACGCCAGGCGCTCCGACGGGGTGTAGCGCACCTTGCCGGCCAGCACCTGCTGGCGGGTCTCGGAGTAGTTGTAGTAGCCGTCGTAATGGTTCTTGCCATCGGCGCGCAGTGCGCTGCCTTCCACGTTCCACTGGTCGTTGAAGCTGTAACCGCCGCGCAGGCTCTTGGACAGGTTGCGGTAGCCGTCGCGGTCGTGCTCGTCGGCAAAGCAGCCCGCGGTGAACACCGAGGAAGAACCGCGGCAGGCATCGATGCCGTCGGAATGCTGGTAGGCGATGTCGGCACCGAACCAGCCGCGCTCGGTGCCGCCACCAATGCCGCCGCGGGCTTCGCGCAGCCCGTTGCTGCCGCCACCGAGCTGGAAGTGCGGAGCGAAATCGCCCTGGTTGCGGCGGGTGAAGATCTGGATCACGCCACCGATGGCGTCGGCACCGTACAGACTGGACTGCGGGCCGCGAACGATTTCGACGCGCTCGATCTGCGCCAGCGGCAGGTCCTGGTACATGGCCAGGCCGAGGTCGGCACTGTTGATGCGCACGCCGTCGACCAGCACCACGGTGTGGCCCGAGTTGGTGCCGCGCAGGAACAGCGAGCTCTGCTTGCCGAGGCCGCCGGCATTGGTCAGGTTGATGCCGGCGCGGCCGCGCAGCAGCTCCTGCAGCGAGGTGGCCTGGCTGGATTCGATCTGCGCGCGGTCGATCACCTGCGCCGGCGCGATACTGTCCTGCAGCGCGATCGGGGTGCGGGTGGCGGTGACCAGGATCTGGTCGAGCGCAGTGGTGTCATCGGCGGCCTGGGCCAGCGCGGGCAGGGTGGCCAGCACGGCCAGGGACAGCATTCGGGACTGCAGCTTCATGGGGGACTCCAGGTGCCACGCACGCCCGCGTGGCGAAGGGGAGGAGCCGCGAAGGCAGGCATGCGCCGACGCCGCAGCGCAGGCTGCGGTCATCCAGCGCCATGCCCACCGCATCGCGACCTGAGGCTTCCGGGCCGGTCTCCGGGCTTGCCGCCGGGTGGCCTGGGGCCACCGTCCAGGCGCCTTCCCATGCCTGCGGCACAGTGGCGGTGTTGCCTGGAACTGACGTGCTTACCGTTGCGGGGGCAGCGCCGGCCTGGCGTGGAATCACGCGTCACCGGCTTCCCGTTTCAACCTGCCGGCCACGGCCGCAGGTCACCTGGAAGTGCGCGCAGTCTACGGCATCGCAGGCGGCCCGTAGCGCCGCGCGTGCTCGACTGCCTTTGCCGTGCCTTTAGAATGGCCCCTTGATCCCGTGGTGCCGTTGCCGATGTCCGCCTGTTTTCCGCTGTTCCCGCGTCGCCTGTACAGGACGCGCGCATGATCCTCGACCTGGTCCGCCATGCCGGCAACGGTCGCGATGAGTTCCTCGATGGCCGCAACGATCCGCCGCAGCTGGCCCGCCTGCCGCAGGAACTGGTCGACGCCTACGCCGCGCAGCCCTGGGAGCGGGTGATCAGTTCGCCACGGCTGCGCTCGCTGCACACGGCGATGGCCCTGGCCACCCCGCGTGGGCTGGACGTGGAAGCGGACGAGGAATGGGAAGAGCTGGATTTCGGCGATTGGGACGGGCAGTCGCTGTTCGACCTGCCGGAGGATGCACTGGCGGCCTTCCACGCCGATCCGCATGCATTCCCGCCGCCCAACGGCGAAAGCTGGGGCCACTTTGAACGGCGCATCGCGCGCGCGCTCGATCGCCTGCTCGATGAGGACGATCCGGTGCCGACGCTGGTGGTCAGCCATGGTGGCCCGCTGCGCATGGTGCTGTCGCAGGTCTGCGGCCTGCCAATGTCGTTGTGCTGGGCCCTGCGCATCGACCACGGCACGCGCCTGCGGGTGTGGCTGGAACGCGGTGAGGTCGGGCTGGTGGGCGAGCTGCTGGAGCTGCAGCAGCCCTGATCTGCTCTTGTAGAGCCGAGCCATGCTCGGCTGCACTTCGATCAGAACAGCCAGCCGAGCGTGGGCTCGGCGCTACAGAAGGGCGCGGCTCAATCCTCGTCCGCGCCCTCGGCAACGCTGTCTTCAGCGTCATCGTCGGCATCGAAGCGCTGCTCATGTACCGGGCCCGACGCCGGGCCGGCTGCCTTCAGCGGATGCGCGGCGATGCGCGCTTCATAGTCCTGCACCAGCGCATCGCGCTGCGGCTCGCTCAGTTCCTGCCAGTGGCAGTCCAGCAACGCGCCTTCCAGGGAATACAGCAGGTTCAGGCTGGGCTTGAAGCCCGCGCGCTTGACCTTGACGAAGGCGCCCACGGCACCGATCGCAACCAGGTCTTCGCGGCTGCGCAGGCCGACCTGGCGCAGCCACGCCGCACTTTTCGGGCCGATGTTGCGCAGCTTCGGTGCGCTCATCCCAGCGCCTCTACGAACACGCGGGCGATGGCTTCCAGGCCGGCCTGGTCGTCGGCATCGAAGCGGCCGACCTTCGGGCTGTCGATATCGAACACGCCGATCAGTTCATCACCGCGCAGCAGCGGCACCACCAGCTCCGAACGCGAGGCCGAATCGCAGGCGATGTGGCCTGGGAAGGCATCGACGTCGTCCACGCGCTGGGTCACGCGCTGGCTGGCGGCGGCACCGCACACGCCCTTGTCCAGCGGAATGCGCACGCAGGCCGGCAGGCCCTGGAACGGGCCGACCACCAGCTCCTTGCCGTCGTACAGGTAGAAGCCCACCCAGTTCAGGTCGGGCAGGGCGTGATAGACCAGTGCGGAGAGGTTGGCCGCGTTGGCGATGCGGTCGGACTCGGCGTAGACCAGGCCACGGGCCTGTTCCAGCAGCTGGGCGTATTGTTCCGGCTTGCTGCCGGTGAGCGAGGCATTGGCGAACATGCCTGCAGTCTAGCAAGTGCACCGGGCCGGCGATAATGCACGCACTGTTGCCCTGTTGGAGCCCATCGATGCCGTTGCCCGCTACGCTGCCGCCCGCCCTGTTCGTTACCGGCACCGACACCGAAATCGGCAAGACCGCGGCCAGCACCGCGCTGCTGCATGCACTGCGCCAGCGTGGCCTGCGCGCGGTGGGCATGAAGCCCGTGGCCAGCGGCAGCGAGGATCTGGGGCAGGGCCTGCGCAACGAGGACGCGCTGGCGCTGCAGGAGGCCAGCTGGCCGGTGCCGGACTATGCCGACCTGAATCCCTATGCGCTGCGGCAGCCGCTGGCACCGGAGCTGGCCGCTGCCGAGGACGGCGTGCAGGTGGCGCTGGCGCCGATCGTGGCCGCGTTCGAACGCCTGCGCGCGAAGGCCGATATCGTCGTGGTGGAGGGCGTGGGCGGTTGGCTGGCGCCGGTCTCGGCCACGCTGGATCAGCTCGACCTGGTGCGCGCGCTGAAGTTGCCGGTGCTGCTGGTGGTGGGCATGCGGCTGGGCTGCGTCAACCACGCGCGATTGACCGCGCAGTCGCTGCAGGCCAGCGGCGTGGAGTGCCTGGGCTGGATCGGCAACCACATCGACCCGGCGATGCAGCGGCAGGATGAAAACTTCGCCACGCTGCGGCAGCGCCTGCCGATGCCGTGCTGGGGGCGGCTGCCGCATCTTCCGGGGGCGGACGGCGAAGCGCTGAGCGCGCACCTGCTCGACGCCTGAATTGCTGAAACGCGAAATCGATGCCGGAGAGGGTAGAGTCGACTGTCAGTCGACTCGCGCGCGCAGCGCGGGATTTTCGGGCATCCGGTGAAGAGCAGTCGACTCTACCTATCAATCAGCCCGCGCCAGCTCCCGCGCAATCGCACCCAGCCGCTCCACCGCGCCGATGAAGCGCGCATCCAGCGTCTGGCAGCACGACAGCCGCAGGCAATGCCGGTAGCGCGCGCCGCGCGAATACACCTGGCCGGGCATGAACGCGATATCCTCCTGCAGTGCACGCTCGAACAGCTCGCGCGTATCCACGCCCGGCAGTTCCAGCCACAGCAGGAATCCGCCCTGTGGTTCGGTGGCGCGGGTACCGGGCGGGAAATGTTCGGCCACCAGCTGGCGCAGCCGCCCCACCTGTTCGCGATACAGACGACGCATGCGATGCAGGTGGTGCTCGTAGCTGCCCGCTTCCAGATAGGCCGCCACCGCGTCGCCAAGCAGCTGCGGCTCGCCACCGGTGGACTGGAATTTCAGCAGCGCGATGCGCTCGGCGAAGCGGCCGCCATCCAGCCAGCCGATGCGGTAATCCGGCGCCAGCGTCTTGGAGAAACCACCGACCACCATCACCCAGCCGTCGCGATCAAAGGCCTTCAGCAAGGGTGCCGGCGGTTCGCAGAACTGCAGCTCGGCATACACCGCATCTTCGATCAGTGGCAGCTGGCGCGCGTTGACCAGTTCTGCCAGGCGTTGCTTGGCCACTGTCGGCATGGTGCAGCCCAGCGGGTTGTGCACGGTCGGCATCACCACCAGTGCGGCCAGCGGCGTGTGCTCGAGCAGCGCATCCAGCGCATCCACGTCGAGCCCGTGCTGCGGGTGTGTGGGCAGTTCGATGGCCTGCAGGCCCAGGTTGGCCAACAACGGGTAGAGGTTGAAGTAGGACGGCGCCTCGATGCCCACCGCATCACCTGGCTGGGTGACTGCACGCAACGCCAGCTGCAGCGCTTCCATTGCACCGTGGGTCAGCAGCAGGCGCTCGGCGTGGGTGTGCAGGCCCATGCGCGGACCACGGCGCACGATCTGCGCCAGCAGCCGCGGCGAACCATTCGGGCGCGCGTAGGTCTCCACCGTCTGCTGGCCATGGCGCAGTACCTGCGCGGTGTGCCTGGCCAACTGCGCGCCGGGGTAGAACTGGCGACCGCGCGGGCCGGCGAAGGCCAGGTCGATCACGCCCGGGCGGCGCTGTGCTTCCAGCACGCGGGCCATCAGTACCTGCTGCAGTGGTGCAGTGGGCGCGGACGGGGTATCGCGCAGCGAACGCTCCGGCACCGACAGTCGCGGCGCCACCTCGAAACCGGCCTTGGGCCGCGGAATCACCAGGCCGGCGTCCTCCAGCTGGCGATAGGCGGCAATAACCGTGTTCAGGCTGAGCCTGCGCTGCAGGGCCATCTGTCGCAGCGAGGGCAGGCGGCTGCCTACTGGAAGCCGGCCGCCGTGGATGGCCTCGGCCAGTTCGTCGGACAGCCGTTGGTAGCGGGGTGGGATCATCGCGCTCTGGTCATCTGTATCCATCGAATTTCCCGCCATCTGGTGCTGTACCCATGATGATGGCGAGACTAGCATGTCGTTGTCGGCCGGGCTTGATCGGGGCGCGGCCGATACTTCCCAAGCGCACGGCTGGATGGCCGTGCGTCTTTTTTTTTGTGTGTAGAGCCGAGCATCGATCAGCCCTAGGGGAAATGCCGTCAGCGCATCGGCACCAGCGCCGCATCGCGCCGGTACAACGCCGGGAACTGCTTGCCCAGCGCGGCCAGCTTCGGTGCGTCGTAGTAGCGGATGTAGGCCGCCTGCGGGTAGTTCGTCATGTAGTTCTGGTGGTAGCTCTCGGCCGGGTAGAAGTGCTGGCCGCTGACCAGCTGGGTGACGATCGGCGCGCGGTAGCTGCCGGTCTGGCCGAGCTGGGCAATGTAGGCGCGGCTGGCAGCCTGCTGGCGTGCGTCGTCAGTGAAAATCGCCGATCGGTACTGGCTGCCGTGGTCCGGCCCCTGGCGGTTGAGCTGGGTCGGGTCGTGCACTACCGAGAAGAACACCTGCATCAGCTGCCCGTAGCTGACCTGGCGCGGGTCGTAGTCGATTTTCACCGCTTCTGCGTGACCGGTACGTCCGCTACTGACGCGCTCGTAGCGTGCATCGGCGCCGCTGCCACCGATGTAGCCGGACACCGCATTGCTCACGCCTTTGACGTGCTGGAACACACCCTGCACGCCCCAGAAGCAACCACCGGCGAACACCACGCTGGCGTGGGTGGCGTCATCGCGGAACGCGGCGTCGCCCGTGGGTGCCGGTAGTGCCTGGGTCTGCGCGCTGGCTTCGAGCGGTGCCGCGATGGCGCCGTGGTCAACGAGTAGCACACCGGCGATCAATGCCGTGGCCACCAGACCTGCAACACCGGCGGCGATGCCCTGTTCAAAGGAGAGTTTCATCGTGTCCTCCCGGTTCAACCGAAGGTGAAGGCATAGGCCTGCACGCCCGCGTCGAGGAACTCGATCTCGAAGCGGTGCGGACCGACCGTGCCGCGTTGGCGCACCAGCTGGTACAGGCGGTGCTCGTTGACCACACCGCTGCCATCGGCACCGACATCGCTGCCGGCATCGGCAGCCGGCAGCGGCTTGCCGTCCAACAACACGCGGAAGCGCACCGGCTTTCCTTCCTGGCTCGGCGCCAGCACCAGGTGCAGGTCGCGCGCATGGAACTGGAAGGCGATGCGGCCACCGGCCTGCTGCAACTGCGCAGCCTCGTCGGTGACGGTCCAGCGCCCCGACAGTCCCCACTGGTTCAACGCCAGGGTGGCCGGTAAGGTGTAGTCGAATGCCGCATCGTTGCGCTGCCCGCCGGGCGAGGCGAACTGCTCGGCGCGGGCGTGGCCCAGATAGGTTTCCGGTGAGCGCAGATTGCCCATGTCGGCCTGCGCGGCCACGCCCTTCAGGTCGGCGGCAGCGGGATCGGCCGGTGGTGGCAGATTCGTCTGTCCGGCTTCGGTCAGCAGTCGACGGATCATCTGTTCCGAGCGCGCGTAGTTGCCTTCGCCGAACTGGTGGCCGCGGATGTTGCCCTGCGCGTCGACGAAGTACTGCGCCGGCCAGTAGCGGTTGTTGAACGCACGCCAGATCGTGTACTGGTTGTCGAGCGCTACCGGGTACTCGACCTTGAGTTGCTGCACGGCCTTCATCACATTGCGCGGGTCACGTTCGAAGGCGAACTCCGGCGTGTGCACGCCGACCACCACCAGGCCGTGGTCACGGTAGCGGCGTTCCCATTCGTGCACGAACGGCATCGCGCGCAGGCAGTTGATGCAGGAGTACGTCCAGAAATCGACCAGTACCACCTTGCCGCGCAGCTGCTGGGCCGTCAGCGGTGGGCTGTTGAGCCAGCCGGTGGCGCCGTCCAGCGCGGGCAGGGTGCCTTCCACCGGCAGCGGTGCATCGGCTGCGGCGTTGGCACCGGCCATCATCATCATCGGCGGTGCCGCCGGCTGCGCGCCGGGTACCGCATCGAGCAGGCCCTGCTCGATGCGTGCGGTGCTGACCGTCGAAAGACGGGTGAGCAGGCCGGTATCCCAGCCCATGCCGATCGCCACCACCGCCAGCAGCGCGGCTACGCCCAGCACCTTGCGTAGTGCGTCGCCAAGGCCAAGCCGCGCCTGCAACGCACGGAACACACGACCGCCCACCCACACCGCCAGTGCCAGCGCGGTGATCGCGCCCAGCGCATACGCCAGCAGCAGGGTGCTGGTGCCGACGCTGGCACCGTGCAGGGCGGCGCCGGTCAGCACCAGGCCGAGGATCGGCCCGGCGCACGGTGCCCACAGCAGGCCAGTGGCGATGCCGATCAGCAGCGAGGTCCACGCGCCGCCAAGCCCGGCGGCATCGGCCGCATCGGCGCGCGCGCTCAGCCGTGCGCCCACCCGCTGGAACGGTGCCAGCAGATGGTCGGCCAGTCGTGGCCACAGCAGGGCGACTGCGAACAACGCCATCAGCAGCAGGGCGATCCAGCGTCCAACCTGGTTGGCCTGCGCCACCCATTGGCTGCCCACGGCGGCGAGGCTGGCGACCACGGTGAAGGTGAGCGCCATGCCCAGCAGCAACGGCAGCGTGCTGCGCAGGAAGGGGCGGTCGGCACGCGCGAACACGAACGGCAGCACCGGCAGGATGCACGGGCTGAGCAGGGTCAGCGCGCCGCCGAGGTAGGCAAGCAGCAACAGCAGCATCGTCAGGCTCCGGAAGCAGGGGAAGAACCGACCGGCACCCGCCAGCCGTCGGCGGTACCGTCCGTGGCGCCGGGAACGAACACCATCGCCGCACCGTTCATGCAGTAGCGCAGCCCCGTCGGGCGCGGGCCGTCGTTGAACACGTGGCCAAGGTGGCCACCACAGCGGCGGCAGTGCACCTCTACCCGCAGCATCCCAAAGGTCACGTCGCGGTCTTCGCCGATGGCGTTGTGCAGCGGTGCCCAGAAGCTGGGCCAGCCGGTGCCGCTCTCGAACTTGGTGGAGGAGGAGAACAGCGGCAGTGCACAGCCGGCGCAGGCGAAGGTGCCTTGCCGGTGTTCATTGTTGAGCGGGCTGCTCCAGGGGCGTTCGGTGCCCTGCTGGCGCAGCACCGCGTACTGCGCCGGGGTCAACCGCTGGCGCCATTGCGCATCGCTGTGCATGACCTCGAACTGTCGCGGCGGGCGCGCTTCAGCGGCCGCCGGGGCGGCGCGGCTGCAGGCCCCCAGACCGAGCAGGCCGGCAGCGGTGGCAACACCACCCAGGCCCAGCAGATGGCGGCGGGACAGGGACATGGCGGACTCCGGGAAGGGGCGACGGGGCCATGCTGCGCCCGCCCGGGTCAACGAATCCTCACGCAGGATTCAATTTTTCGTGAGGTATCGGCGGCCGCCCCGCGCCACAATGCTGCCAGCCTCCCCACTGGCCCCGAGCTGCCGATGTCGACCAAACGCGTGCTGATCGTTGAAGACGATGCCCACATCGCCGACCTGCTGCGCATGCACCTGGGCGATGAGGGCTACGACGTGGCCCATGCCGCCAGCGGCGATGCCGGCCTGCGCCTGCTGGAGCAGGAAGGTCCGTGGGATGCATTGGTGCTGGACGTGATGCTGCCCGGCGTGGATGGCCTGCAGGTCTGCCAGCGTGCACGCGCGATGGCGCGCTATGTGCCGATCATCATCATCAGCGCGCGCGGCAGCGAAACCCAGCGCATCGTCGGCCTGGAACTGGGCGCGGACGATTATCTGGCAAAGCCCTTCTCGATGCCGGAACTGGTAGCGCGGGTGCGCGCATTGCTGCGCCGCGCCGAGGCGATGGCGCAGAGCGCACGCATCGATGCCGGCGCGATCGAACTGGGCGGCCTGCAGCTGGATCCGGTCGCGCGCACCGCCTCGGTGGATGGCAACGCGCTGGAGCTGACCCCGCGCGAGTTCGACCTGCTGCTGTTCTTCGCCCGTCATCCGGACCAGGTGTTCGCGCGCATGGAACTGCTCAACCAGGTCTGGGGCTACCAGCACGATGGCTACGAACACACGGTCAACACCCATATCAATCGCCTGCGCAGCAAGATCGAGCCGGACCCGGCCAACCCGCGGCGGTTGCTGACGGTGTGGGGCCGTGGCTACAAGCTGGTCGATCCGGCCGGGGCGGCGGCATGATCAAGCCGAACCTGTGGCAGAAGCTGGCGGTGGTGACCGCTGCGCTGATGCTGGCGTGCTGCATGGCGCTGCTTGCACTGCAGATGCGGGCCAACACCCGCCACGAGCAGGAGGTGGTACAGCGGCTGTCGCTGGGCCTGGCCGAGCACATTGCCCAGCGCAGCGAGCTGATGGATACCAGCGGCATGCGCGATGCCGCCGTGCGCGCGCTGTTCGGCCAGCTGATGGCGGTCAACCCCAGCGTCGAGGTCTACCTGCTGGACGACCAGGGCCGCATCCTTGGCCACGATGCGCCCAGTGGGCACCTGGTGCGCACCCGGGTGGACGTGGCGCCGCTGCGCCGCCTGCTGGCGGGAGCACCGTTGCCGATCCTCGGTGATGATCCGCGCAGCGCCGATGGCCGCAAGGTGTTCAGTGCTGCACCGTTGATCGTGCAGGGCCGCCAGGCCGGCTATGTGTACGTGGTGCTGGTGGGCGAGCACCGGCAGATGCTGGCCGACGACCTCGCCGCCGGCAGCCAGTGGAACACTACGCTGTGGTCGGTGGCACTCGTTGGTGGCCTCGGCCTGCTGGCCGGGCTGGTGGCCTTCTACTGGGTGACACGCCCGCTGCGGCGGCTGACCCGGCGCATCCAGGCCTTCGACATCGATGCACCCACGCGACTGCCGCCGGCGGAGCCGCTGCGCCCGGGTGAGCGCGATGAACTGGTGATCCTCGAACATGCGCATGCGCAGATGGCGCAACGGTTGGGCGAGCAGTGGCAGCAGCTGCGCCAGCAGGATCTGCAGCGCCGCGAGCTGGTCGCCAACATCTCGCATGACCTGCGTACGCCGTTGTCGTCGCTGCATGGCTACCTGGAAACACTGGCGTTGAAGGACGCCACGCTGTCGCCGGACGAGCGGCGCCGTTATCTCGGCATCGCGCTGGCACAGAGTGCCAAGGTCGGCCGGCTGGCACGCGCGCTGTTCGAGCTGGCGCGGCTGGAACATGGCGAAGTGCGCCTGGAGTGGGAAGTGTTCGCGCTGCCGGAACTGCTGCAGGATGTGCTGCAGAAATTCGAGCTGGCGGCGCAGGCGCGCAACCAGCACCTGCACGCAGAGTTCCCGCCCGGCCTGCCGCTGGTGCGTGCCGATCTGGGCCTGGTCGAGCGGGTGCTGACCAACCTGCTCGACAACGCGCTGCGGCATGCACCCGAGGGTGGGCAGATCGAGGTGCGCCTGCGCGCAACCGATGACAGCGTGGAGGTGAGCGTGGCCGACGACGGCCCCGGGGTTGCGCCAGCGCTGCGCACCCAGCTGTTCCAGGCACCGGCTGCGCTGGGGGCACGGCGCGGCGAGAACGGCGGGCTGGGCCTGCTGATCGTGCAGCGCATCGTGCAGCTGCATGGGCGCAGGATCGAACTGCGTGACAGCGCGAGCGGCGCGTTGTTCGTGTTTGCCCTGCCACGCGCCGAACCGGCGGCCTAGCAGGCCGGGTCGCCCGTCACCGCACCGCCGCTTTCCAGCGGCAGTTTCAGGCGGATGCACGCACCTCCCAGTTCGGAGTCGGTCACTTCAACGTGGCCGCCATGCTTGTCGGCCACCACCTGCACCAGCGCCAGGCCGAGGCCGAAGCCGGGGCTGCCCGGGTCCAGCCGCACATAGGGTTGCAGTACCTGGCCGCGCAGTTCGGGTGCGATGCCGGGGCCGTCGTCCTCCACCTGCAGGCACAGCCAGCCATCGTTGACGGTGCTGGCGATGCGGATCTGCCGCCGCGCGTAGCGCAGGGCATTGCCGAGCAGGTTGCGCAACGCCAGTTCCAGCATGTGCCGGTTGACGTTGACCAGCCCTGCCGGCGACAGCGCCTGCTGCACGGGCATCGGCAGCGGCGCGAACTGGGCCACCACGCCGCGCACCAGTGCCGCCAGCTGCAGGCGCTGGCGGGTCAGCTGATGGCAGCGACCCAGTGCGGCGTACTCGACGCCGGCGTCGGTCAGGTGCTGCAGCCGATCCACATCGGTGCGCAGGCCGCCCAGCGCATCGCGCTGCACGTCGTCGAGTGCGCTGTCTTCCAGCTCGGCCAGGCCGAAACGCATCCGTGCCAATGGCGTGCGGACTTCGTGCGCCACCGCCTGCGCGAGCACCCGCTGGCTTTCCAGCAGTTGCTGCAGCTGCTCGGCCATGTGGTTGAAGGCATTGGCCAGCGGCCGCACCAGTGCGGTGCCGGCGCGCGGCGCACGCGTGTCCAGCTGGCCGTCGCGCATCCGCCGCGCCGCCTGGGCCAGCTGCGAGACGTCGCGCCACAGCCGGTAGACCATCACGTACATCGGCAGCGCCACGGCCACCATCAGGATCAGCAGCAGGATCGCCACGCCGGACACTTCGCTGTCCTGCCACCCCTCATCGGGCAGTGCTTCGTCCAGTGGCCCGAGCATCACGGCATAGTCGCTGTCACCGATCCGCTGCAGGCTGCGCATGTGTTCGAGGTCGATCTGCACCCGGCCGTTGTTGAGCGGCGGTCGCTGGCTGGCCGACAGCTCTTTTTCCGCCTCGGCCAGCGGCACCATCCGCAGGGCATAGGCGAAGTCGGCGTCGAGCCCGCGTGCCAGCGCCGGCCATTGCTCGCGCGGTGTTTCCGCGAAGCGTTGCTGCAGCAGCGCATGGGTGCCACGCATCTCGGCCAGCAGGCTGGCTTCGGTGCGGTCTTCCAGCAGTGCATCCCAGGCCCACAGGCCCAGCACGATCAGCAGCAGGTGGGCGACCAGGAAGCCGATGCCGTAGCGCAGGAAGTGGAAGGCGTGGCCGCGCATCGCCGAAGGCGTGCGCTTCATCCCCATGCCGAGCGGCTGAACAGGTAGCCGCGTCCACGCACGGTCTTGATCCGCTCCGGTTGTTCAGGGTTGTCGCCCAGCTTGCGGCGCAGGCGCGAGATGCGTGCATCGATCGAACGGTCCAGGCCATCAAAGGCGATGCCACGCAGGCCGCGCAGCAGTGCATCGCGGTCCAGGATCTGGCCGGCGTTGCTGGCCAGCAGGAACAGCAGGTCGAACTCGGCCGTGGTGAGCTCCAGCAGGCCGCCCTGCAGGTGCACATTGCGGGTGGACGGGTCGATGTTCAGCTCGCCGAAGCGCAGGCTGCCGTCGCGCGGTTCGACCCGGCGATGGCGGCGCAGGTGCGCACGCAGGCGGGCCAGCAGCACCCGCGGTTCGATGGGTTTGCCGATGTAATCGTCGGCCCCCAGCTCCAGTCCCAGCACCTGGTCGATATTGTCGGTGCGGGCGGTCAGCACACAGATGATGCCGTCATAGTGGGGCCGGATCTGCCGACACACTTCGAAACCATCCTGGTCGGGCAGGCCGACATCGAGCAGGACCAGGGCCGGCTTCTCGGCCAGGATCCGGGCCACCGCGCGCTCACCACTGCGCTCATGGGCCACCTGGTAGCCATGCCGCTGCAGATAGTCGCTGACCATCGTACCCAGGCGGGCATCGTCTTCGACCAGTACAATATCCAGCATTTTCAAGGCCTCCGTGGGGCATCCGTACCGCCACGGCACGAGCGCGGCGATGCTATCCCAGCCTTCGGGCCACCCGGGTCCAGGGGGCGGGCGCCATTCAGCCGGGGTTGCTGGCGCGCGGGCCGGGCCTCAGGCCTGGCAACAACTTGGCGTCCAGCATAGCTTGTTGCCGTTACAAAACGTTACCTTCGTGATACGTCTGGTGACCATCGCTGACAGCAAAGCGACTGACGCGGGGCAGGTGCGGCGCCGAGCATGGAGTCTCCTCCGCTCCGCGTGCCGTTCCCATGTCGCCCGCCGCCCCCTGCCTGCTGAACCCGTCCCGCCGCTGCCGCTGCGGAGGTGCCCGATGAGCGGCGTGGTCGGCGCCTGGCTGCCCCCCGCCGAGGACGAACAGCTGCTGCAGCAGCTGGCGCCGATGCTGCGCGCCCTGCAGCAGCGCGGCCGGGGCCGCATCGGCTACTGGACCGACGCCGAGGCCGGCCTCGCGCTGGGCCACTGCCGGGCACCCACCGATACGCCGTTGCAGCCGCTGAGCTCGGACTGCGGCCGTTACGTGCTGTGCCTGGACGGCCGGCTGTACAACCGTGGCGACCTGCAGGCGCAGCTGCGCGATCTGCCGCGCAGCTGCAGTGATGCCCGGCTGCTGCTGCAGGCGATCGTTGAATGGGGCGTGGAGCGCGCGCTGTCGCGTGTCGAAGGCGCCTTCGGTTTCAGCGTATGGGACCGTGAGTCGCGCGCGCTGTGGCTGGCACGTGATCCGGTCGGTGAGCGGCCGCTGTACTACGGCTGGTTCCAGGGCCAGTTCCTGTTCGCCTCGGAAATGAAGGCGCTGCAGGCCTTCGCCGGCTTCGCGCCGAGCATCGACCAGGATGCGCTGAGCCTGCTGCTGCGCCACGACTATGTGCCGGCGCCGCACACCATCTACCGGGGCATCCACAAGCTGGTGGCAGGCGCGATGCTGCGCGTCGATCTGGATGACCACGCTGCCGGCGGTTCCAGCCAGGCGACGGAAGGGGGGACGCGCTACTGGTGTGCACGCGATGCGATGCAGCGTGCGCTGCAGGAGCCCCTGCAGCCAACGCCGAGCCTGGAACAGGCCACCGACCAGCTGGAAGCCGTACTGCAGAAGGCCATTGCCGCACGCATGCATTCGCCATTGGCGTGTGGCGCGTTCCTGTCCGGCGGCACCGACTCGTCGCTGGTGACCGCGATGATGCAGGCCCAATCGACCTTGCCGATCGAGGCGTGGACGGTCGGTTTCGACGATCCCGGCCATGACGAAAGCGATTGGGCCTCGCAGGTCGCGCGCCATCTGGGCCTGCAGCATCATCTGCACCGGATGGATGCGCGGCAGGGCCTGGACCTGCTGCAGCGGCTGCCGCAGGTCTGGTGCGAGCCGTTCGCTGATGCCTCGCAGCTGCCGACCCTGCTGGCCAGTGAACTGCTGGGTGCGCGCAAGCCGGTGGCGCTGACCGGTGACGGCGGCGATGAGCTGTTCTTCGGTCACCCGAGCTATGGCCGCGCGCTGCGCAATGCACGCCTGTGCGGTGGCCTGCCGGACTGGGTGCGCGACCTGGCGCGGCGCAGCGGCAACCGCATGAACGTGGAGCGTGGCCGCCTCGGCGGTTGGCGTGCGCTGGTGGCCGAGGTCGCTGCCAACGATGTGGAAGGGCATTACCTGCAGCGGGTCACCCGCTGGCGCCAGCCGGCGCAGGTGGTGTTGGGCGCGCGCGAACCGATCACGATCTTCCAGCAGCAGGACACTGCGCTGCCGGCCGAGGCGCGTATCCAGCTGCTGGATTTCCGCATGGACCTGGCCGAGGGCATTCTCGCCAAGGTCGATCGTGCCGGCATGGCAGCGGGCGTTGAAACGCGTGCGCCGCTGCTGGACATGGAGGTGGTGCGCTTGGCCTGGCGCCTGCCGCAGCATCTGAAGTACCACGACGGCGAGCACAAGCGGATTCTCAAGCACCTGCTGGCACGCTACCTGCCCGAGCCGCTGGTGTACCGCCCCAAGCGCGGTTTCGGTCCGCCGATGGCACGTTGGTTGGCAGGCCCGCTGCGCGATTGGGCGGAGGCGCTGCTGGATCCGCAGCTGCTGCGCAACCAGGGCTGCTTCGATGCGGCGCGCGTGCGCGCTATCTGGGAAGCGTTCCTGCGCGGCGAGCGCAAGTGGCACACGCACCTGTGGAACGTGCTGATGTTCCAGGCGTGGCACCAGCACTGGCACGGTGGTCGCGGGCGCTGAGGTTCCTTTGCGGTGTGTTCTGCGTGGCGTGTGGCGGATTCGTTCTGCGTGGCGCAGGGCGGAGACCCTTGCGTACGAATGTCCTCCGGCGCCGGCCGTTGGCCGTCACCTCCCCCTTTACTTCGTACGCAAGGGCCTCCGCCCTGCGTTCGGAGTTCGTCGGTGCCTCATTGAGAAGTTGCCATGAGCACTGAGCTTTAGCTGCCGTAAGCCGAGCCTCGTCGGGGCGGGCAGGGGCCTCGGCAAAGTAAAGGAGGAGGTGACGGCCAACGGCCGGCGCCGGGGGACATTTGCCCAGGCCCCTGCCCGCCCTGGCGGGGCCCATCAGCTCGCAGGAAATCCAGACGAGGAAGCGCTCTTGAATCCAGACAACGGGCAAAAAAAGACCCGGCAGAGGGAGGGATCTGCCGGGTCCGGATTGCGTGGGGGGAGGGACCCACGCAATGAGCGTTGCGTCGCGTCAGTGGTTGTTCGCGTCCGCCGTTGATTCGTTGTAGCCCTGTGCCAGTTCGGACCAGGCCTTGCTGGCCTGCAGGCCGAGCCCGACCATGTCCTGCTGGGCCTGACCCAGCCGCTGCAGGTTGTCCTGCCACAGTTGCGCGCCCTTGGAGAGCGTACCGGCCGCGTCTTCACTGCGGGCCAGTTCGCCCAGCCAGCCGCTGGTGGCGGTCAGGTTGCGCTCCATCGCCTTCAGCTGCACGCCGAACATGCTTTCCGCGTTCTCCAACGCCAACCGGTTCGCGCGCGTTGCCGCGGCGGCGAGCTGGCGGGTGGCATCACTGAAGCGATCGCTGAAGGCGGCGGCCATGGGGCATCAGGAAGTGGCTTGATGCATTGCAGCATACGCCCTTGATGCCGCATTGCAACAAAAATAACAAAGGCGCCCAAGGCGCCTTTGAAAAACCTTTCAGATCAATGGGTTGATCAGGTCTCGGGGCCGCGGTAGCGGCAGCCCGACGTGCAGGTTTCGTGCACGGTGATCTCGCTCAGCGCTGGCAGGCTGGGCTTGAGCTCGTTCCAGATCCACACCGCCAGGTTCTCGCTGGTCGGATTCTCCAGGCCGGGGATGTCATTGAGGTAGTGATGGTCCAGGCGGTCGTAGATCGGCTGGAAGGCCGCCTTCACGTCGCCGAAGTCCATGATCCAGCCGGTCTGCGCACCCGGCTCGCCCTCGACCTTCAGTTCCACCCGGAACGAGTGGCCGTGCAGGCGCGCGCACTTGTGCCCCGGCGGCACGTTGGGGAGGCGGTGCGCCGCCTCGAGCATGAAGACTTTGAAGATTTCCATGGCGCGATTGTACGCCGCAGGTGGCCGGCCATCCTGAGCGGATGTTGGCCTTTCGTGAAGTAACTCTTTCCATCCGGATGAAGAGATGATAGTTTCTCTTATATCCGTATGAAGAGATGTTATTGGCCGGACCCCGGCCAGGCATGGACTACTGCGGAACTTCGTCGTCCTTACCACCTCCCCACATCGTCATGCCCAAGCACACCCTGCTCGTGGCGGCCCTGGCCGTCGCTCTGGCCGCGCCTTTGCCTGCCGCCGCCGAAACCTCCGCCGATGCCAGTGGCGAAGCCAGCACCCTGGCCGCCGTTCGCGTCACCGGTTCCAACATCAAGCGTACCGACACCGAGGCCTCCAACCCGGTGCAGGTGATCGGCCGGCAGCAGCTGGAACAGACCGGCAAGGCCACCGTGGCCGATGTGCTGCGTTCGATCTCGGCCAACACCGGCAACGCCAGCAACGAAACCACCAACAACGGCTGGGCGTCCGGCTCGGCCGGCATCGGCCTGCGCGGCCTGTCGCAGAAGAACACGCTGGTGCTGCTCAACGGCCGCCGCCTGGCCAACTACGGCTTCCCGGCCGGTGGCCTGTCCGACACCTTCGTCGATCTCAACGCGCTGCCGCTGGTGGCCGTCGAGCGCATCGAAGTGCTCAAGGACGGCGCCTCGGCGGTGTACGGCTCCGATGCCGTGGCCGGCGTGGTCAACATCATCACCCGGCAGAACTTCGAAGGCGCCGAGATCGGCGGCAGCTTAGGCGGTGCCGACCAGGGCGGCCTGCACGAGCAGAACCTGAAGTTCGTCGGCGGCCTGGGTGATCTCGACACCGATGGCTACAACATCCTCTTCAGCCTGCAGGGGTACAACCGTGAGCGCCTGGACCAGGACGAACGCAACCTGACCAGGAGCGGCATCTACACCGACAAGCCGGGTGGCCGCTGGAACGGCTGGTCGGCCAAGGGGGCGCGCTACCTGGTCAACGGCGTGTCGGTACCGATGCTCGACGCCAACGGCAACTGCCCGGCCGGCACCACCCGCGTTGCCAGCGCGCCGATTGATGGCCTGTCCGGTGACACCTGCGGCTTCAACCAGGCGCCGTTCACCACGCTGATCCCCTCGACCAAGCGTTACCAGGCCTATGCCAACGGCACCTTCCGCCTGAACGACAACGTCGAGGCCTTCGGCGAAGTGCTGTACAGCCAGATCAAGAGCGCCGCGTGGTTCGGCAGCAGCCCGTTCTTCACCCTGGAGAGCGGCCGCTTCGCACTGAACGCCAACAGCGGCCTGGCCGAGCCGGTGTCGTCGCTGCTGCCGGCCAACAATCCGTACAACCCGTACGGCCGTGCGATCCCGATCGAGTACACGTTCTTCGACCTTGGCGGCACCATCAAGACCAACCGATCCACGGCCTATCGCGGCGTGTTCGGCCTGCGCGGTACCACCGCCAACTGGGACTGGGAAGTGGCTGCATTCGGTGCGCGCAGCAGCGAACGCGAGAGCGTGTCCGGCGGCTTCGCCAACCGCTGGGCGCTGGCCGATGCGCTGGCCACGGGCAGCTACAACCTGCTCAACCCGGCGGCGACGCCGCAGTCGGTGCGCGACTCGATCAACATCGCCACGCTGCGTCCGGCCGAATCCAAGCTGCAGGGCATCGATGCGAAGATTTCCGGCAGCCTGGGCCACACCTGGGCCGGCGAGATCGGCTTCGCTGCCGGTGCCGAGTGGCGCCGCGAGAAGCTTGATTCCAACAACCCATGGCAGATCGATGCCGGCCTGCAGGTGCGCCCGGCCATCGCCGAAGTGCACGGCAAGCGTCAGGTCAGTGCGGCCTATGCCGAAGTGAACGTGCCGCTGGCCTCGACGCTGGAGCTGTCCGCCGCCGCGCGTGCCGACCATTACGATGATTTCGGCGATGCCTTCTCGCCGAAGATCGGCCTGCGCTGGCAGCCGCTGGACTTCCTGCTGGTACGTGCATCGGCCTCGAAGGGCTTCCGTGCGCCGTCGCTGTCGGAGAACTCCAACAGCACCAGCATCGCCTACGGCAGCGTGGTCGACCCGCGTGATCCGGACGTGCCGGGCTCGCGGCAGAACCCGACCTTCTTCACCGTTGGCAACAACGAACTGAAGCCCGAGCGCACCAGGAGCGTGAACTTCGGCGTGGTGCTGTCGCCGTGGGCCAACACCAACCTGAGCGTGGACTACTACCGCATCCAGCTGGACAACCTGGTCGGCACCAACAACACCCAGACCCTGGTCAACGACAACGTGGCCGGCGCGGTGCAGCGCGATGAGCGTGGCAAGCTGCAGGCGGTCTACAACCGCTACCAGAACCTGAGCGAGCTGAAGACCTCGGGCATCGACGTCGAGCTGCGCCAGCGCATCCCGACCGCAGCACTGGGTGACTTCACCGTGTCCTCGGCCTACACCCACGTGCGCGACTACCGCCGCCCGACCGTGGTCGGCGGACCGCTGGTGGATTACGCCGGCAGCAACCTGGGCGCGACCCTGCCCAAGGACAAGGCCACCACCACGCTGGACTGGAAGTACGGTGATTTCAACGCCGCCGTGACCTGGTACTACACCAGCAGCTACCGCCAGGAAGCCAGCACCGCCGCCAAGGCCGTGCAGCAGCGCGTCGGCAGCTACAGCCAGTACGACCTGTACCTGGCCTACACCGGCATCGACAAGCTGACCGTGTACGCAAAAGTGCAGAACCTGGCCGACAAGACGCCGCCGTACGACGCCTCGTTCCCGGGCATCCGCGCGCCGTACGACTTCAGCCAGTACGACCTGCGTGGCCGCTACTTCACGCTGGGCTTCGATTACCGCTTCTGATCCATCCGCCGCGGGAGGGGGACGGAAGAAGGAGGGAGA
>NZ_JBQEMR010000052.1:0-24489 GCF_052045015.1 Stenotrophomonas sp. 22692
CGCTGCAAGTACGTCCCTGTAAGCTCGGTCGCCGCATCCATGCGGCTCACGCCCCTGCACGGCCTACCCACCCTGCCTTCGACAGTTTCCTGCGGCGGTCCGCCACGGAAGAAAGAAAAGAAGAGCAAAAGCGGGTCGCGCGCTACGCGTGCTCACAAACAAAAAGGACGCGGCGAAGGCCGCGTCCTTTTTGTTTTCCATTAGTTCGTCAGTAACCCAATGCTGTTGCCCACCGTCACCGGGAAACTGTCGAAGGCGGGACGGGTGCAGATGGCGGGACCGTCCACGGCATGGATGCCGTGGCCGAGCCCCCAGGGATGGGTTCACGGCGTGTCCCGCCATCTGTACCCGTCCCGCCAAACCCACAGCAACCCAGAGCCGCTTTGGCTTTGGCTTTGGCTTTGGCCGTTGCTTTCAGCTTCTGCCCGCCGCAGGCGGACCACCGCGCGTCAGCGCGGCACCTCCACATCCAACCCGATCGGGCAGCTCACGCCGGTGCCGCCGATACCGCAGTAACCGTTCGGGTTCTTCGCCAGGTACTGCTGGTGGTAATCCTCGGCGTAGTAATACTCAGGCGCCGGATACACGATCTCGGTGGTGATCGGGCCATAACCGGCGGCGTCCAGCTGCGCCTGGTAGGCCTCGCGGCTGGCCAGCGCTGCCTTGTACTGCGCCTCGTCGGTGGCGTGGATCGCCGAGCGGTACTGGGTGCCGGTGTCGTTGCCCTGGCGCATGCCCTGGGTCGGGTCGTGGCTCTCCCAGAACAGCTGAAGCAGCCGCTCCAGGCTCACCACCGCCGGGTCGAACACCACCTGCACCACTTCGGTGTGGCCGGTCAGGCCCGAGCAGACCTCTTCATAGGTCGGGTTCGGGGTAATGCCGCCGGCATAGCCGACCGAGGTGCTGTACACGCCCGGTTCGGTCCAGAACTTGCGCTCAGCGCCCCAGAAGCAGCCCAGCGCGAAACGGATCTGCTGCAGGCCGGCGAAACGGTCCTTCAGCGGATGGCTGTTCACGAAGTGCTGGTTGCTGTGCAGCGGCAGCGGTTGGTCACGCCCCGGCAGTGCTTCTTCCGGGCGCGGCAGGCGCTGCTTGAAGGCGCCGATGCCGAGGATGCCCTGGCCAATTCCCAACATGATGCGCTCCTACGCCGGAAGTCCGGCTATGTCGTCTGCATCTGAGATGGGGGCGTCCGGTGCGTGGCCCAAGTCCAGCGCCGCCACGATGTCCTCGGCCTGCGGCCGCGCCGCGTCGGGGATGCCCACCCGCAGCACGCCGAACAGCGGCAGCTCGCCCATGCCACCCAGCAGCGACTCGCCGAACACGAAGGCCGGGATGCCGGCATCTTCCAGCGCGTGCTTGACCAGGTGGGCGTCGAACAGGTTGTCGGCCTTGTACACGATGTGCATGCGGCGGCTCCATGGGACATGGGGTCCAGCATACGCCCGGGGGCTGAATGGTGGTGGTGACGGCGCGTGACCATTCCGCCGGCCAGCCCTACCGGGCAGCCCTGCCCCGTACGCGCTAGACTGTTGGTCTTTCTGCCTTTCTTTTCGCCGACTCATGTCCGAGCACACCCCCGCCAGCCCCGAGACCCCCGCCGACAGCCACGAAAAGCGCGATTTCATCCGCCAGATCGTGCGCGAGGACCTGGCCAGCGGAAAGCACCAGGCGATCAAGACCCGCTTCCCGCCGGAGCCGAACGGCTACCTGCACATCGGCCACGCCAAGTCGATCTGCCTGAACTTCGGCATCGCCGGTGAATTCAGCGGCGTCTGCAACCTGCGTTTCGACGACACCAACCCGGCCAAGGAAGATCCGGAATACGTGGCCGCGATCCAGGACGACGTGCGCTGGCTGGGCTTCAGCTGGAACGAGCTGCGCCACGCCTCGGACTACTTCCAGACTTATTACCTGGCCGCCGAGAAGCTGATCGAACAGGGCAAGGCCTATGTCTGCGACCTGTCGGCCGAGGAAGTGCGCGCTTACCGCGGCACCCTGACCGAGCCGGGCCGCCCGTCGCCGTGGCGCGACCGCAGCGTCGAGGAAAACCTCGACCTGTTCCGCCGCATGCGGGCCGGTGAATTCCCGGATGGCGCGCGTACCCTGCGCGCCAAGATCGACATGGCCAGCGGCAACATCAACCTGCGCGATCCGGCGCTGTACCGCATCAAGCACGTCGAGCACCAGAACACCGGCAACGCGTGGCCGATCTACCCGATGTACGACTTCGCCCACGCCCTGGGTGATTCGATCGAGGGCATCACCCACTCGTTGTGCACGCTGGAATTCGAAGACCACCGCCCGCTGTACGACTGGTGCGTGGACAACGTCGATTTCGCCCATGACGATGCACTGACCCAACCGCTGGTCGACGCCGGCCTGCCGCGCGAAGCAGCCAAGCCGCGCCAGATCGAGTTCTCGCGCCTGAACATCAACTACACGGTGATGAGCAAGCGCAAGCTGATGGCGCTGGTCACCGAACAGCTGGTGGACGGCTGGGAAGACCCGCGCATGCCGACCCTGCAAGGCCTGCGTCGCCGTGGCTATACCCCTGCGGCGATGCGCCTGTTCGCCGAGCGCGTGGGCATCAGCAAGCAGAACTCGCTGATCGACTTCAGCGTGCTGGAAGGCGCGCTGCGCGAAGACCTGGACAGAGCCGCGCCGCGCCGCATGGCGGTGATCGATCCGGTCAAGCTGGTGCTGACCAACCTGCCGGAAGGCCACGAAGAACAGCTGACCTTCAGCAACCACCCGAAGGACGAGAGCTTCGGCAGCCGCGAAGTACCGTTCGCACGCGAAGTGTGGATCGACCGCGAGGACTTCGCCGAAGTACCGCCGAAGGGCTGGAAGCGCCTGGTCCCGGGTGGCGAAGTGCGCCTGCGCGGCGCCGGCATCATCCGCTGCGATGAAGTGATAAAGGATGCCGACGGCACCATCACCGAGCTGCGCGGCTGGCTGGATCCGGAATCGCGTCCGGGCATGGAAGGCGCCAACCGCAAGGTCAAGGGCACCATCCATTGGGTCAGCGCCGTGCACGGTGTGCCGGCCGAGATCCGCCTGTATGACCGCCTGTTCTCGGTGGCCAATCCGGACGACGAATCGGAAGGCAAGACCTACCGCGACTACCTCAACCCGGAATCGCGCCGCACCGTCACCGGCTATGTCGAGCCGGCCGCGGCCAGCGCCGCGCCGGAGCAGTCGTTCCAGTTCGAGCGTACCGGCTACTTCGTGGCCGATCGCCGCGACCACACCGAGGCCAAGCCGGTGTTCAACCGCAGCGTGACCCTGCGCGACACCTGGTCGGCCTGAGGACCTGCGCGGGCGCCGGGAAGGCGCCCGCACGAACCCTACGATGATCACCGCCCTTTCCGCCCTGCTCTGGTTCATCTCGCAGCATCCGCTGCTGACGTTCTTTTCGGCGATGGTGCTGGCCGGGCTGGTCTCGTGGTGGCGGCGCTTTCCGGGCTACGCCATCGTGGTGTTCCCGCTGGCGATGCTCAACATCTTCCTCGGCCACTTTCTCAACGCCGCCTTCCTCAACGTGGTGGGCGAGCGCGGTGAAGCGGTGATCGTGAAGTCCGAGCGGACCAGCTCGACGATGAACGAGCAGTACATCTGGCGCTACGAAGCGGTGCTGCGCACTGCCGAAGGCCGCGATGTGGAAGTGGTGTTCCACACCAACACCGCCTCGCTGTGGCCGCTGGAGAACGCGATCCGCATCCCGGCGCCCGACCAGCCATTCGTGGTGAAGTACACGCCGGGTTTCCCGCGCAACTTCGTCATCCTCACCAACGAATCCCCGCACGGCATCGCCCAGGCCCGTGCCACTGCGCGCGAGCGCGTGGAGGTGGCGGCACGCAAGCTGCACTTCAGCCCGGGCAATGCCGGTTTCCGCGCGGACTATCGCCGCGAGCTGGAAACCTGGCTGCGCGACCACGGCAACGATCCGCAGCAGCAGCCCGACGCGCTGCGATATCGCGCCGAACTCGACGCGCTCGACCGCTAGATCCCCAGGCCCTGCCTGGATGTTTCACCCCATCCACCCACAGGCCTGACATGACCACGACCTCCGCCGCCCTCCTCCCGCTGCTGCAGCAGGTCCTGCAGGACGCCGGCATCGCCAGTCGCGTCGACGGCGGCGCGCTGCTGCTGGACAGCGGCCTGCGCCTGACACCGCATGCGATGGCGGCACACGCGCGCGACAACGGCGGCTGGCAGACCTCCACGGTCATCGAGATCGAGCACCCCGTGCTGTTCGCCGATGGCCTGTTCGAGTACCAGCACGCCAACGGTGCCGATGAGCAGGCGTCGCTGCTGTCCGGCTTCCAGACCTGGGTGCGGGTGGACCTGGCGACCCTGCAGACCGCGATCGGCGCCGAAGATGCACAGGGCCTGCCGATGCTGGGCCTGACCTATCCGGCCAGCGACGACGGCGAGGAACACGAACGCACCGTGGTGCTGGGGCCGTTGGCGCACTACCGCGCGCAGGAGGTGGATGCCTCCACCTGCAGCGAGGACGACCACGGTTCCTGCCCCTGCTGTCTGTTCACCAAGAGCATGGACGCCTTCGACGACCTGCTGAAGGCGCGCCAGTTCCTGGCCATCCGCCTGTTCGCCTCGCGCGATGCCGATGGCCTGTGCGAGGCCGATTGCCGGGTCAACGGCCACGACTTCGCCGGCGCCCTTCCCCTGCTGCGCGCCTACGCGGCCAGCTGGCCGCAGGCCGGGCTGGAATTCCGCAAGCAGTACGTGGTGATCCGTACCGGTTCACCGGGCTGATCCGCCGCCACACCCGATACAGGCCGGTGCAGCTACACTGCGCGCCGGTTTCCCAAGCAACCGCACTTTCCTCCATCCCACTACGAGGCACCCCCGCGATGCTGTACGCGCAAGTCCACCTGACCCTTCCCGCCTGGATCCACGACCAGATCGACCTGGATCGTCGATATCCGGGCGATGAGGCCAAGGTCGCGCTGGCGATCGAGCTGTCGCGGCTGAACGTCGAACACGCCAGTGGCGGCCCGTTCGGTGCCGTGGTGTTCGGCCCGGATGACAAGGTCATCGCCGCCGGCGTGAACCGGGTGATGCCGCATGCGACCTCGCTGGCGCATGCCGAGAACATGGCCTACATGCTGGCCCAGCAGCGCCTGCAGACCCCGCGCCTGAACGCGGTGCTGTCGCCTGTCACCCTGGCCACCAGCTCGCAGCCGTGCTGCCAGTGCTACGGCGCCACCGTATGGGCCGGCATCGACCGCCTGCTGATCGGCGCCAACTCGGCCGACGTCGAGGAACTGACCCCGTTCGACGAAGGCCCGCTGCCGGCCGACTGGGTGGGCGAACTCAACAAGCGCGGCATCGAAGTCGTGCAGGGCTTGAACCGCGACGCTGCGCGCAGCGTGCTGCGTGCCTATGGGGAAAGCGATGGCGCCCGTTACTGAAACCGGCATCGGCCTGCTGTGCCTGTGCCGGCAGGGCTTCGAGCCCGAGCTGGCCGGCGAGCTGCAGTTCCGCGCCGGTGAAGCCGGTTTCGCCGGCTACGCGCGCACCCAGCGCAATGACGGCTACGTGCTGTTCATGTGCGACGAGGCGGCTGCGCTGGCACCGCGCCTGCGCTGGCGCGAGCTGATCTTCGCGCGGCAGAAGCTGCTGGTACTGGCCGAGCTGCCGCAGTTGGACGCGAGCGATCGCATCACCCCGATGCTGGAGGTGCTGGCCGATGCGCCGCGCTTTGGCGACCTGTGGGTGGAGCACCCCGATTCGGACGCTGGCAAGCCGCTGTCCGGGTTGGCCCGTGCCTTCGGCAATGCGCTGCGCCCGGCGCTGCGCAAGGCCGGCAAGCTGACCGAAAAGCCCAATACGCGCCTGCCGCGCCTGCACGTGGTGTTCGTCGACGGTACCCACGCCTTCGTCTGCGTGGCCGACCCGGCCGACAGCGCGCCGTGGGCACTGGGCATCCCGCGCCTGAAGCTGCTGCCCGAAGCGCCTTCGCGTTCGGCGCTGAAGCTGGACGAAGCGCTGCTGACCCTGCTGACGCCGGAAGAGCGCGAAGCGCTGGCCAAGCCCGGCATGCGTGCGGCCGACCTGGGCGCCGCACCGGGCGGCTGGACCTGGGTGCTGACCCGCCAGCACATGCACGTACTGAGCATCGACAACGGTCCGCTGCGCCAGCACGTGCTGGACACCGGCCTGGTCGAGCACCTGCGCGCCGATGGCTTCCATTGGCATCCGGAGCAGCCGCTGGACTGGATGGTCTGCGACATGGTCGAGCAGCCGCGGCGCGTGGCCGAGCGCATGGCCACCTGGTTCCGCGAAGGCTGGTGCCGGCACGCGATCTTCAACCTGAAGCTGCCGATGAAGAAGCGCTGGGACGAAACCCGCTTGTGCCTGGACCTGTTCCAGGACCAGGCCGGCAAGCCGCTGGTGGTGCGCGCCAAGCAGCTGTATCACGATCGGGAAGAAATCACGGTGCTGGCCTCGCCGCTGCGCTGAACCCATTGCATCCGCCGGGCATGGCCCGGCGCTACCGGGGAACGGAACCATGCGCTACCACTCGCTCACCCTGCTGATCACTTTGCTGTCAGCCGCACCGGCCATGGCCCAGCACCTGCCGCACACCCCGGCGCAGAGCCAGCCGCTGGGCCCCACCGGCGGCGCGATCCGCCAGCAGCCACTGGATGCCGGTCGGGTCAGCGGCAGCGTCGAGATTGCACAGCCGGCCGGCGAGGCACAGGTGACGGTGCGTTCGCTGGAGCCCAGCAGCGTGGTTGGCCAGTACCGCATCCACTTCGCCGCGCTGGATGTGAACGGCGATGGTTTCATCAGCCGCGAGGAAGCGCAGGCAAATCCGGCACTGGCCGATGAGTTCAATGCATTGGACGTGAAGCGTCGCGGCAAGCTGGATCGTGCAGACCTGGCCGGTTGGCTGGTCGACTGAAAAAAGGGACGGAGGGGATCAAGTCGTTTGTGGCACAAACGACTTGATCCCCTCCGTCCCCTTTTTTTGTTCACTGATGCCGGAAGCGTCGTGCGGCATGTATTCCGCTTACACCCCAGCGGCGCGCTTCCAGAACGCCTGCACCAGCGGCGGCCATTTGCCGACACAGCCCAGCGCACGACCGCGGGCCAGGGTCAGGTGCATTTCGTCGTTGGAGAACAGGCGGTTGATCGCATCGAAGCTGTAGGCGGCGATGTGGTTGTCGCTGCGCCGTTCGCGCGCCCAGCGCTGCAGGCGCTGCGGCGACAGCCGCGGCTGGCCCCGACGCTCGGCGGACGGCGCCAGCCACTGCTGCAGGGCGGCGACATCGCGCAGCCCCAGGTTCACGCCCTGCCCGGCCAGCGGATGCACCACATGTGCGGCATCGCCCAGCGCCAGCACGCGGCCGGCCACATAGTGACGGGCCAGCTGGCGGCGCAGCGGGAACGCCGCACGCGGCGAGGCCAGACGCAGTTCGCCCAGGCGTGCAGCGAAGGCGCGGGTCAATTCGCGGTTGAAGCTGTCCTCGTCCAACGCCAGCACGCGAGCCGCTTCATCCTCGGGCAGGGTCCAGACGATGGAGCTGCGGCGCTCGGCCACCGGCAGCAACGCCAGTGGACCGCCCGGCAGGAAACGCTGCCAGGCCGTGGCCTGGTTGGGAAGATCGCTGTCCACGTAGGCCACCACGCCACGCTGGTGGTAGTCATGCTTTTCAACCTCGATCCCGGCCAGCTGGCGCAGGGTCGATTCGGCACCGTCGGCGGCCACCGCCAACGCCGCTTCCAGGCGGCGACCGTCATCCAGGCGCAGGCGCACGCCATCCTCGTCCTGCTCCAGTGCTTCCACCCGTGCCGGGCAGTGCAGCTGCACGCCCGCCGCCGGCAGCGCCGCCCACAGGCGGTCCTGCAGCAGGCCGTTCTCGACGATGTAGCCCAGTTCGCGCCGGCCGAAACGATCAGCGTCGAACAGCAGATCCTCGCCACCGGCCGCGTCCCACACCTGCATGCGCCGATAGGGCCAGGCGCGGGCCTGCGCGATCGCCGGCCACACGCCCAGGCGGTTCAACAGCTGCACGTTGTCGGCGGCAAAGGCGAACACGCGCAGGTCAGGGTGTGCGGCCTGCCACGGCGCGGGTTCACGGCCTTCCACCAGCGCAACCGACAGGCCGGCATCGGCCAGCGCCAGCGCACACGCGGCACCGACCACGCCACCACCGACGATGGCCACATCAAGACGCGTGCGCCGGCTCATGCGGCTTCTCCACGGCACAGGCGCGGCACGTCGCCACGGAAGCCCATCGCGCCACCGACCAGCATCGACTGCACAGAGGCGCGTTGCGCGGCCACCAGGCCGAGGCTGCGCAGCGGCCGCATCAGCGGCGCCGGGTTGCTGGTCAGCCGCGCCAGGCCGCCGGAGAACGCCACCGTCTGCCGGCGATCTTCCTCGCGGCGCGCGACATAGGCCTGCAGCAGTGCATCACTGCCGGCATCCTCATGCGCATCCTCCAGCAGCTCGGCCAGGGTCAGCGCATCGCGCAGGCCCAGGTTGAAGCCCTGTGCACCCAGCGGATGAATGGTCTGCGCGGCATTGCCCAGCAGTACCGTGCGTTCACTGGCCAGCGCGCGCGCCAGTATCTGGATGAGCGGATAAGCACTGCGTGGACCGGATTCGAGCAGGCGGCCGGCACGCCAGCCGATCGCGTTCTGCAGGCGTTGCAGCCACGCCACATCGTCCAGCGCCATCACCGCATCGGCGTGGTCGCGCGCTACGCCATGCACGGTGCCGAAGTGACGATCGCCACGCGGCAGCAGGGCAGTCGGGCCGGTATCGGTGAACCGCTCCCATGCCGTGCCGTCCGGCGCGCGCTGGCTGCGCACGCGGGCCACGAACAGGGTCTGCTGGAAATCATGGCGGTCGACCTCGATGCCCAGCGCGCCACGCACGCCGCTGGTGGTGCCATCGGCCCCCACCACCAGACGTGCCAGCAGCACGCGTTCACCCGCCTCGTCAGCCACCCGCACCTGGCGGTAGCCGTCCACCACCTCGCCCAGTCCCAGGAACCGCATCGGCCGATAACGGCGCAGGCGCGGCAGCTCCTGAAGCCGCGCTTCCAGCGCCTGGCCGAAATCGCGCGCGACCACCACCTGGCCGAACCACGGCCGGTCGTAATCGGCCGCTTCGAGCTGCACACGGCCGAAATCGCCGGCACGACTGACATGGATGCGCCGGATCGGGCCCGGTGCCATCGCCAGCTTCTGCATCACCCCCAGCGCGGTCAGCGCATTGACGGTGGCAGCGGCGAAACTGAGATTGCGCTGGTCGAACACCGCAGGCAGCTCGCCGGCCGGGCTGGCCTCGAGCAGGCCCACGTCGCGGCCCAGGCGGTCCAGGGCAATGGCCAGGCTGGCACCGACCAGGCCACCACCGACGATCAGCACGTCATGTCGTTCACTCATGTGTTCATGATACGCGCTCGTCCCGACTGTACGCCGAACGGGCGGCACCTGCGCCAACCTGCGCGGCGGGCTAGAATGAAACCTGAATCCGCTCCGGGCCCCCGCCATGTCCGATACCGCCAACCGCGCCTTCGTCCTGTCCGTACTCGTACTGCTGCTGGCGGCGACCCGGGTCAACCACTTCGCGGCCATTCCGGATGCCTCCTGGGCCGTGTTCTTCATCGGTGGCTTCTACCTGGCCCGCTGGACGCGCTGGGCGTTCCCGCTGCTGATGGTGTTCGCCGTGCTGGTCGACTGGATCGTGATCCGCAGCAGCGGACTGGATTTCTGGCAGCACTACTGCGTGTCGCCGGGCTACTGGCTGCTGCTGCCGGCCTACTTCTCTTTGTGGGCCGGCGGCATGCTGCTGGGCCGCAACTACCAGAGCGCGCGCTGGCCGGTACTGGCCAAGGGCGCACTGCTGCTGGTCGCCTCGGTGGCGGTCTGCCACCTGCTGGCTCAGGGCGGCTTCTACTGGTCCAGCCGCAACGTGGCCGAGCCGACCCTGGCCGGCTGGGCGCAGAACTACGCGCAGTGGTTCGGGCCCTACCTGCGCACCACGGCGATCTATGTGGCGCTGGCCGCCGCCCTGCAGCTGGCCGTGGAGCAGGTGTTGAAGCTCCAGCAGGCCCGCCGCGACATCCGCCACTGAGCCGCGCCATGGGTCATCGCCTCTCGCGCATCTACACCCGCACCGGCGACGACGGCAGTACCGGCCTTGGCGACGGCCAGCGCGTGGCCAAGGATGACGCCCGCGTGGCGTCCTTCGGCACCGTCGACGAGGCCAACGCCGCGCTCGGCCTGCTGCTGGCTGCTCCCCTGCCCGAGGATGTGCGCGCGCTGGTGGTGCATCTGCAGCACCAGCTGTTCGACCTGGGCGCCGAACTGTGCATCCCCGGCCACGCTGCGATCCATGCCGCCGACGTTTCGGCGCTGGAACAGCAGCTGGACCATTACAACGCCGACCTGCCGATGCTGAAGGAATTCATCCTGCCAGCCGGCGGCGAAGCCGCCGCGCGCTGCCATCTGGCCCGCACCATCGTCCGCCGCGCCGAGCGCGAAACGGTCACCCTGGCCCGCCACGAAGCCGTGCGCAGCGAGGCGCTGCAGTACCTCAACCGGCTGTCGGACCTGCTGTTCGTGCTGGCCCGGGTGCTGGCCCGCGCCGATGGCGAGGGCGAAGCGCTGTGGCAACCGCAGCAGCGCCAGCGCTGAGTCGGCACGATGCTGGTCTATACCCACCCGTCCTGCCTGCTGCATGACCCCGGTCCCGGCCATCCCGAATGCCCGCAACGCCTGCAGCAGGTGCTGGACGCGCTGCACGCGGCCTTCCCCGGCCAGCTGGACTGGCGCGAAGCGCCGCCGGCCAAGTTCGGCGAACTGACCCGGGTCCACGACAGCGCCCTGCTCGACTTCGTGCTGCAGCCGCAGACCGCGCCGTTGCGCCAGCTGGACATGGACACCTGGACCTCGCCCGGCTCGGCCAGCGCCGCCGTGCACGCCGCCGGTGCCGGTGTGGCCGCAGTCGATGCGGTGATGCTGGGCGAGGACCCGCTGGCCTTCTGCGCGGTGCGCCCGCCGGGCCACCACGCCACCAGCAGCACGGCGATGGGCTTCTGCCTGTTGAACAACATCGCCATCGCCGCCGCCTATGCCCGCGACCGCCATGGCCTGGAGCGGATCGCGGTGGTCGATTTCGACGTGCACCACGGCAATGGCACCCAGGACATCTTCCAGCACGATGCCCGGGTCTCGTACTACAGCACCCACCAGGCTGGGCTGTTTCCCAATTCCGGCCTGCGCCGCGACCGCGGTGCCGGCAACCTGATGAACATCCTGCTGCCGCCGGGCAGCGGCGGCTTCCGCTTCCGCAACGTCTGGGCCGACGAGATGCTGCCGGCCATCGACGACTTCCGCCCGCAGCTGCTGCTGATCTCGGCCGGCTTCGACGCCCACCTGCGTGATCCGCAGGCGGACCTGATGCTGGAGACCGACGATTTCGCCTGGATCACCCGTGAACTGCACGCGCTGGCACGCCGTCACGCGGCCGGCCGGGTGGTCTCGATGCTGGAGGGAGGCTACGACCTGCAGGCCCTGGCCGAGTGCAGCGTGGCCCATGTCCAGGCCCTGATCACCCCCTCTGCGGGTGCCTCCGCCGGATGAACCCGAACCGGCAGGCTCCGGCGCCCTTCATTGCCCCTATGCAAGGGATGGGGCAAGCTACCGTCCGTTTTCGCCCGAATCCGAACCGCGTGCGCCGAGCCCTCCGCCTGCTTCCCCTGCCTCTGAGCATCGCCATCAGCCTGCCGGCGATGGCCGATGATAAGCCGCTCAACTGGGGCCTGTGCCCGGCCACCGACGTCATTCCCGCGTTCACAGACGCCCCCACCCCGGTCCCGGCCCAGGACAAGGCTGCCGCCGCGGCCGCCCGCGAGAACCAGCCGACCGACATCGAAGGCGACCAGCTGCTGGGCACCACCACCGTGCCGCAGTACGAGGGCAACGTGGCGCTGCGCCGCGGTGACCAATTCGTCGGTACCGACAAGCTCAGCTTCGACACCGAGACCGGCAACTACATCGCCGACGGCAATGTCCGCTACCAGGACGGGTCGATCCGGATGGTCGCCAAGCGCGCCGAAGGCAACCAGGAAAGCGACACCCACAAGATCTCCGACATCAAGTACCAGCTGGTGTCGCGCCGGGGCAACGGCGATGCCGAGTCGGTCGACCTGCAGGGCGCGGTCGGCCAGATGCACCGCTCCACCTACACCACCTGCGACCCGTCGCAGCCGGTATGGAAGCTGTCGGCGCCGCAGATCGAAGTGGACAACGACGAAGGCTTCGGCACGGCCCGCAACGCGGTGCTGCGCATCGGCAAGGTGCCGGTGCTGTGGGCGCCCTACTTCAAGTTCCCGATCGATGACCGCCGCAAGACCGGCCTGCTGTTCCCGCAGCTGGGCATGTCCGGCCGCAACGGTTTCGACTACGCGCAGCCGATCTACTTCAATCTGGCGCCGAACTACGATGACACCCTGACCCCGCGCTACATGAGCCGGCGCGGCCTGCTGCTCGACAACGAGTTCCGCTACCTCTACAACGGCGGCCGTGGCGAGGTGCTGACCAGCTACATGCCCAGCGACAAGCTGCGCGACCGCGACCGCGGCCGGGTGATGTTCGACGGCTACCACAACGTGAACAGCCACTGGCAGGCCCGCGCCAACCTGGCCTGGGTGAGCGACGAGCGCTATGTCGAGGACTTCGCCAACCGCCTGGTGGGCGTGACCGCCTCCAACCTGCAGAGCACCATCGGCCTGTACGGCACCGGCCAGAACTGGACGGCCGGCATCATGGCCGACCGCTGGCAGCTGACCGACTACACCCTCGACGAGCGCGCCCTGCCCTACAACCGCGAGCCACGCCTGTTCTTGAACTGGAACAAGCCGGTGCTGCCGTGGCTGGAAACCGGCATCTACACCGAAGCGGTGCGCTTCACCCACGACGACGTCAACTTCAAGTACGGACCGGACCGGGGCACGGATCTGCAGTACACGCGGAACGGCATCCAGCAGACATCCGGTATTGGCATCAGCGGTGGCTCGCGCCTGGACGTGAAGCCGTACGTGTCGTTCCCGATCAGTGGCGCGGCCTGGTACATCACCCCGACCCTGGCCTACCGCTATACGGCCTACCAGCTGGACCGCGGCCTGGTCGACGGCGTCAACGGCATCCAGGCCCAGATCCTGCGCTCGCAGGGCATCGACCCGGCCACGGCCACCCCGGAACAGCTGCGCGGCAATACCTCGCCCAGCCGCAGCCTGCCGATCGGCAGCCTTGATGCCGGCCTGTTCTTCGATCGCGAGACGTCGATCGGTGGCAAGTCATTCCTGCAGACCCTGGAGCCGCGCCTGTTCTACCTGCGCACGCCCTACCGCAACCAGGACGAGCTGCCGATCTTCGACACCCGTGACTTCACCTTCAGCTGGGGCCAGCTGTTCCGCGACTCGCGCTATACCGGCGCCGACCGCCAGAACGATGCCAACCAGCTGACCCTGGCACTGGGCACCCGCTTCATCGACCAGACCACCGGCAAGGAACGCTTCTCGGCCGCGATCGGCCAGATCCAGTACTTCGACGAATCGCGGGTCAGCACCACGCCGGGCGGCGCACCGGTGGAGAAGGGCAAGTCGGCGTGGATCGCCGACGGCAACTACATGATCAACGACCGCTGGACCCTGGGCGCCACCTACCAGTGGGACCCGAAGTACAAGCGCGAGGATCTGGCCAGCGTCCGCGCCCGCTATCTGATGCCCAACGATGGCGTGATCAACCTCAGCTACCGCTACCGCATCAACGCCGGCGCCCCGGCGACCGCCAACAAGCATGACCGGACCCTGCTGGAGCAGGCCGACCTGTCGTTCCTGTACCCGCTGAATGCGCGCTGGAGCCTGGTGGGCCGGTATTACTACTCGCTGCAGGACAAGGAACCGCTGGAGATCATCGCCGGCGTGCAGTGGGACAGCTGCTGCCTGGCGGTCCGTGCGGTGGCCCGCCGCTACGTGCGCAACCGCGAAGGCGACATGAACAATTCCTTCCAGCTGGAGTTCGTGCTCAAGGGCCTCAGCTCCATCGGCCAGGACACGGACCGTACGCTGCGCCGTGCTATCCTCGGCTACAACCGCGACGACCTCTATCTCGTGCCGCCCAGCAACACCGGGGCGACCCGGGATGACTACGATCCGAATCAGATCCCATGACCAAGCGCTTCCCCGTTCTTCTCGCCTCCCTGCTGGCGGTGTCCAGCGTGTCCGCCCCCCTGCAGGTGCTCGCGCAGGAGGCGCAGCCGTTGGACCGCATCGCCGCCGTCGTCGACGAGGACGTGATCCTGCAGAGCGAGCTCCAGCGTGCGATCGCCAACATCAAGGCGCAGTACGCCGGCCGTGAAAACCAGCTGCCGCCGGAAGACGTGCTCAGCCGCCAGGTGCTCGAGCGCCTGGTGCTGGTCAAGCTGCAGGTGGCCCGCGCCCAGGGCAGCGGCATCCGCGTCAGCGACCAGGAGCTGAACCAGGCGATGAATGCCATCGCCCAGCAGAACGGCTCGAACCTGGATGCACTGCGCCAGCGCCTGGCCCACGACGGCATCGATTTCAACGATTTCCGTGCTTCGGTGCGCGATGAAATCACCGTGCAGCGCCTGCGCCAGAGCTTCGCGCAGAGCCGCATCAGCGTCAGCGAGGGTGAAGTGGACGCCGCGCTGAAGCAGCAGGCCACGGTGGGCAACCAGTACCACCTGGCGCACATCCTGATCGCCCTGCCCGACGGCTCCAACGCCGACCAGATCGCCACCGGCCAGAAGAAGGCTGAAGGCGTGAAGGCCCTGCTGGACAAGGGTGAGCTGGACTTCAACGCGGCCGCCGTGCGTTATTCGGACAGCCCCAACGCGCTGGAAGGCGGCGACCTGGGCTGGCGCAGCCTGGATGAAATCCCGCAGGCCTTTGCCCAGCTGATGGAAAAGATGAAACCCGGCGAAGTGGTCGGCCCGATCCGCGGCCCCAGCGGCTTCCAGTTGCTGAAGCTGGTGGAAGTGCGTGATGCCAGCGCCGCCAGCGGTGGCGCGCACACGGTCACCGAATACCACGGCCGCCACATCCTGGTGCGCGTGGACGATCACCAGACCGACGCTGCCGCCAAGGCCAAGATCGATACCCTGCGCGCCCGCATCGCCGGCGGCGCGGATTTCGAGACCGTGGCCAAGGAATCCTCCGAGGACAACAACAGCAAGGGCCAGGGCGGCGATCTGGGCTGGTTCCCGGTCGACGCGTTCGGTCCGGCGTTCGGCCAGCAGGTAGCCGGCATCCAGGACGGCGGCGTCAGCCAGCCGTTCCGCACCGATGCCGGTTGGCACATCGTGCAGCGCGTGGCCACCCGCCAGACCGACGTGACCAACGACAACCAGCGCGCCCAGGTCCGCGAGACCATCGGCCGCCGCAAGCTGGAAGACGAGTACAACCGCTTCCTGCAGGAACTGCGCGGCGAAGCCTATGTCAGCTTCCGCAGCGGGGACCGCGCGGAAAATACCGCCACGCCGCCGCAGTCCTGACCGATGCGTCCCGAGCTCGCTCTGGTACCGGGCGAGCCCGCCGGGATCGGCCCGGAGCTGTGTGTCCGCCTCGTCCAGCAGCCGCGTGAAGATTGCCGGCTGCTGGCCTTCGCCGACCCGGATACCCTGCGCGCGGCCGCCGCCGCGCTGAACCTGCCGCTGCAGCTGCTGCCCGAGGACGCCGAAGCACGCGTCCCCGGCGATCTGCGTGTGCGCGTTGTGGCCAATACCGTGCCCAGCCACTTCGGCCAGGCCAACCCGGCCAATGCCGGCGCCGTCATCGGTGCCCTGCTCGGTGCTGGCCAGGCCTGCCTGTCTGGCGAACTGCACGGCGTGGTCACCGGCCCGGTGCACAAGGCGGTCATCAACGAAGGCGGCATCGCCTACAGTGGGACCACCGAACTGCTGGCCGACCAGGCCGGGGTGAAGGTGGTGATGATGCTGGCCAACCACATCGTCCGCGTGGCCCTGGCCACTACCCACCTGCCACTGCGCGAGGTGGCCGACGCGATCACCGCGCCCCGCCTGGAACACACCCTGCGCACCGTGCATGCCGCCCTGCGTCGCGAGTTCGGCCTGCCTGCGCCGCGCATCGCCGTGCTCGGCCTGAATCCGCACGCCGGCGAAGACGGCCATCTGGGTCGTGAGGAGCTGGACCTGATCATCCCGCTGCTGCAGCGCCTGCGCGCCGAGGGCATGGACCTGATCGGGCCGCTGCCGGCCGATACCGCCTTCCTGCCGGCCAAGCTGGCGGGCTTCGACACCGTGCTGGCGATGTACCACGACCAGGGCCTGCCGGTGCTGAAGTATTCGGGCTTCGAGCAGGCGGTGAACCTGACCCTGGGCCTGCCCTACCCGCGCGTGGCGGTGGACCATGGCACGGCACTGGATATGGCCGGGCGCGGCATTGCCGATCCTTCCAGCCTGCAGGCGGCAACGACGTTGTGTGCGCAGCTTGCGCGGCAACGTACACTGAGCGCATGAATTCCCCGCATTCCCCCTCCGGCCCGGTGTTCACCGCCCCGGCCAAGAAGCAGCTTGGCCAGCATTTCCTGGCCGACCGCCACTACATCGACAAGATCGTGATGGCGGTCAACCCGAAAGACGGTGACCGCCTGGTCGAGATCGGTCCCGGCCAGGGCGCGATCACCCTGCCGCTGCTGCGCGTGCATCCGAAACTGACGGTGATCGAGTTCGACCGCGACCTGATCGCGCCGCTGACCGCCGCCGCCGAGCCGCTGGGCGAGCTGACCATCGTCCACCGCGACGTGCTGCGCGTGGACTTCACCGAGCTGGCTGCCGGCCAGCCGATCCGCCTGGTCGGCAACCTGCCCTACAACATCTCCTCGCCGATCCTGTTCCATGCACTGGAACATGCCGCGGTGATCCGCGACATGCACTTCATGCTGCAGAAGGAAGTGGTCGACCGCATGGCCGCCGGCCCCGGCAGCAAGGTGTACGGCCGGCTCAGCGTGATGCTGCAGGCCTACTGCCAGGTGACCTCGCTGTTCGTGGTGCCGCCGGGCGCGTTCCGGCCGCCGCCGAAGGTCGATTCGGCCGTGGTGCGGCTGGTGCCGCGTGACCCGGCCACAATCAACATCAACGACCACAAGCGTTTCGCCGAGGTTGTCAAGGCCGCCTTCGGGCAGCGCCGCAAGACCCTGCGCAACGCCCTGAACAACGTGGTGTCCGCCGAACAGTTCGTTGCCGCCGGCGTGCGTCCCGATGCCCGCGCCGAACAGCTGGACGTGGCCGAATTCATCGCCTTGGCCAATGCCTCCTGATTACACTGCCGGTATGGAAGACGCTGACGTTTATGCCATCTCCGTCGAAGTCGCACCGCGCTTCCTCGACGATCAATCCGCGCCGGAAGACGGGCGCTATGCGTTCGCCTACACGATCCGCATCCACAACCAGGGACGTGTTGCCGCGCGCCTGGTCGCACGCCACTGGCGCATCACCGATGCCAACGGCCGCGTCGAGCATGTCGACGGCGACGGGGTGATCGGCGAGCAGCCGCGCCTGCGTCCCGGTGAAGACTTCCATTACACGTCCGGTGTCATGCTGGGGACCGATCACGGGACCATGCAGGGCCACTACGACATGGTCGCCGACGACGGCACCGAATTTGCCGCGCCGGTCGCACCTTTCGTGCTGGCCATCCCGCGTACCCTGCACTGACACGGAGGCCGAACGATGAGTGTGTGGGCGATCGGCGACCTGCAGGGCTGCTATGACGTCACCCAGCGACTGCTGGAAAAGATCCGTTTCGACCCGGCGCAGGACACCCTGTGGTTCTGCGGCGACCTGGTGAACCGGGGTGGCCAGTCGCTGGAAACGCTGCGGCTGGTGCATTCGCTGCGCGAGCACAGCGTGGTGGTGCTGGGCAACCATGACCTTTCGCTGCTGGCCGTCGGTGCCCGCACCGAAGAGGAACAGCGCAAGGTCAATCCGGACCTGCTGCGCATCGTGCAGGCCGAGGACCGCGACGAACTGCTGGACTGGCTGCGCCTGCAGAAGCTGGTGCACGTGGACCGCGAACTGGGCTGGATGATGGTGCACGCCGGCCTGGCGCCGAAGTGGACCACGCAGATGGCCGAGAAGCATGCGGCTGAAGTCGAGGCACAGTTGCACGGCGCCGGCTACCGCAAGTTGTTCCGCAACATGTACGGCGACAAGCCGAGCTGGGCCCCCAACCTGTCCGGCTACGACCGCTCGCGCGCGATCATCAACGTGCTCACCCGCATGCGCTACTGCACCCCGCGCGGACGCATCGGCATCGAGGACAAGGGCACGCCGGGCACGCAGGAACAGGGGCTGTATCCCTGGTTCGAAGTGCCGGGCCGGGTCGAGCGCGACCTGAAGGTGGTCTGCGGCCACTGGTCGGCGCTGGGCCTGACCATCACCCAGGGCGTGCACGCCATCGACACCGGCGCGGTCTGGGGCGGCAAGCTCACCGCGATCCAGCTCGATACCGATGAACTGCGCGTGGTGCAGGTACCAGGCCGCGATGTACCCGCCCCCGTGCCCAACGCCCGCCCGCCCGCGCGCCCGGCGCACGAGCGCCCGGCTGCGTCGGCGCAGGGCAAGGAACAGGGCGGCGGTAACGCTCCGGCCGCCACCCCGGGCAATCGCGGCCCGCGCCGTCGTCGTCGCCGTGGTGGCGGTGGTGGTGGCTCCGCGGGCCCCGGCAACAACAGTCCTCCGCCGCAGGCATGACGCGGCGCGACTGGGCACCATGGATGGTGCTGCTGACGCTGGCCCTGGCCAGCGGCTGCCAGCCCACTTCGGCCCCGGCCCCCACCGGCGGCGGAAACGTCGGCCACACGCCATCGCAACCGCAGGCGCCTTCGCCGCCACTGGTGGCTGCAGCGCGCGCGCAGATCGGCGTCACCACCCGCTACGACCCTGCCTATCAGGTGCTGGCCTATCCCGGTGGAGACGTCCCGGTTGATCGCGGCGTGTGCACCGACGTGGTGGTGCGCGCGCTGCGCAGCCTGGACGTGGACCTGCAGGCCCGCGTGCATGAGGACATGCGCGGCAACTTCAGTGCCTATCCGGCGATCTGGGGCCTGTCACGACCGGATCGCAACATCGATCATCGCCGCGTACCGAACCTGATGCGCTGGTTCGAACGGCAGGGCTGGCAGCAGCCGATCACGGCCCTCGCCGCCGACTACGCGGCCGGCGACATCGTCGCCTGGAAGCTCAACGGCAACGGCCTGCTGCACGTGGGCATCGTCTCCGACCGCAGGCTGGCCAACGGCACGCCGCTGGTGCTGCACAACATCGCGCGCGGCACGCGCGAAGAGAATCTGCTGTTCCAGCACGCCATCATCGGGCATTACCGGATGCCGTAGGCAATCCTGTAGAGCCGAGCCATGCTCGGCTACGGGATGTGTCCGGCAACAGCAGCCGAGCATGGCTCGGCTCTACAAGAAACCATCTTCAGCGGCGCACGTAGTGCACGAAGCGGAACGCGTGGGCATGGCGTTCGTCGGCCGGGTGCGGCTCGCTGCTCACTTCCCGCCAGTCCTGCGCATCCACCTCGGGGAAATGGGTATCGGCGGGGACTTCGGCATCCACCCAGGTCAGGTACAGGTCACTGGCCTGGTCCAGCAGCTGGTGGAAGATCTCGCCGCCGCCGATGATGCACAGCTCGCTGGCGCCCTCGCGTTCGGCAATCGTCTTCGCCTCATCCAGCGACGCCACCGCGCGCATGCCCTCGAACGGCACCTGGCCGCTGCGGGTCAGCACCAGGTTGGTCCGCCCCGGCAGTACGCGGCCGATCGACTCGGCCGTCTTGCGCCCCATCAGGATCGGCTTGCCCAGGGTGAGCGCCTTGAAGTGCTTGAAATCATCCGGCAGGTGCCAGGGCATGGCATTGCCCTGGCCGATGCCACGGTTGCGATCCAGCGCCACGATCATCGACAGCTTCATTGCTACCACCTCCTCAGCTGGCGTCGATCTGCAGGCGTTCGCAGGCAGCGTTGGCGGCACTGGCAGCCTGCAGCGCCGCTGCCAGCTCGGGGCTGGATGTGGACTGCTCATCCAGGCCATCGAGGATCTTCTGCTTCTGCGCCTCTTCGATATCCTTCAGGCCCGGTCCTGACAGGATGTCTGCCGACAACGCAGCAGTGTCGGTGCTGGCACGACGTGCCAGAAATGCCTGCAACTGGTCACTTGAATAGACGGTGGCAAGCTGCTGCTCGAGCATGCGCTGATAGGCCGGATCCTCGACACCCGCCTTCAGGTGCTCGGTCATCGCCGTGTACATGCCGGTTACCGCCTCACGCATCTGCGCCCGGCAGCCTTCCGGCACATCCTGGGGCATCATCGTGCTGCCGTTGAACGCCCCAGCGAACGCCTGCACTTCCTCGCGCATGTGCTTGTGCACGATCTGCTCATTGACCTGCCGGGCCAACGACAGCGCATCGGCCGGTCCGGCCTGCACCATGGCCAGCGGCAACATGCCGCACAGCGCCAGCAGGCCGCTGGAAATCAATCGGGAACTCATACCGCCACCGGCGCCTTGATCGCCGGGTGCGGATCGTAGCCGTCGATGCGGATGTCGTCGAACTGGAAGCCGAACAGGTCGGTCACCTCCGGGTTCAACCACAGCTTCGGCAGCGCGCGCGGTTCACGCGACAGCTGCTCGCGCGCCTGCTCGAAGTGGTTCGAATACAGGTGCGCATCGCCCAGCGTATGCACGAAATCACCCACGCCCAGGCCGGTGGCCTGCGCCACCATGTGGGTCAGCAGCGCGTAGCTGGCGATGTTGAACGGCACGCCGAGGAAGATGTCGCCGCTGCGCTGGTAGAGCTGGCAGCTGAGCTTGCCGTCCACCACATAGAACTGGAACAGGTTGTGGCACGGCATCAGCGCCATCTGCGATAGCTCGCCGACGTTCCAGGCGCTGACCACCAGCCGGCGCGAATCGGGGTTGCGCTTGATCTCGTCCACCAGCCACTGCATCTGGTCGATCTCGCGACCATCGGCGGTGGCCCAGCTGCGCCACTGCTTGCCATAGACCGGGCCGAGGTCGCCGTTCTCGTCGGCCCACTCGTCCCAGATCCGCACCTGGTTGTCCTTCAGGTAGCCGATGTTGGTGTCGCCCTTCAGGAACCACAGCAGCTCATGGATGATCGAGCGCAGGTGCAGTTTCTTGGTGGTGACCAGCGGGAAGCCGTCGGCCAGGTTGAAACGCATCTGCCAGCCGAACACGCTGCGGGTACCGGTGCCGGTGCGGTCGCTCTTCTCGGCGCCGTGCTCGAGCACGTGCGAGAGCAGGTCCAGGTAAGCCTTCATGCCTTGCCCTCGGCAGCCACCGGCAGCTGCGGCTGCAGTACCGGCGCGCGGCGCGACATCACCAGCAGCACCAGGCCGAAGGCGATCAGCGGCAGGCTGAGGATCTGGCCGCGGGTCAGCCAGTCGAAGGCCACGTAGACACCGTTGTCGGGCATGCGCACGAACTCCACGGCGAAGCGGAACAGGCCGTACATCAGCGCGAACAGGCCGCCGACCAGGTAACGGTGGCGCGGCTTGGCCGACACGGCCCACAGCACCACGAACATCACCAGGCCTTCCAGGAACGCTTCATACAGCTGCGACGGATGACGCGCGAACTGGTTCAGCGCACCGGTCGCGAACTGCGTCTGCAGGGTCGCGTGGTCCAGCTGGTTCAGCGGCGCCGGCAGGCCGGACGGGAACACCACGCCCCACGTGCCGTCGGTGTACTTGCCCCACAGCTCGGCGCCGATGAAGTTGCCGATGCGGCCGAAGCCCAGGCCCAGCGGCACCAGCGGCGCCATGAAATCCATGGTGTCGAAGAAGTGCAGCGCGTGCTTGCGCGACCACCACCAGCAGGCACCGAGTACGCCGAGCAGGCCGCCGTGGAAGCTCATGCCGCCATCCCAGACCTTGAACAGCAGCAGCGGGTTGTGCAGGAAATCGCCCAGCGCGTAGAACAGCATGTAGCCGATGCGCCCGCCCAGCACCACGCCGAGCATGGCGTAGAACAGCAGGTCGGAGAAGCCGTTGGCATCGACGCCCGGCAGGCGACCGGCGGCGATGCGCTTGCGGCCCAGCAGCCAGGCCGCGGTGAAGCCGAGCAGGTACATGATGCCGTACCAGTGCACCTTGATCGGCCCCAGCGAGAGGGCGATGGGGTCGATGTCGTGGAAATAGATCATGGAAGGTGCCTTGCGGTTGAACGCCTATTCTCGGGCCAGTGCCGCCCCGGCTCAACCAAGGAGCTGGGGCGAGTTCGGCAACGCGTCATCGTTCGACCGCGTCGAGGCCGGAAAGTGCCCTTCGATCAGGCTGGAGACCTCGTCGATGGCATCCTGCAGCGCTCCCACCGGATGGGAACCACGCAGGCCCTCGCGCAGGTGGGTGCAGACCCGCTGCCACTGCGCCGGGCTGACCCGGCCGTGCAGGCCACGGTCGGCGACGATCTCGATGGCGTGGTCGGCCAGCAGCAGGTAGATCAGCACGCCATTGTTGTGGGTGGTATCCCAGGTGCGCAGGCGCGCGAAGGCATGCTCGGCGGCCTGGCGTGGGGTGACCCTGTGCCACAGCGCGGCCAGCGGCAGGTCCGCTTCCACCGCGAACATCACCTGCCCGCAGTGGCGCTGCTCACCGGCCGCGATGGCCTCGGTGATCGCCTGCAGGGTGGCCGGCGGGAACGCGCGCCGTACCGACGGCGAAAACACATGACGACACAGTCGTTGGATCATCACCAGCCCCCCGAAGCACCGCCACCACCGGAGCGGCCACCACCGCCTCCCCAGCCGCCGCCAAATCCTCCACCGCCACCGAAGCCGCCGCCCCCGCCCCAGCTGCCACCGCCCCAGCCACCGCCACCGGCAAAGCGGCCCGGGTGTCCTGAGAGCATGGCCACGATCAGGCCTACGATGCCCGCCAGGCCACTGGCCAGCAGCGTGGACGTGAACAGGAACGCCGCCAGGGCTGCACCGGCACCGCCGAGCACGCCACGCAGCGGACGCGGCACGCGCGAGAACACGCCGCGCAGGATGCTGCCGGCGAACACACCGATGAACAGCGCCAGGAACCAGGTATCACCGCCACCGCTGGGCTCACGCCCGCGATGGCCGCTGACCGGTGCCGGCAGCGTTTCGCCGTCGATCAACTTGACCAGCACCGCCGTGGCATCGGTGATGCCACCGGCGTAGTCGCCGCTGCGGAAGCGCGGCACCAGGTATTCCTGGATGACCCGGTTGGCGATGGCATCGGGAATCGCACCTTCCAGGCCGTAGCCCGGCTCGATGCGCACGCGCCGGTCGTCCTTGGCCACTACCAGCAGCACGCCGTCATCCACGCCCTTGCGGCCAATCTGCCACTGGTCGAAGACGCGCGTGGTGTACTGCGCGATGTCTTCCGGCTGGGTGGTGGGCACCACCAGCACCTGCAGCTGGCTGCCCTTGCGCTGCTGCAGGTCCAGCGCCTGCTGCACCAGTGCCTGCTTCTGCGCGGCATCCAGCGTGCCGGTGGTATCGACCACGGGCGAATCCAGCGCCGGAACCGGCGCCAGCTGCTGCGCCTGCGACGCCAGCGGCAGCCACAGCAGCAGAACCAGCAGCGCAGTGGCCAGGCGCATCGGTCAGTGGCCCGGCTGCGGCGCCGGCTGCTGCGGCGCGTTGCCGAAATCGACCGCCGGCGCGTTGGAGATCTGCGCTTCGTTGTCCACGGTGAAGTTCGGCTTGGTCTTGTAGCCGAAGAGCTTGGCGGTGATCACCTGCGGGAACGAGCGGATGTAGGTGTTGTAGTCCTGCACCTGCTGGATGTAACGGCCACGCGCGACGGTGACCCGGTTCTCGGTGCCTTCCAGCTGGGCCTGCAGGTCGCGGAAGTTCTGGTCGGACTTCAGCTGCGGATAGTTCTCGGTGACCACCAGCAGCCGCGACAGCGCGCTGCCCAGTTCGCCCTGGGCCTGCTGGAACTGCTTGAGCGAGGCTTCGTCATCGGCGTTGACATTGATCTGGCCGACACGCGAACGGGCGTTGGTCACTTCGGTCAGCACGCGCTCTTCCTGGCTGGCGAAACCCTTCACGGTCTGCACCAGGTTGGGCACCAGGTCGGCGCGGCGCTTGTACTGGTTGATGACCTCCGACCAGCTGGCCTTGACCGCTTCATCCTTCTGCTGGATGGCGTTGTAGCCGCAGCCGGACAACAGGGAGGCCAGCAGCATCAGGGGCAGGACACGGGTGAACAGGCGCATGGCGGAGGTTCCGGGTGGGCTTGGCGCCGAGCATGCCATGGTTCGGGTGAAAGACCGGCCATCGGGCGCCGCCCCCTCCGCGGTGTGGTCCAGCCAGCTCGGGGATGGGCCGGGAGGGTGGGTCGGCTGGGGGCCGCTGCAAGTACGTCCATGTAAGCTCGGTCGCCGCATCCATGCGGCT